>JBNAWO010000012.1:0-43156 GCA_049699815.1 Ignavibacteria bacterium | reverse complement strand
TGGTCTGATTAATGAACCGCCCCAGTTGATCCCTTTGCCTGTCAGTACTCCTGTAAATTCGTTTTTAATTCTTTTATACTGACCAAAGAGATAACCAATTTCTCTTGTACCAACTCCAATATCACCGGCGGGGACATCAGTATCGGGTCCGATATGACGATAAAGTTCTGTCATAAAACTCTGGCAGAATCTCATAATTTCGTTATCGCTTTTTCCTTTTGGATCAAAATCACTTCCACCTTTTCCTCCGCCCATTGGAAGAGTGGTTAAACTATTTTTAAATACCTGTTCAAATGCTAAAAACTTCAAAATTCCAAGTGTAACAGAAGGATGAAAACGCAAACCACCTTTGTAGGGACCTATTGCAGAATTCATTTCAACTCTGTAACCGCGATTAATATGATATCGTCCTTGATCATCTTGCCAGGGTACTCTGAAAATTATGATTCTTTCTGGCTCGACCATTCTTTCAAGGATTCGATGTGCTTCATATTCTGAATGCTTCTCCAGAACAGGGGTAAGTGTTTCAAATACTTCTTCTACTGCCTGATGAAATTCAGGCTCATTTGGATTTTTTGCTTTTACTTGGGCAAGAACTCTTTGTGCATATTCCGTCATGGTATTCCTCATTTTTTAATTTTTGTTGTGTGAATCTTAATAGTGATATATGGGTAGGTAGGGCAGTGGGCATTATCTTTTTGAAAAAATTATTTTCAATCATCCATTACAAAAATAGTAAAAGCTGAAGGATTGCTCAATTTTCTAAATATTTGCGTAAGCCTATGTTTTATATATTTTTTTTGTTTAGAAAAATCTAAGAACTGATAAACAAAATTTTTCCCCAGATTTTATTTACTAATTAATAAAATGAGTCTCTTCTGGTAACAGCAAAAACTATTGATTATTTTTGTTTAGATTGTTCAAAATTTTAAGAAATGAAAAATTAACAGGTCAACTATGATAGTGATTACTCCAAAAATCTATGCTCGAAAAGAATTAATTAAGTTACTCTTAGACGAAAATCTTACAAATTTAGAAGACGGCAGTCTTTTAATACCCGATTCATTTACCGCAAGAGTTTTATCAGAAAAGATCAAAAAAATTTTTGATAAGAATGTTCTGCCTGGAAAATTGTTCTCTTTTGCTCTATTAAATTCAATATTTGATTATGTAATAAATAAGTATGATTGGCAAGAAAATCCTGATGCATTAAGTTTAGCCGTTGATGAAACTCGTAAGAATTTCGATTTAGAGGATTTTGAAAATTTTGTTGGTTATTTCAATTCGATCTTTCCAATTAAAAAAATTTTGTCGGATGAGATTTCAATTTCCCAATTCTTAGAATCAATTAAAGTCGATAATGAATTGAAAGGATCACATGCAAAAAATCAAATTCTGATCTATCTATCTAACCTAAACTCTGCTGCGGTTGATCTAAAATTTCTTTTTGATCATTCAGATATTTTTAATAGAACTATTTATAAAAAAGCAAATGAGTTTCTTGAAGAATATTTCAGAAAACAGAAACCAGTTGAAAAGGTTAATAAGCCGCTAATTGATTTATTGAAAGAGCCAATCATAAATAATCCAAAAAGTATTGAAGCTCAATTGGAATTCATAAAAGAAAATTGGTCGTCTATTCTTCCCGAGGAATTTCTTGTCTTGATCTTAAAAAGCATCGATTTGATCAAAGAAGATCTGAAAATCTTTCAAGTCGGTTTTACAGGGAAAGCTGAAACAAAGGTTCCAACTTTCTCTATTGAAGAATTGCTTGGATTGGGCGATAAATTTTCAGGTGCTCCTATACCTCTAACTCCTATTGAAGAAGAAAAATTTACTCCAGATATTGATTGGATGCCAAAAGTAGTCTTACTGGCAAAAAATACTTATGTCTGGCTGTATCAACTCTCAAAAAAATACAATCGTGAAATCAAAAGATTGGATCAAATCCCTGACGAAGAGCTTGATTTAATTGCTTCTTATAACTTCAATGCTCTTTGGTTAATTGGAATCTGGGAAAGAAGTCCAGCTTCTCGAAAAATTAAAAATCTTGCAGGCAATCCTGAGGCACTTGCATCTGCTTATTCGATTTATGATTATGAAATTGCAAAAGATCTTGGTGGTGAAGAAGCCTATCAAAGTCTCAATCAAAAATGCTGGAGCCGTGGAATTCGGCTCGCCTGTGATATTGTTCCAAATCATATGGGAATTTATTCTAAGTGGATAATTGAACATCCGGATTACTTTATTCAAATAGATAAAAGCCCTTTTCCATCTTATTCTTTTACAGGTCCAAATCTAAGCGACCATCCAGATTATCAAATTAGAATTGAAGATAAGTACTGGACAAGACAGGATGCAGCCGTTGTGTTTCAATTGATTGAAAATAAAACAGGGCGAATTAGATACATTTATCATGGTAATGATGGAACGAGTATGCCATGGAACGATACAGCTCAATTAAATCTACTATTACAGGAAGTTCGCGAAGCTCTATACAATTTGATACTAAATGTGGCTAAGAAATTTTCAATCATCCGTCTTGATGCAGCAATGACTTTAACTCAAAAACATTATCAAAGATTATGGTTTCCATTACCTGGAACAGGCGGTGCAATTCCTTCTCGATCAGATTTTGCAATGTCAACAGATGAATTTTTAAAACATTATCCAAAAGAATTCTGGCGTGAAGTGGTTGATAGAATTAATGTGGATAAACCCGATACACTTCTGCTTGCTGAAGCTTTCTGGTTAATGGAAGGTTATTTCGTTAGAACTCTTGGAATGCATCGAGTTTATAATAGCGCATTTATGAATATGCTGAAAAATGAAGAGAATTCTAAATATCGAAAACTTATTATCAATACTCTTGAATTCAATCCAGAAATTTTGAAAAGATATGTCAACTTTTTAAGTAACCCTGATGAAGAAACCGCAATTAATCAATTTGGCGATGGTGATAAATATTTCGGCTGTGCTGTGATGATGGTTACAATGCCCGGACTTCCAATGTTTGCTCACGGACAGATTGAAGGATTGAGAGAAAAATATGGTCATGAATATTACAGAGCTTATTATGACGAAAAACCAAATGAATTTTTAATAGAAAGGCATAAACAAGAAATTTTTCCATTAATTAAAAAACGATATTTATTCAGTCAAGTTGAAAACTTTGAACTTTATGATTTCAAAAATTTTGATGGAAATACAATTGAAGATGTCTTTGTTTATTCCAATCGATTGGGAAGTGAAAGGGCTTTGGTGTTTTATAATAATTCCTTAAATACTTTTGAAGGATACATTGATATTACCCATCCAAAAAATTATGGTTCAAGTGAAGATGATAGTCAAAAAAGACTTATCAGAAAAAATCTTGGTGAAGCACTTGGACTGATAAACTCCAACAAGCATTTCTATATCTTTAGGGAAACAAGAACGCACCTTGAATTCTTAAGGCGAGGCAGTGATTTCTTTGAAAATAAATTTCCCTTAAAGATTAAAGGTTATGAATATTTTGTTTTTCTTGATTTTATTGAAGTTCATGATTCAACTGGTGAACTGGAAGAGCTTTACCTTTCATTAAATTCAGTCGGTGTACCCTCAATTCAAAATGAGTTGATGCGTTTAAGAGCAAAAAAATTAATTGGAAAATTATCTCCCTTATTTAATTGGGGAAAAGTGAATGAGATATTAAACCAATATAAAGACAAAAATAAGTTGGACTCATTTTTGGACCTTGTTAGAAATTTAATAAAAATGAATTCCGACGAATTAAAAATAGATCAAACTAAATTTTTCTTAAACTTTAATCTGGAAATTCATTCATTAAATGAGGTGAAAAATATTTTTAGTAGGTTAAAGAAAAGAAAATCAAATCCTAAATGGTTGAATAAATTAATTGATGATGAATTCCCTGATGATAAATTAAATAAGATGTTATTTAATTATTTTATTGCTTCTATGTTTTGTTTGTTGGAAAAAAATTCGGCTATGGATATGAAATTGCTCTCATTCCTTCTTGATGAAGTAAAGAATTCATTGATTGATCAGAAATTAGATATCAACCTGGTTACACTTTTACAAATCCTATTAAATGATTTTGAGAGATCCGAAATCAATGCTGAGGAAAATCTGAAATCAAATGAAAATTTGACTTCACGAAATCTGATCTTTAATTATGTCAGAAATTTATTACTTGATGAAAGAATAAAAAATTTTCTTGAAGTTAATGAATACCAGAATGAGCTGTATTATAGTAAAGAAAAATTTGAAGAATTAACTTATTTGTTCAAATTGTATTGTATTATAAATATTATTAAAAAGTTTTTAAGTATGAACGTATCGAAAAGGAATAACTTGAAACTCGAGAAATTTATTAAGGATTTACGAGCCATAAGCTTGATTAGAAACGAGCTACTTAATCTTTCTGATTTGCAAGGTTATAGACTTCGTGAACTGGATAAAAAATTGGGTGAATTTGTAAGTTCAATGAATTGATAAAACTTTAATATTTGACTAATTTTGAAAAAATTAACTAAACAATGGAGTTATAAATGAATAGATATTTCATTTCAATTTTTGCAATCATCTTTATGTGTTTGACTTTTAGTGCCTATCAATGTGCCTCAACCGAAATCACCAGTGCCCGCCTATATATCCAACAAAAAAATTACGATAAAGCTGAGGAAGTTTTAAAGAAGGAAGTTACCAAGAATCCTCAAAGTGAAGAAGGCTGGTATCTTACTGGTTTTGTAAAACATGAAAAGAGAGATTTCAAAGGGATGCTTGAGGCGTTTAATCAGGCATTAAAAATCGGGAAAAAGTACGAGAGAGAAATCAATCAACTGCTTAAAGCAAGCTGGGCTGAAAACTTTAACGATGGTGTTAATTACTTCAACGCTGCAAATCGAAGTGGAAATCCCGATTCAGTAAAAGTTTTGCGTCAAAAAGCAATTAATGCATTTGAAACCGCAATTATGATGCAACCGGATAGTAATGATACTTATCGAAATCTAGTTTTTGTTTATCTCAGTGCAGGCGACATCGAAGGATCAATTGAACCTTCCGAAAGATGGGTAAACAAAGTAAAATCTCTTGAAAGCTATCAATTTATCACTGAGATTTATTACACAAAAGCAGAACAGCAATGGAATAAATATTTAACTTCAAAAGACCCTCAAGATTCAGTTAAGGCTATTGAACTGTATCAGACTACCGAAAAATATGCAACAGAAGGACTTCAGAAATATAAGAACGATGGAACATTAAATTCGTTCTTATTTAATACTTACATCTCACTTGGTAAGAAGGACCTGGCATTGTCTAAAGCAAAAGCCGCTGTTGAAGCAAATCCAAATGATAAATTTGCTAATTATAATGCTGGTACAATGCTTCTTGAAGCTAAAGAATATGAAGAAGCCGTGAAATATTTTAGGAAAGCATTAGAGATAGATCCTAAATATGAAAATGCTATTTATAATATCGCAGCCTGCTACATTAACTGGGGAATTCAGGTAAGAGAAAAAGAAGAAGAAGCAAATGTAACTGAAAGAACTTATAAGAAATATTTTGAAGAAGCTAAAAATTATCTAGAACAATTAAGTGAATTAGCTCCAGATGATTATAAAACCTGGGAAAGATTAGGTCAGGTTTACGCAGTATTAGGAATGAAGGAAAAGGCAGAAGCTGCCTTTAAGAAGGCAGATGAGCTTAGAAAATAAAGGTGAAAAAATGAGCGAAATTAATCAACAGCCACCACAGCAGTTAAGTATCGAGCTTGGTGAAAAAGAGGCAGAAGGAATTTACTCTAATCTTGCTATAATTACACATTCACCTTCTGAATTTATAATCGATTTTACACGAGTAATGCCTGGGGTTCCTAAAGCTAAAGTTTATGCAAGAATTATTACCAATCCTCAACATGCGAAAATGTTTTTGATGGCTCTGAAAGAAAATATTGAAAAGTATGAGAAGAAATACGGAGTTATCAAAATAGAACCTCAGCAAACTGGTGGTACTTTTGGCTTCACACCACCCGTTAAAGACGATAAAGTAAATTAATTGAAAGGGAGATTTATTCTCCCTTCATTTTTTTTTAATAAGGTAGTTCGGAGAGAGACTTTGAAAATTATCATTATTTATATTTTTGAATTTTTACGCTATTATTACTTTTTTAATCACTATGAAATCTATTATCGAAGTACTAAAATACATATTGTATCGTGTAAAAAAGATTATACTTTTATTATTCCATCTTTTATGTGATAATCATTTCAACATTAGTTTCAAAAAATTCTTCTTCTTTATTCAAAAATCTGATTTATTTTTAACCTTCACTAAATCATTGGTAGATGAAAAGTCTAAGAATACCTCTTTTTATTCTCCAGGTTTGAATACCATCATAGAAAGTAAGTCTCCATCTATAAAAGCAAATAAAATTAAAAGTTTAGTGATAAAGTTAGCTAATTATAAATTTATTTTGTTAAGTAATGTTTTATTCAACATTTCAGTTACTTCTGGACAAATATAGGTTATTTTAAATACCATTCAACTTAAAAAAATTCTCTTGTTTAAATGTGCATAACTAAAAATTGTGCATTTAGATTAATTGAATTAATAAAAAATAAACTATATAGGGAGTAAAAATGATCGAGGAATCTAATACAGAAATAATTTCTAATAACTCTAATGATTCTGAGAGCAAACAAAAAAAAGAAAAATTTGAAGCTGAGGAATCAACAAGAACAAAAGTAAATGAAAATCAAAAGAGCACATTAGATGGTTATAAGAAATGGGACATTAGCCAGGGTGATTTTAATTCTAAACCTTTGAAAATTAGACGCAGATTATTCAGAAAAGAAGACTTAAAGAGATTTATAAAAGATCTCTGGTTTATACTTCTCACGATAATAATTACATTAATTATTATGAAGTTGATAACAAAAATTGATTAAAAATATTCTTCTCATCTAAGTTTTCATCTTATAAATCTGAAGGTACTTACTTACTTTTAAAAAATTGACATTTGTAAATAAAAGACTTAAGTTACTGAAGAAACATATAAACAAAAATGAGTGAGGGTCATCATAAAAAATTTAATTTTAACTTTTCTTGCGATATTAATTCCTTTATCCTTCCTGCAAGCTCAAACGCAGGATACAATTACAGTTAAATTATTTGTTGCTCAGGGTTTCCAAATTCTTGAAGTAGCAACTGGAAAAGTAGTGGAGGGTCAGGAATATATCATTCCATCAACTACTTTAAGTCAACCATTTAATGCTTACCAATATTATTACGACGCCATTGTTGGTTCAAAATTTTATATAGAAGAGGGTGGAATTGATCACAATGTTTTGATCAGGATACTACTTGAATTTCCACCTCAAATTCCATGGATAGTTGATGGTAAACGGATCTGGTTCTTCGCAACTTTTGAGGTTGATGGTGTTGTGGGTCAAGATTTTTATTTCCAGAATAATAAAGCGGCAGTTCTTGAAATTCCAAAAACTCCAGCTTTCGATCAAATGATTCAGCAACTTGGATTTACTCCAGGTACTCACTGGTTGTTTACATATTACAAGCAAGGTATCGGATTTGTCAATCTTGATATTTCAACAATCAATCAGCCTGATAAAGTGATTTGTAAATTACGACATTTCTCGGAAATTGCTGGCAGTACTCAATCTGAGCTAAGTGTGGATGAACAAGTTGCAAATGTAATTCCGACAAAGTTTGAGCTTAAACAAAATTATCCGAATCCATTTAATCCTTCGACAAATATTGAATATTCTATTCCACAAAAGAGTTATGTTAAATTGAGTGTTTATAATTTATTAGGGAAAGAAATTGCAACTCTCGTTAATGGAGTAAAAGATAGAGGTGTTTACAGATATCGTTTTGACGCTTCAAATCTGCCGGCTGGAGTTTATTTTTATAAGCTCGAGTCTGATCAAATTGTTTTGACTAGGAAAATGATTCTGATAAAATAATTTTTTAGGCTTTTAGATTTTTAAAATTTTGAAAGGATCTTAGTATGCAAAAAATTTTATATTTTCTGGTCTTTATTATTCCTTTCTTTGTAATTTCTTGTATTGACCAGATCAAAGAGCCAGTTATGCCAAGCTGGGATGTTGAACTTAATCTACCAATTGGTACAAAAAAAATTACAATTGAAGAAATTGCAAATAGACAGGAACAAATTGTAATTTCGCCAGCTCGAACATTAAAATTTTCAACAGACCCAGTTGAAGCTGATACTTCACTCTCATTTTTGTTCAGCAATACATTCGATATGCAAGCAGATACTTCGTTTCCGGTAATCGGAACTTCAATACAATTTAATATGATTGCTGGACGAGATTCGGTTAGAATGGACAGTGCTGAAATTCAAGATGGTCAGGTTAGATATCGAATGAAAAACAACAATGCTTTCCCGGTATCTGTAAGCTTCACTTTCCCTGGTTTTACAAGAGTTACAGGAAACACAATTGATACTTTTAAAATACAAGCTGATCTTGCCGCAAATCAAACAGTTGAGGTAACAAATCAAATTTCAAATTATAAATATAAACAACCTCCAAACCAACCTTTTGGTTCAACAAGACCGGGTGTCTGGATTATTGGTAAACTCAACTCATCAGTAATTGGAATTGGTCAAACTGTTGAGATTAATTTTCAATTAGAAAATTTAAGATTCAGGAGTTTCTCTGGTAAAGTTAAACCATTTGATCTGGGTTCAAGAAACCAGCAACTTGAAAATGCATTGAGTGGCAGTTTGAAAGATTTCATAAAAGCTGTGACTTTCAATCAAGCGTTTCTTACACTTACGACATCAACGACTTTTAAAGGATTTGATGTTTTATTGAAAGGATTACAAATCGTTGGAAGATATAAAGATGGTTCACCACCTGTTTATTTACAATTCAACGGAAATAATAGCAAAGATATTTTAATTCCAGCGGGGCAAACTCAAACTGAAATTTTCTCCACTTTGAATACGAGCATCAATCAATTCATAAAAGCAACACCTGATTCAATCGAAATAAAAGCCAGATTAATAATGAATCCAGAATACAAACAAGGTTCTGTGAATACAGCTGATAAAATTTCTTTCAAAGCAGAATTCGAAGCATATTCTGAAATGAAAGTTGAAAATGCTGTAGTAACTGATACCATTGAACTTGATTGGGATCAAGAAACGAAGAATAAAATCAGTCAGGGCAATGAAGCAAATCTTCAGATTGAAATATTAAATGCTTTGCCTTTTGATATTCAGTTCGTTGGATATTTTATGGATCGAGATAGGAACAAGCTCTTTTATTTTACAAGGCAACTTGGAACAGGCGCAACAGACGATACTGTGATCAATATCCAGAGTGCAAGTATAAATTCATCTGGTGAAGTTTCTTCACCAAAAAAGTCAACAGTTAATTTTAGTTTGAATAAGACAGATTTTGAAAAATTTAAGAATGCTGCCTATGTAGTTCAAAGATTTAGAATAAATTCTGCACAAAACCAGTCCGTCCTACTCAAGGCGGATGATTATGTATCTGTCAAATTATTCGGAAGAGTAAATTACAGAATAAAAGAATAATACAGGTGATTTACAATGAAAAAGATAATTTTACTTTTAATTTTTGTTCTAACGACAAAATCGGTTTTTTCACAATCTTCAGGTTCATTTGGATATACTGATGCTAAAAGTGCTGGTCTTGCATTAACTTATGCTTCAAATGCTTTGGGAGTAGATGCGATAGGAATTAATCCGGCAAATCTTGCACTAAACGACATTTCAAAATTTTCAATGAAAACTCTTTTTCCACTCCCACCGCTTTCAATAAGCTTGACTACCCCACTTTCCATTGAGAAATACAATTACTTTTTTGGTGGAGTTGATGATGGAACTGGTAAAACAGTCGGGCGCTATCTTACTCAGTCTGATAAAGATGAATTAAATCAACTTTTAGGTGAAAGTGATTTAGTATTTAATACACAGATGAATTATCTATCTTTTGCAATCAATTTAAGCGAAAAAGTAGGCGGATTTGGTTTTGCATTTGTCGACCGGGTTGGCAGCAATGTTCGTCTTTCAAAAGTTTTTACCGATTTGGTTTTTTCAGGACTTTATCCAATGAAGATGTATTCTTTCAGTGATATGGATATCAAACTAAGTTTTACTCGAGAAATTTCATTAAGCTATGGCAGAAAAATTTTAGATTTCGAGAATAAATTCATTCAAAGTCTTTACGGAGGTGTAGCAATTAAATTTGTTCGTGGATATTATTACTTAAATACTGCAAAGAACAATTCTTATTTCAAGTTAGATAATGATAATGTAATTCGTGGAAGCTGGGATTATGAAATTTACCATGCTCTATCTCCATCTTTTGCAAAAAATTATGGTAAGGATAGTATAGTTTCTGTTGATAATTATTCTTTTTCACCTTTCCCAGATCCAGCAGGTAGTGGAACTGGTTTTGATTTAGGATTAACTGCAATATTAAATGATCAAATGAGAGTCTCTTTAGCGATTACAGATATTGGTACAATAACCTGGGATAAAAATCAAGCTATAATAAAAGGCAGTGGTGATTTTACCTTTGAAGGCTACTCAACAAAAGAACAAATTGATTCCTTAAAGGATAAATTCAAACAAGTAACATCTGATTTGAATACTTCTTTTATAACAAGTTTACCAACGGCACTACGATTGGGATTTTCCTATAGACTTGATCAGGCTCCGTTCATTTCAAAATTTCCTGGACGAATGCTTGTGAGCTTTGATTACAATCAAGGTTTTAATAATGAAATCGGGAATACCACAAAGCCCAGATTTTCTCTTGGAATTGATTGGAAACCAGGAAATTGGATACCTACAATTAGAACTGGTATCTCGCTTGGTGGAAAATTTGGTTTCCGCTGGGGATTTGGTTTGGGAATTATGGCAGGTCCCTTTGATTTTAATCTTGCAACTTCAAATTTTGAATCAATTGTCAGTCAAAATACTGCAACAAAGTTAAATTTTTACTTTGATACAAAATGGAGATTCTAAGACTTAGAAGACTGATTTTAGCAGTCGCTTTAGTTATATCATTAATATTCGTTTCTTGCTCTGAGAAAGCAAAGGATATCTTTAATCCAACTTTTCAGAATTCGGTTGAATTTAGCTTATCGGATAAAACTTATAAAATGGAAGAGATTGTCAAAAGACAGTCTCAAATTAAAGTTGATTCTGGGAAATATCTTTTAAAATTTTCAACCGATGAAATTAGAAAAGATACAACCATTGACGCCTTCAATGCTGATTTCTTTGAAATGGATGTTGATACTGTTTTTTATGTTTTGAATGGCGATACAATAGATGCACAAATGATAGTCCGAAGAGACTCAGTTGGAGTTCAAGAAGCTGATTTAGCATCTGGCATTCTTCAGTTGAGATTTATTAATTATACTTCTAAACAATCCTTTTTTGAATTAACGCTTCCAGGTTTTACAAAGACAACAGGTCAAACAGTTGATACTCTAAAAATTGGTGGACCAATTCCTCCAAACACAACACAAAATTTTGAAAGAGATTTGAGCGGATACCAATATAAGCAACCATTAAATCAACCATTTGGTTCATCGAGACCAGGCTTCTGGTTGAGAGGAAAAATATATTTACAAGGCGGTACGTTCGGTGACAGTGTGAGAGTCTATTCACACGTTCAAGATATCAAATTCAATCGAATTAAAGGAAGATTTAAACCTTTTTCTCTCGGAGTAAAAGATCAAACTTTAAAAAATGCGCTGAGCTCTGATATTTCTGAATTTATTTCGAAGGTTACATTCGATTCAATTCGAGTAAGAATGAGTGCTTTGACAACTTTAAATTTCCCAATTCAACTTACTCAATTTCGTGTTAAAGGAATTTTTAATTCAGGTCGACAACCAATTTTATTAATTTTTGGTAATAGAGATTATATCGATACAACAATCTTTAGCAATGGACAAATTGTTTTGAATTTTGATAATACTAATTCAAATATAAACACATTTCTTTCAGCCATTCCAGATTCAATTAATATTAATAGCTTACTAATTTTGAACCCAAACTACGAGAGCGGTGAAGTTTATGCCAATGACTCGATTTCATTTTCGTTTCAGGTTGATGCGTGGTCGAGATTTGCAGTTAATCAAGCTGAATGGACTGATACTTTTGACCTCGATTTAAGCACTGATGCAAGAGAGAAAATGAAAAAAGCAGAAGAAGGTAAAATTTTGATCTACTCGAAAAATGAGATTCCTTTTGAACTTAATCTTGTAGGTTTAGTTACAGACTCATTTTATAACCCGCTATTTTATTTAACAAAAGATGAAATAACGCAAAACGATACAATGGTTACTTTGAACGGTGCAATAACTGATAATCAAGGTGTAGTAATTGCACCAGCTTACCAAACTGTAGTGATAAATCTTACAAAAGACGAAATTGAAAAACTTAGTCGAGGGTATAAATTATTACAACGATTTGTACTTTCAACAACCGAAAGGCGAATTGCAGAATTAAGTGCAAAGTCAAAAGTAAATCTGAGAATATCCGGACAAATTAAAATTAAACTAACAAGCGATGATTTCTAAAATTAAAATTTTAATTGTTTTTATTTTGATTTTATCAATTTCTGGTTGTATTCAGAAAATCAAATCACCAGTTATGCCGATCTGGGATGTTTCTTATCATATTCCAGTTATAAATAGAACTGAGACAGTTATTGATAGAATAAAAGGTGAGTCAGGAATTTTTGTTGATTCAACTCAAAATCTTGTTTTGAAATTTGATTCATCTCAAGTTGAAACGAAATCGCTTGATGAAATATTCTCTGATAATATAAAATATGATGATGAGTTTTCGATTCGCCCTCAAAATGTGGATACATTAATCTTTGAATCATTCGTCTCTGATGATTCAGTATATCTTGAAGAATTTCATCTCTATAGAGGGACTTTAGTTTATCAGGTTGAAAACAGATTAAATAAGAAGATAAATCTAAACATTACTATTCCAGGATTTACAAAGAATGTTTCAAATTCAATTGATACTTTGAAATTTGAAATGATAGTCGGACCAAATAGTTCGTCACAAAAAACTATCGATTTGAAAGATTATCACTATAGATTTACACCAAATCCTTTTGGTGGTTCAAATTATGGATTTTACATTAGAGGTTATGCAAAAATTGACGCTGGCTATTCAGGCGATTCGATTAAAACGAAAGTTCAGATTAACAATCTTGGTTTTAACTATTTAAAAGGAAGAATAAAACCTTACAAAGATGAGATTAAACCAAAGACTGAACCGATTGATATAGATCAGGATATCAAAGATATTTTGCCCAAACTTCAAGTCTATGGTGCAAAATTAATCTTAACCTCGAACACATCAACGAGAAATCTTGAAGTTCAACTCAAAGATTTTCAAGTAGTTGGTAAATTCAAATCATCTTCACAAACGAATTTTTTGAAAATAAAAAATCAATCAATTTTAGATACGGTGATTTCATTCGATACACCGTCCATTGAATTAAATATTGATGATTTTGCAATTAATGAGTTTTTGAGTCCATCAGCTCCTGATTCAATATCTTATAGCGGCAAGATAATTGTAAATCCAAATTACAAATCAATTGATGTATCTCTACCTGACACAATCAAATTTGATGTAAGATTCGTTGGCTATACAATTTTCAGAATTGATAATGCAACTCGAACTGATACAGTAGAAATTGATTTGAAACAGGAAGATAGAGACCAATTGGACAAAGTAAAAAATGCAAGTCTTATTTTAGATATTGATAATGGATTGCCTATTGGTTTTCAAATCACTGGATATTTACTTGATTCGCTTAACAATAAATTGCTTTATTTTACTCGTGAAAGAGGTACTGGAGAAATTTCTGATACGATTTTTACAATTATACCTGCAATTGTTGATAATGAAGGTAAAGTTGTCCAGAGTGTTTCTCAGAAAAAAATTCTTTCTTTAAATAGCGATGAGATTGAAAAAATAAAAAGAATGAAAAAAGCGGTTGTTAGAGTTGTCATTTCCACAACCAATGGTCAAAAAGTTATGCTTCGTGCTGAGGATAATATAAAAGTAAAATTGACGATAAGCATTAGTTATAGGTTGGGAGAATAGTTCTATTTTCTAACTCTAATAATATTTATCATCGCGAAGGCAACAAAAACAATATTTGCAAACCAGGCTGTTAGAATTGGATTCATCAATCCATTTTTACCAAAAGATTGACTTATCTTCATAAATGCTAGATATATAAAAGTAAAGAACAAATTCATTCCAAATTGAAAAGCCACAGTTCCACTTCTTTTATCGGCTGAGAATGGTAATCCAAATAAAATCACAATTAAATTCGCAAAAGCGAAAGCAATTAGAGAGTGAAAATCAATTTCAAGTTTAGTTGTGTCGTTTCCGCTTCTCCTTTGTGCGTCAATTACCTGTCTGAGCTCGGTTAATGTCATTTCTTCAATTCGTTTTTGTTTGATCAAAATATCTTCAGGTCTGAAGACCAAATTATTGAACTCGTATTCGTTAAAGAAAGCTATTTTATTTGTTGAGTCAGAGAGAAAAAGATTTTCTACTACATCAATCCCAATCCATTTTTGTTTTACTGAATCCCATTTTAATTCTTGACATTCAAATCTTTTTGTCAGACGAGTTGGATCATCATCATTTATAAAAACAATTCCAGCTCTTGAGATTGTTTGAGAATTCTGATCATAAAAACCAATATTCACGAATCTATTTTCACCATCTTGAAAAAAAATATTTGCTCCGATATAGGTAAAATTTTTCTTCATATACTTTTGTTCGATTTCAAGTTTTTTTGTATTTGATTGTGGAACAACCCAACCAGTAAAGTAAATCGCAAAAAGAGACAGGAAAACCCCAATTAATAGGAAAGGCATCATAAACCTGTAAAGACTTATTCCGCTGGCTTTGATTGCTGTTAGCTCGTTGAAGTTATTTAATTTTCCGACTGTAAATAAACAGGCAAGGAGAATTGAGACAGGTAAAATTAAACGAATTATCTCAGGCAAAAAGTAGAAGTAATAATTTAAAACAATATTTTGTGGGACTTGTTGATCAATAAAATCATCGAGATTTTCCATTAAATCAACAATTATAAAAATTAAAACAAAAGTCATCACTCCAAAGAGAATTGAAAGAATAAATTGTTTAATCAGGTACTTATCTAAAATTTTAGTATTCATTGATAGACATTCTCTTCAGTTTGTGGGAAGAGTGATTTTGGTAAATACTTTTTCAAGAACGAAAAATCGATCATAATTTGTTCTTTATTCATTCTATAAGTGAGGAAAATCCCCAGCGCTCCAATAATAAAATTTGCAATCCACATACCTAAGAATGGATTTAAGAGTCGACGATCAGCTAACTTTTCTCCACCAATTAAACAGATCCAGTAAAGCAAAAAGAAAAATAGACTGATGCTAGCGGCAACACCAAAACTACCCTTTCTTACCAATACACCTAATGGAGCACCGACCAATATGAAAACAATACAGGCAAAAGGGATTGCATATTTTTTATGAATTTCTACTTCATACTTATAGATTTCTGATTCAAAATATTCAATCCTTCCATCAAAATTTAATACATTAGTTAAGAAAGCCCGAGCTGTATTTAATGCGAAATAATTTGGATTTCCTCTTGAAACAAGCGGATGTGAAGTTTCGCTTTTAGATTTAATATCTCCAAAAATACTTTCATTAAAATTTTTCAGATTAGACTTAAACTCGTTCAAAACCTCTGCTTGTAATATTTTAAGACTGTCAACAATTTTTTGCATATCACCGGCACTAAGTTCGCGGTCTCCTCTTGGTAGACCAGGTCCACTTTGCTCGAAAGTAAATTGAGATGCGTCAAGAGCAATCTTATGTCTTTGAAAATAAATCCTTCTGTATGAATTGTTTGTACCTCCAACTTGTTGATAAATTACTCCATTTTCCATATCGAAAAGCATTTTCTTATTGTCAGGGGTGAAATAAATATTTGCTTTTTTTGCCGTGATTATATTAATCTGAAATGGATTTGTGTAATCATAAATTAAAACATCGTAAATTTCGTTGGTATTTTTGCTCACTCTCCTTGCCATAATAGAGAAATTAGGAATTTGGTTTGAAAAGACATTGGCTTCAAGTTTCAATGTTGGTTTAGTTCTGCTGATATCGTACATCAAAGTTTTGGCTTTGTAATTTGTGTCTGGCAATATGGCGTTATTAAACCAGATTAAAAAAATGCAGAGCAAAACTCCAACAAGAAAAGCTGGGACCATTAATCTTATTAAGCTAACCCCTGAAGATTTTAAGATAGTAAATTCATTATCCTGAGTTAATGAACCATAAGCCATAAGAACCATTCCGAGTGCCCCCATTGGAATTGCGAGCACAAGCATCCAGGCAAGATTGTAAACAATTAATTTAATTATAATATCAGCACTCAGCCCTTTACCAATTAAATTATCAGCTGTCTTCATTAAAAATTGTAATAGGAAGACAAACATTATGGTAAATGTTCCAAATGAAAATGGGCCAATGAGTTTTCTGATGATATAACGATCGATTATCATATTTCAAATTAAAGAATGATTAATAATCAAACAAAGAAATTTTTATTATTAAAAAATTAGCCAGATAGGATCTGGCTAATTTGTGATTATTTCTAATATGAATTCCGGAAAAAAATTATTAATGAACGCTATCTTCCTGTTTAATTAGATATCTTTTAATCTTTTGAGTAGTTGTTTTTTCAAATTCTTGTTCTTGAATCTTTACAACACGAACCTGTTTATAAATTGGTAATTCTTTGTTTAGTTCTTTTACTTCTTTCATTAGAATTTCTTCAATTAATTCCCTGGTAACTTCTTTACCATTTTTTTGAGAATACTCAATAAATTCTTCTGCATTTGGAACCAGAATTGCGCCAATTGTCTCATCACCTTTTTCGTCTTTAGCACTATAAACGATACACTCAAGAATGAATGAACTTCGCTTTAAGTGATCTTCGATTTCTTCAGGGAAAATATTTTTACCTGTTTTTGTAACGATTACATTCTTTTTTCTACCAGTGATGTGCAGAAATCCGTCTTCATCAAAATAACCATAATCGCCAGTGTAAAACCAACCATCTTTCAAAACTTCTTCTGTTGCTTTTGGATTTTTATAATAACCGAGCATTACATTCGGGCCTTTTGCAACAATTTCACCTCGGCCTTCTTCGTCAGGATTTTCTATTTTAATTTGAACTGAAGGTAAAGGGAGTCCAGCAGCATCATCCTTAAATTTTCTTAATCTATTTAATGCAAGAATTGGTGAAGTCTCAGTCAATCCATATCCCTGTATAAAATTAAATCCAAAACTTCTCATTCCTTTTGCAACTTTTGGATTTGGAGCTGCACCACCAACAATAAAAAGTCTGATGGCTCCACCAAATCTTTTATGAATTTCTTTGAAGATTTTTTTTCTTAATCCTTCGAGACCAAAATTTTCTATTAAAGAAACAGCTGATTTTAATGCTGGGACTAAAATTGATTTTAATTTGTCTTCTTCGATTGCTTTGGTAATTCGTTTATAAACTTTTTCATAAAGCAAAGGAACTCCAAGTAAAATTGTTGCCTTTACTTTTTGAATATCTTCAACTACAGTTTTTAAAGATCTCGCATAATGGACTGAGCAACCTGCAGATATAGGACAAAGAAATCCACAAGTACATTCGTAGGTATGATGAATTGGAAGAACAGACAAAAATCTGTCATCAGGATAAAGTTCTACCATCGAACGCATATCAGTGATATTCGAACAAATATTGTATTGAGAAAGCATCACACCTTTTGCACTTCCCATTGTACCTGATGTAAAAATTAGAGCAGTCATTTCTTTGGGATTAATAGGAGGAAATTCATCTTTACCTTCCTCAAATTTTTGTTTTTGAATCAGTTCCATCATCGAAAGAATGCCTTCACTTTCCTCTTCCAAATCCATATCGATATAATAATCAAGTCCTTTGATCGTTTTCTTATACTCTAAAAAGATTTCTCTGTAACTTTCAGAAAATATTACAGCTCTGGAATCTGATTGATGTAAGATTGTCAATATTTCATTTTCTTTAAGATTACGGTCAATTGGAACTACAACATAGTTAAAAGTTGTGATGGCTAAATAAGAAATTCCCCATTGGACTCTATTCTCACCAATTAGTGTAATGTGAGTTCTTTCTTTTAGCCCAAGTTTACGAAGTGCTTTGCCAAATCTCATCACAAATTCATAAAGCTCTCTATATGTGACTCTATTGATCGGTGTATTATTAAGATCTTCCAATGCGATTTTATTCGGATATTTTGCGCAGGATTGTTTCAACATTTCTTGAAAAGATTCAAATTTCTTAACTGGATATAATGGGTAATCTTCGAGTAGATTTTTCATCTTTTGATCTCCCTATAATTTTTTGGTGGGCTGTAAATGATTTGATTTATATTCCTCAACACTCCTTCATCCGATTAGTTTTGTGGGCGCAGTAGGATTCGAACCTACGACCTTACGCGTGTGAAGCGTACGCTCTGGACCAACTGAGCTATGCGCCCATACTATTAAATCAAAATTTCAAAAACCAATTGCAATTTAATTAATTGAGTAATTTTATTAAATCGTTTATTCAAAGGACAAAAAGTCTGTAATAAATAAGTTTGATTATCTCTGAAAATGTTGTTGAAAGGCCAGTATCGCTTTTCCACCAATTATCTTTTGTAATTCCCATTTCTGCTGGAATAGTTGAAATCTCAATTCCTGAATTTTGAAAAGCCTTTTCAAATGCAAGTTTGCTTCGATAGGAATGATATGATTCGCTTATTAAAATTATTCTTTTGTAACCTTTAGATTTTAAATTTTTAAAGACTTCTTTAGCAAGGTTAAATGTAACTGGATCTATTGGTTTGACAGGTAATTTCTTATAAAGAGATGTATCTTCCGAATATTCAGAAATGTATATGTTAATTATTCTATCTATGTATTTTGGTACTTCACCTCCAGCGTAAAATTTTCCTGGTTCATATTTAAAGTGAGTAATGTAAATATCTTTAATAATTTTTTGAAGATATAGCGAATCAGCAATTTTAATCATTGTAGATTGAGGTTTTGTCCAACACTCTATTACTGCAGCGTCATAATGACCTTGAATTTTATCATCAGCAATCAAAATGGTGTGAATGGATCTGAGCAACCAGTTACCCATTATTAAATAAATCAAACTAAAGATGAGAACTAAACTGAAAATTCTACCAGCACAGGATTCTGGAACTATTCTCATACACAATTCCTTTTAATTGCAAAATAAATTGCTTCATTGAAACTTGAAAAACTGAATTAAGTTTAATCTACCAAGTTTGATTAAACTTTTGTTCTTAAGTAAATTGTATAAATAAAATGAGGAATGAACTATGAATACCATTAAAACTGTATTTTTAATGACTTTAATGATGATGCTCTTTCTCCTTGTCGGTGGATTGCTTGGAGGAAGGGACGGTTTGGTAATTGCATTTATTCTTTCACTTGGAATGAATTTCTTTTCCTACTGGTTCTCTGATAAAATTGTTTTAGCAATGTATGGAGCCAGAGAAGTCACCGAAAGAGAAGCACCTCAATTATTCAATCTTGTAAGAAGATTAACTCAAAAAGGCGGATTGCCAATGCCAAAAGTTTATGTAATAGATAATCCAAATCCAAATGCTTTTGCAACTGGAAGAAATCCACAAAATGCCGCTGTGGCTGTCACGACTGGAATTTTAAGAATTTTAAATGACGATGAACTCGAAGGAGTTCTGGCTCACGAATTAGCTCATATAAAACATAGAGATATTTTAATTGCAACAATTGTAGCTACTTTTGTTGGTACAATTACTTTTATCGCCCGAATGGCTGGCTGGACAATGATGTTTGCTGGCGGAAGCAGAGATAGAGAAAATAGTGGAAATGTAATCGCTTCACTTGTTTTAATGATAGTAGCCCCAATTGCTGCTGTTTTACTACAGCTGGCAATTAGTAGAGCAAGAGAGTTTATGGCTGATGAAGGCGGAGCAAAAATTTCAGGTAAACCGCTTTCACTCGCATCTGCATTAAGTAAGCTTGAACAAGCTGCACAGATGATACCGATGCATAATGCTAATCCATCGACTGCTCATTTATTTATAGTTAATCCATTGAGAGGCGGTGGAATCGCAAAATTATTTTCCACGCATCCACCAATTGAGGAAAGAATTAAAAGATTACAATTGATTGCCCAGGGCAGAATTTAATCTTTGGATTGATGAAAAGATATTTCTTAATAATAATTCTCTGTTTGCAAAATTTTTCTTTTGCTCAAGTAAACGATGATTTTAAAATCCTGAATCAGTTTGTTGAAGAATCTCTTCAACCGGTTCAGGATTTTCTTTTGTCTGATTCAGTGAAAAGCATTAGAATTAACTTCATCGAATCTAACCGGTTAATAGATGATTTGATTAGAATTAATTTTTTAAAAATTTTGAATGAAGATACAAATTCATTTTATTCGCTTGATGTACTTGTGAAAAAGAAAGAAGTTACTTACCCGGAAATTGTATCTTATCCTCTATTTGGTGAAGAAAAAATTAAGCGAGAGATAAGGCTTGAGATTTCTTATCTAATTTCAAAAAATGGTTTCAAGGTGAAGAGCTTTGATTTTAATAAAACAAATATAGATACAGTTCAACTTTCCCAGATTTTGCAAATGGAACCTAAACTCGTTTCTGAATTGCCTGAAATTCCATTTTATAGAAGATTAATCGAACCGGCGATTATTTCTGCTGTAACAGGTGCGATTGTTTATCTTTTCTTCATTACAAGAAGTAAGTGAACTTAGTTTTTAACTTGAATTAAAATTAAATTTGTAAAATGAAAACAATTAAATTTTTATTAATCATATTAGTAATCCAAATTTTTATAAGTTGTTCGGGCTCGAAGGATTTATCTTCACTTAGTTCAGAGGAAAGATTTCTTCTTGCAAAGGAGAAATTTGATAAAAAGGATTACTTAGAGGCTATTAATGATTTTGAGAGCTTAATAATTCAATTTTCTGGAACTGGTATTGTCGATGATGCTCAGTATTATCTCGCTTATAGCTATTACAAAAGAGGCGAGTATATAAAATCGGCTTATGAATTCAGCAAGCTAATTCGAGATTATCCGACAAGTGAATATGTAAAAGATGCTCAGTTTATGCTTGCCGAGTCTTATTACGAACTTTCTCCTCATTACTCATTGGATCAAAAATTTACTGAGAAAGCAATCGAAGAATATCAAGCTTTTATTGATTTCTTTCCAGATGATCCAAGAAAATCTGAGGCTGAGAAAAAGATTAAAGAATTAAATGATAAACTTGCAAGAAAAATTTTTGAGACTGCTGAGCAATATCGTCGAATGAAATACATTAAATCGGCAATAATTTATTATGATTTTTTGCTAGAAAAATATCCAGATAGCAAATATTCATCACAAGCTCTTTTCACAAAAATCCAATTGTTAGTTGAAAGGTCAAGAAACAAAGAAGCTTTAGACGAAGCGAAAAAATATCTTCAAAGATTTCCTAATGGAGAATATGTAAAGGAAGTTCAAAAAATTATTAATGGTCTTCAAAAAGGTTAATTATGAAAGATATTATTGAAGAGGGAAGACCTTTCAAATATGTTTCTGAATCTGAAACGATTATGACCGAGCTGGTTTTGCCAAACGATACAAATCAGCTTGGAAATTTACTTGGCGGAAGGTTAATGCACTGGATTGACATTTGTGCTGCAACAGCTGCTGCGAGACATTCAAACAGAGTTTGTGTAACTGCTTCTGTTGATAAAATTGATTTTCATCATCCAATTAAATTGGGTGAACTTGTAATCTTGAAAGCGTCGGTTAATCGAGTTTTTAATACATCAATGGAAGTTGGTGTAAAAGTTTATACAGAAAATATAAAAACTGGTGAGATCAAGCATACAAATTCAGCATATTTGACTTTTGTTAGTCTTGATGAAAATGGAAAACCTTGCCTTGCGCCACTTGTAAAACCTGTAACTGATGATCAAAAACGAAGATATGAACAAGCTCTCATTCGTAGAGGCTATAGAATCGAACAGGCTAAGAAAAAATAGTCTATTGTTCTTCATCTGCCTTTCGATATTTATTTTCCCTTTGAATGTTTTTACACAAGTTGAAAGAAATTTTGAACAATTTTCTTTAAATGGGTTTGGCAGATATATTTTTGTTGATTATAAAATCAAACTTGTTTCAATCGCAGCTTATGATTTTGATGGTGATGGAATTGTCGATATCGGTGGACTCGACGAGAGTAGAAAAAACTTATTTGTTTACTACGGGAAAGGTTCAAATAATTTTTCAAATCCAGTGAAGTATTCTTTTTCAAAAACTTTTTCCGGTTTTCTGGTCAAAAATTTAAGGATTAATGGAAAGACAAATCTCGTTTTATATTCAACATTGGAGGGTTTAATTAGTATTTATTCTTTTTATGGAAGAAGTATATCAAATTCTGCAAACATATCTGTTGATTGTTGCTTTTCAAATATGGAAGCTATTAATCTGGATAATTCACAAGGATTTGAACTTGTAGTGTATGGTTCAAATTTTAGAGGATTTGGAATTATTTCTTTTAATACATTCTCCAATTTTACTTATAAAAAAATTGGTGAAGAGGCTTTCAGTAAATTAGTACCTTTTTATCTAAATTCAGATAATAAAATAGATTTTGTTGGGTTCAATCCTCTCTCAAGAGAACTTGTTTTACTTAGAAACAATTCTTTATTTAATTATTCAAGGAATGTCTTTCGAAAATTTGATGTAGCAATTGATGAAATATTGACTGGAAATTTTGATGATGATTTTTGGAATGATATCGTTTTGATCTCAAATCAATCGAAAAGTTTATTTACATTATTTGGAAATGGAATTGGAAATTTTTCTAATCAGATTAATTACAATTTAATATCAAATTATTCATCAACGCTCGTCTTTGATTATAATCTCGATTTAAATGATGACTTTATTGTTTACGATAAATTCAAAAAAAGATTGTTTCTAAAAAGCCTCACACAAGGAAATCTATTAAAATCGCTTCCTCTTATTGAACTTGAAAAACTATATTCAATGAATGTTTATAGAACGACGACAACAAAAGGAATTGCAATTTCATCGAATGAAGGATTATTTTTAATCGTTCAATCGAATTTGAGTTTTAAGGTTCAGCAATATGCCATTTCATCAAATCCGGTTGATTTACAGACTTATCGAGTCTCCAGCGAATTATATCCGAAAATTATTTTTATTGATAGAGAAAATTTGAGGTTGAATATTTTAAATAGAAATGAGTACAATTCTCCACAGGATTTATTATCAGCTCCAATTAGTTATAAATATGAAAAGATTAAAATTCTACAAGCAAATGACAATCAGCTCTATATTGCCTGTTACAAACCATTCATTTATAATTTTGATTTTTTTGTTATAAACATCAGAGAAGGAAAATTTAAAAGGGAAATAGTTACTGTTGATGGATTAATCAGAGATATAAATATTGAACCATCTTCTTCCAACAAGATTTTATTAAATATAATTTTACAAACGAAGAACGAACTGCATTCTATCGTTTTTAAGCCTTTTGATGTAAACAAAATTTTATTAAATGAGAAGATAAGTTCACTCGATTTTATGGACTTTGCGTATGATAACCTTTCTCGAAACTTATTCAAATTAAGTCGGGATGTTACTGGCAAAAAAATTTTAATCGAGAGAATAAGCTTTGATCAGAGTTTCAAAAAATCAGAGACATACGAACTATTTAAAATCAAAGATGAAGATTATCTTTCCGCAGGAATTTTTCTCTGCGAAAATTTTAAAAATGAGAATTTTCTCTATGTAAATCTTAAAGGTTTGAACAAAAACAGCTTATTCATTATTCCTATTGATAAACCATCTCGTAGATTTGTAATTGAAAAAATTTTTATAGAGGATTTCAATAGTTGTAAGTGTAAAGAGCAATACTCCCGTATAATAAAAAATTTTACTTATTATAATTCGTTATCAAGAAGCATTGAACGAATTGAATTCATTGGAAAAGGTAAACCAATTAATTCACAAATAAAAGACAAATTAATTTTCAGCAGTTACTCTATTGATTATTCATTAAAGAGAAAAGCTGAGATTGTTTACATTTCAAATTATTCATTAATTAAAATTGAGCCTGTTGATTTATGAAGATTTTATTCTGTGTATTCGTTTTTGTCTTTAATTTTAATTTATTAGCTCATAATCTTCACGAGGAACAATTTATCCCATCTGATTCAAATTACATTGCTTATTTACGAATTAAGGGTTTACTGGGAGAAGAATATAATTCATACATAACTGATCGAAAGTGTGGATTTAGTCTTGTAAATTCTGTTAAATTAAATGCTGATAAATTTTCATCTGATAAGAGACAGATTATTCAATCAGTAATGCAGAGACCAACAAAACAGACTTTTATTATTTCACCAAGTGGACGATTTAAAATCCATTACGATACAATAGGGGTTCATGCTGTCCAATACTCAGTTATTGAAATCGCAAAAGCAATTGATTCTGTCTACAATTTTGAAGTTCTTACAATGGGATTTCCACCTGCTCCTTCTGATAATAATGCAGGTGGCGATAACAGATACGATATTTACATTCACAACATAAGCCCCTTGTACGGTTATACAGAATTTGAAAATCCTCTTGGTGGTGATCGTTACACTTCATTTATAGTAATAGATAATTCATTCCATGAAAGTGATTATTATACAAAAGGTCTTGATGCAGCAAAAGTAACCTTAGCTCACGAATATCATCACGCAATTCAAATTGGAAATTATCGATATGCTGATAATGATGTGTGGTTTTATGAATTGACTTCAACTTCGATGGAAGAATTCGTCTTTGATTCAATAAATGATTATTACGCATATATTCCGACTTTCTTTAATCGACCGGATAAAATTTTTACCGGATTCGATGGCTATTCACAAGCTGTTTGGAATATTTATCTGCATAAAATTTTCGATTATGATTTCTCGATCTTTGTTCGTCAATGGGATTTGATAAAAAATTTTCGTGCACTTGAATGCATTCGAAAGTCAATTGAGGAACGAGGGAAATCATTTAAAAGCATTTTTTCTCAATTTTATCTTTATAATTATTTTACTGGATATAGATCAATTCCAGATAAATATTATGAGGAAGGCTCAAATTATCCACTTGTTAAGATAAATTATTCGTTCCAATTTATTCAACCGGGTAGAACAATTTCAGGAAAATCACAGGCTTGTGCAGCTAATTATTATGTTGTGATAGATTCAATCTTAAAATTACCATTTCAACCAGACTCAATTATTATAATTCTGGTTAATTCAAATGTAGATTCTGCATTAAATTGGTCTAACCTTTCTCGTTCATTTGATTACACTTTGCGAGTAACAGGTTCTCAATCAGATCAATCATTTAAGAAAATTTCAACTAATTTATTTTCAAAATTGGAAGTAAGTGATCCTGCAAATTGGAGTGACATTTATGTTCTTAACGACACGATTGCAGTTATTGCATTTAAGGAATCGGGCAACTATGCTTTTCCGATGCCAGCAAATCTTAACAAGCACAATTTTATTAATATTCCTATTCCAAAAGATTGGAATAGTGAGGTCGATCTTTATATTTATTCAGTAGGAATGAAATTAATTTATAATTCAAAAAAATCACCACTGGTTTATGATGATAAAGTTGTCGTTCAATGGAATGGTAAAAATAATTCTAATGAAAAAACTTCATCCGGGATTTATTTTTATTTCCTGGAAAATGGTGGTAAAAAATCAATAGGGAAAATTGTAATTATCAATGAGTAAAATCCAATTAAAAGTCACGGAGCTTAAAAAAATTTTCAACAATAGACTTGTTTTCAATCAACTCAATTTCGAATTGACTTCTGGTGATAAATTCGTTATCACAGGGAAGAATGGTTCAGGCAAATCGACCCTTATAAAAATACTTGCTGGCGTGCTTACTGAAACGAGCGGGAAAGCAGATTATTTTCTTGATAACAAAAAAATTGATCGAGAAAACTTTTATCAAATAGTAGGACTTGTCTCTCCGTATCTTGTTTTGTATGATGAATTTACTGCTTACGAAAATCTTAGTTTGTTTTCTAAGATTAGAGGACTGAAAATATCAGAAGGTGAAATCAACGAAATATTGAAAAGAGTTGGATTATATGAACGCAGAAATGATCTTGTTAGAACCTATTCTTCTGGAATGAAACAGCGAATGAAATATGCCTCTGCAATTTTACACAATCCACTTGTTCTTTTACTTGATGAGCCAACTTCTAATCTTGACCTGGAAGGCAAAAGTTTTGTGGATAATCTTGTGTTCAATTTCAGAGAAGATGGGATTGTTATTGTCGCAACAAATGAAACTCAAGATTTTAAGTATGGAGAGAAAATTATAAATCTTGATGACTATAAAAACACCAACAAAAAATTATGAAAAAGGTTTTTTACATATTCTATAAAGATTTCTCCTCAGAATTACGAATGCGTTTTGCACTCAATGCATTGATTATGTTTGTTATAGTTGCAGTAAGTACAATCTTATTTTCAATTGGAAGTGAAAGAGCACCACAAAATGTTTATGCAGGGATGTTATGGGTAGTAGTTTTCTTTTCTGCGATGTCGGGACTTTCTCGTGCATTTGTATCTGAAGAGGAGAGAGGAACCAATTTAATTTTATCTTTAATTGCTAATCCTATTTCAATTTTTCTTGGAAAATTTTTCTTTAATCTTATTTTAATTTTTTTCATTAATTCCATTATTGCATTTTTATATTTGACTTTGTTTCAAGATTTTATAATTCAAAACTGGGGCAGCTTTTTACTTGCTTTTATTTTAGGTAATATTGGAATTGCTGGTTCTTCCACCATTATTGCTGCAATTATTTCGAAAGCAAATGTAAAAGGAACGCTTTACCCAGTTCTTGCATTTCCGGTTCTTTTGCCTCTAATTTTAATGTTAATCGAAATTACAAAATCAGCAATCGAAGGTAATCCAATTGGTGATGTTAATGCCGAATTTATGGTCTTAATTTCTTATGATATTGTGATGTTGACTGCTTCAATAATGGTTTTTGATATTATCTGGAGAGATTAATCGGTTCATTGCTTAAATCCATAATTAAAAATAATTTTGGAGCGATTATGAAGAACTTTTGGAAAATCTTATTATTTGTTTTGATGACAATTGTACTTTTTGCAGGTATCCTTCCTCCAATTGTGGATCATCCAAAATCTTTTTTTGAATTTCCATTAATTCCGGGCTTAGAAGATAAAGCAAAAATTATTTTCTTTCATGTGCCGACTGCCTGGTTAACAGTCCTTGCTTATTTGGTTGCAATGTATTATGGTATTCAATATTTAAGAAGAAAAGATCTTTATGATGATATGAAATCTGTTTCAGCAGCAGCGCTTGGATTGGTTTTTTGTATTCTGGCAACTGTTACAGGTTCAGTATGGGCAAAATTTAATTGGGGCTCATTCTGGCACTGGGATCCAAGAGAAACGAGTATATTTATTTTGCTCTTGATTTATGGAGCTTATTTTGCATTGAGATCAGCCCTTGAAGGAGAAGAAAAGAGAGCCAGACTTTCAGCTATCTACTCAATTTTAGCTTTCTTAACAACTCCATTTTTTATTTTCATAATGCCGAGATTAATGATAGGACTACATCCTGGTTCTCTTGAAATTGACCCGGCTACTGGTCAGGTCAAAGCAAGTGCAAATCCAGTTATCAAATTTCAAATGGCTGCAAATATGAGAATTGTTTTCTTCATGTCTCTTGCTACTTTTACGATTTTGTTTTTCTGGTTATGGAATTTATCTCATAGAATTTTAAAAATAGAACACAAAATTCAACAAGAAAATTAAGGAGTAGAGCTGTGGAAAGTTTGTATGATTTCCTAAATAAAAATTCACTTTATATTGTAATGCTAATTGTTCTTCTTGTCTGGATTGGAATTTTCCTTTTTGTGTATAAGCTAGATAAGAAAGTAAAAAAAATAGAGGAGAAAACTAATCTATGAAAACAAGATATTATATCGGCGGTGCAATTATTTTGGTTTTTCTAGGTTTACTTTTTTACAATTTCACTCGAACAAATATTGAATATGAAAGTGATTTCACAAAAGTGATGCAAAGTGGTAAGGTTTGTAAAGCAACTGGTGTTTGGGTAAAAGAAAAATCTTTTCAAGAAAATATCCAGGATAGAACATTTGTGTTTTATCTAAAAGATGCTAAGAACAACGAAATGAAGGTTGTTTACAAAGGAACAAAACCAAATAACTTTGAGATTGCAACAAATGTTGTAGTAACTGGAAAATTTGAGAATGGATACTTTCACGCAACCGATGTATTAACTAAGTGTCCGTCCAAATATGAAGGTCAAAATGTAAATACAAGTGGTTCTTAATTACAGGAGAATTTTATGATTGGTAATATTTTAATCTCGATTGCTTTTCTTGGGGCTGTATTTTCTGCACTAATGTATTTTTTAAATTATCGTGGTTACCAGAATGCTTTATACATTGCAAGAATTGCTTTTCATACAATGGCTACATCAACAATACTTGCAAGTGTTTTTTTACTCTACTTAATTCTTACACATCAATTTCAATATAAATATGTATATAGTTATAGTGATACTTCACTTCCACTTGGACTTTTGATGTCAACTTTCTATGCTGGTCAGGAAGGAAGTTTTTTATTGTGGGCATTATGGATGGCAATCATTGGAGTTATTTTACAACAATACACATCTGTCAGAGGTGATCTTGAACCAAGAGTAATGGCTGTATATTCATTGGTTCAGTCTTTTTTACTTTTGATGATTACACCGCTCGTAAAAAATCCTTTTGCCTTGATTTACTCTGAACCATTTATGGCTTCGGCAAATACAATCAATTCTCAACTTTTAAATCTTCCTTTCCTTGCTGATTATGTTTTTTCAGATAAATCGACCAATCAATTGTATGTAAAAATTGACCAATCTTTGGTCGATGCATTACAAAGTGCTGGAATAAGTTTAAGAGAGTTTATTGTAAACGGAAGAGGTTTAAATCCATTACTGCAAAACTTCTGGATGCAAATTCATCCACCAGTTTTATTTCTTGGCTTTTCTGCAATGAGTGTTCCTTTTTCCTTTGCTTTTGCTGCTTTAATTAAGAATGACTATAAAGAATGGGTCAAGCAAGCTTTTCCCTGGATTTTGTTTGCAGCAATGGTGCTTGGATTAGGAATTATGCTTGGTGGTTACTGGGCTTATGGTGTTTTAGGTTGGGGTGGTTATTGGGCATGGGATCCTGTTGAAAATTCTTCCTTAATCCCCTGGATAGTGGCAGTTGCTGCAATTCATACAATGATTGTTCAAAAGAAAACAGCAAATGAAAATAGTATTGGTGCATTTGCAAAAACCAATCTCGTTTTGGTGATTCTTTCATTTGTGCTGGTTCTTTATTCAACATTTTTAACGAGAAGCGGTGTTTTGGGAGATGCTTCAGTTCATAGTTTTGTTGATCCAGGCTATTTCGCTTATTTGTTGCTTTTAATTTTTATGATAACTTTCATTGCACTTGGTGCTGGTTTATTGATTTATCGATGGAAATATCTACAGCAAATCACACCCCATCAGAATAATTTACTTTCAAGGGAATTTGCTCTTTTCACTGGTGCAGTTGTTTTAGGCGCATCAGCTCTTATTACTTTTCTCGGAACATCGGCTCCAATTTTAGGCAAATCAGTTCAAGTTCAGTTTTACAACGAAATGAATTTACCTCTCGGGATTTTAATTGGATTAATTAATGGATTAAGTCTATTAGTAAAGTGGAAAGAATCTAATGGTAAAGAACTTTTAAAGAAATCAACTTTCTCATTGATTTCAGCAGTTATTATAACAATTGTTATGGTGATTGTAGGTGTAACAGATTTTCAAATGATATTGTTCGCTTTTGCTTCAGCGTTTGCATTTTTTGTCAATGCTGAAATTGCATACAAAATAATTAGAAGAAATTTGCAGAAAGCTGGTGCTTATATTGCTCATATGGGTCTGGCTTTGTTATTTATTGGTGTAATTGCTTCTTCAAAGTATGACAAATCGATCGATGTTAATCTTGTGAAAAATGAACCAGCTGATGTTCTTGGTTACAAAATGATTTTTACTGGTTACTCGCCAACTGAAGATGGCAAATATGCTTTTAACATTTTAATTGAGAAGAATGGAAAAAAATACGAAGCTAAACCAGTAATGTATTACAGTGAATTTAATCAGGGAATAATGAGAAATCCTGACATCGTGCCTTTTGTTACAAAGGATATTTACATTTCCCCCATTTCTTATGATGATGGAACTTCTTCTTCAAGTTCACAAGGTACAACTCTTCAAATTAAGAAAGGAGAATCTGTAAAATATGGTGAATCTGAAATTGAGTTTGTTGAATTTGATTTGCCTCCAGGAGTAATGCAAAATATGATGGCGGGGGGTGACTTTGAGATTGGTGCCAAATTAATCGTGAAAAATTACGGCGCGAAATATGAAGTTGAACCTAAATATGGATTAAGAAACGGTGAACGATTAAACGAAGCTGTAAAAATTAAAGAAGCAAATCTTCAAATTAAATTAGTTTCTATAAGTGCGAATCAGGGAATGATAAATTTAGAAGTTTCACCTTATGAAGTAGAGATAAAAGATTCAGAAGTAAGGCGTGAAGTTCTTGCTGTTACTGCAAGTATTAAACCTTTTGTTAGTTTGGTCTGGTTAGGAACTATTGTGATTGTGTTAGGATTTTTTATTGCAATGGTTAGAAGGACAAAAGAATCTCGTTCTTGAAAAACAAATCTGAAATTTTGAATATAAATTTTTTTCTTAAGTCACTTTCTAACTTAGGAAAGTGACTTAAGATTTTTTTGACTTAAATTTTATCCAAATAAAATAAAATCGGGGCGATGCATTTTGGAAAACATCTGGAATTCTAAACCTCGAATTGTTTTAAGCAGGTGCATTAACAAAGAATTTGTAAGATATAACGGGGGAATAATAAAAGATGATTTCGTTGAAAAGTTAGAAAAATATGTTGAGCTGATAACAGTTTGTCCTGAAGTTGATATAGGAATGCCAGTTCCTAGACCTTCCTTATTGCTTGCTAAAATTGGTGAAAAAATAAAAATGATCGAACCAAACACTAAGACTGATTACACAGATAAGATGGAAGAATTTTCAGTCAGCTTCTTAAAAAATTTAGGAGAAATTGATGGTTTCCTATTGAAAGCAAAATCTCCAAGCTGCGGAGTTAAAGATGCTAAACTTTATAAGCATGATTTGAAAAGTCCCTTAGGCAAAACAAATGGAATTTTTGCAGATTATGCAATTAATTTTTTCCCTTATGTACCTGTAGAAGATGAAGGCAGACTTCGTGATTTCTGGATACGGCAAGATTTTTTAACAAAAATTTTTGCATACGCAGATTTCAGACGATTAAAAACCTCGATTAAGTCAATTAAAGATTTAATAAGATTTCATCAAGATTATAAATATCTACTTATGCTTTACTCTCCATCAAATCAAAAAAAGATGGGTCGATTATTGGCAAATTGGGATCAAATAGGTTTAAATGAAACTATTAAAAGATATGAAGAATTGTTTCGAGAGACTTTTTCAAAGAAGCAATCTTTACCTCATCACATAAATATTTTGCAACATATTTATGGACATTTCTCAAATCTTATCAAACCGAAAGAAAAAAGACATTTCAAACATTTGCTTGATAAATTAAAAGATAATAGAGAGTACCTCAAAGTAGTTGTGGAGTTTACACGCAATTTAATTTATCGGTTTGAAGATCCATATTTACCTACCCAAAAGTATTTGAATCCTTATCCAGAAGAACTTGAACAAAATTAAATGCACACAAATAAAAAAGCCTGACGAAACATCAGGCTTTTCTATTTTATAGAGTTTTAGGAAAGAACCTTAATTGGATTTAATATACTTTTCTGGATTACTATTAAATTTATTAAGGCATTTCTTGCAGCAGAAATAATAAGTTTTACCTTTGTAATCCATTTTGATTGAAGGATCGGCTTCTTCACCGCTAACAACGCATATAAGAGATTCGCTTTCGTTTTTAGATACCTTTGTCTCTTCCTTTGCAGACTTTGTGTCTTTCATCTCCATTTGTTTCTCAGTTTTTACTTCTTTCTTGCTTTGCTTTTCCTGTGGATTGTTAGCGTAAAGTGAAGATGAAACAAAAAACATAAAAACAGACATTAAAAGTGCAGTGAAGAAAACCTTTGAGAATGATGTAATTTTCATTGTTACTCCTTTAATTTATTTTTAATTAGAAATTACATCACTAAAACAGAATACTTTCAATTAAAGTTTTTATTTCACAAGTTTTGAAATTGCTTTGAACTCTTCCGAACGACACTCTTCGAGTAATTCAAATAAAACTGATTCGGTTGAAGTAATGATTGCTCCTTCGTTACTGAATCTCATCAAGGCAGCGTTGTAATCTGTTTCTTTGCGGGATGAAATTGCGTCAACTGGTACATTAACTTGAAAACCATTTGCTAATAAATCTAATACCGTCTGCATTACACAAACATGTGACTCAATTCCACACACAACAATTTGATCTAATTTTTTTTCTCTTAAAGTGTAGAAAAGATTTTCTGCACCGTAACAACTAAAAGTTAATTTCTGAATTGCTATTTCTGGTTGGAGATTTGAAAGTAACAGCTCTGATGTTGGACCTAGTCCCTTAGGATATTGTTCAGTGTAGAAAATTGGAAGTTGCAAAATCTTAAACCCATTGATAAGCTTATTAATATTTTCAATGAGTTGCTCGCGATTCCTCATTACTTTGAGAATTTTTTCTTGTACATCAATAATAAGCAGGGCAGTTCTTGTTCTGTTCAGTATTTTAGGATTTCTGATCATAATGCCTCCTCAGAATTTAAATTTTATTTAATGTTCGATTAGGCTTAAAAATATCTCTAAGTTATTTAAGATATGGACTAAAATCGAATTCAATTTTTTCTTCGCAGAAGAATGGTTCGCCGTATTGTTTGCCAATTTGAAATCCATAAAATTCTGCTCGTGCTTTAAGATAATTCAAAAATTCTGGTCGAGAGATAAATGTTTCTGGCTCTTTTGATTGTGGATTATAAAATTGGCTTGAGTAAGCAAGAACAGCTTCCATCTTTAATTCAAAATATGGTGAAATGTCATAAATAAAAGTTGGTTCAAACGGATAGGTCTGCATAAAGTAAAAAATTTTACTTGGTCGATAAGGCTGCAGCGATTTTTCTGTATGAAAGTTTTTTAATCCTGAGAAGAATACAGCTTCTTTTATTAATTGTGCAGCGTTTACATGATCAGGATGTCGATCAATAAAATAAGGTGCGAAAACAATTTTTGGTTTATACTTTCTAATGGATTCAACAACTTTTTGAATTGAGTTTTGATCAATTTGGATTTGTCCATCTTTTAATTTTAAATTTTTACGAAGATGAATTCCTAAGATTTTATTTGCTTTTTCTGTTTCTTTCTTTCTTGTTTCAAGATTTCCTCTCGAGCTGAGTTCACCTTGCGTTAAATCAATAATTCCAACCTTAAATCCTTTTTCAACAAATGAAATGATCGTTCCACCCATTGAAAGTTCTACATCGTCAGGATGAGCTCCAAATGCAAGAATGTCAAGATTATTTTGATTCATTTTATGTTCCATTTTTATTGCAATTTAAAAAACATTAAATCTTTATTTAAAAAATTCAAAAAAATTAATAGATGCTCTCAAAGTCTGGCGACTAAATTTTGGAAGTCTGGAGGAAATTTCTTTTAATCTTGAATTGAATTAAGTCAAATCTATTTTATGAACCTAGAATATGACTATTAATTATTGCCTCTAAAATTTTTTCTGAGGCTTTTTTTACTTCATCTGAAATTTCTTGACCAAAGGAAAAATTCATCGAATAGATCAAGTAGAGATAAATTTCATCAGGTAGGAAGTTTAATTCCTTACTCATCTTAAGAGCTTCAATTAAACTGAAGGAATGTGACGAGAAAATTCTTATATCAGGTAATCTTGTATCAGGAGTAATTTTAATTATTTTGGTCTGCCCACTTTCTTCGGGTTTCTCAGCGATTGCGGCATCAATGAAAATTACTTTTTCATAGTTTAAAAGATTAGAAATTAAATCAAGTCCATTTCCATCACTTTCAATGATTTCCAAATCAGGATAAAGATCTTTTAATTTACGAGCAATCAATAAACCTACCGCATCATCGCATCTAAATTCATTACCAATTCCAATAAACAACTGACGCATAAATTTTTTAGATCATTCATACTTAAATTCAATTTTCAAAAAGTGGGTGGCGCAAGAAATGCAAGGATCATAATTTCGAATTGCTTGCTCAAGTTTCCATTGTAATTCATCTTTTGGAAGGAAAATATATTTGCTCACAAACTCATAAAGGTCTTTTTCAATTTGTTTTTGATTTTGTGAAGTCGGAGGTACAATCTTGGCATTTTGAACAAGACCATCTTTTCCAACTTTATATCTGTGATAAAGAATTCCTCTGGGTGCTTCTGTGCAGCCGTAACCGGTTCCTTCAGGCATTTCAAATTCTAAATAGGGTTTTGTATTCCAATCCATATTCTCAATTATTCTAATAGCTTCATCGCAAGCATAAAGAGTTTCGACAGCACGAGCAATTATGCTCTTAAATGGATTGGTAACTGGTGGAGTAAATCCAATTTCTTTTGAAACTTCTTGAGCAAGAGGAGATAGTTTATCGAAATTCAAATTAAATCTTGCCAGAGGACCAACGAAATAAGGTTCTCCTTTTTTATTAACTGAGTGAAGTGCATTTGAATATGCAACATGCTCTTCAAAGAAATTACTTTCATATTCCGAGATATCGATATCAAGTCCTCTGTTTGAAACCAGTCTGCCTTCATTGAAAGGATATTCATTTGGATGTCTAAGCGCAACAAACTCGTAATCAAAATCAAAATCTGGGAAAGGAAGAGAAGCAGCCCACCGCACTGTTTCTATAGCAGCATCTCGTGCCCACTTCAGTCGTTCCAGTAAGAGGAGGAATTCGGATTTTGCAGGGATGCTGTAGAAACCACCTACCCGCACATTTATAGGATGAATTTCTCTTCCTCCCAGAAGATTAACAATCTCATTTCCAATCTTTTTAAGTTCAAGTGCTTTTTGAACTACATCTGGATGATCTTTTGCAATTTGTAATGCATCTTCATAACCTAAAAAATCAGGAGCGTGAAGCAGATAAATGTGAAGAACATGACTTTCAATCCATTCACCGCAATAAATTAATCTTCTTAAATCACGAATTGGTCCTTCGATTTTAATTCCTGCAATTCTTTCCATCGCATGGATTGAACTCATTTGATAGGCGATAGGACAAATTCCACAAATTCTTGCAGTGATGTCAGGTACTTCAGTGTAATGCCTTCCAACAAGAAATGCTTCGAAAAATCTTGGTGGTTCAAAGATTTTAAATTTTAAATCTTTAATTTTATTCCCTTTTATGTTTACAACTAAAGATCCTTCGCCTTCAACTCTGGCTAAGTAATCTACTTTTATAGTTTTACTTTTCATATGTTTCACTCTCCCTGCGGAATGAGTCTGAATATGCGTTAAAACCTCTGAATGTTCTTACAATATCATAATTTGAAAGTCCCATCTCTTCAAATTGATTAGCAAGAGACGATGTATTAGAACCTTCTTTTGGACCATAGCAACCAAAACAACCACGGTTATAAGTCGGACATAAAGCATTACAACCAGCGTGAGTGACAGGACCTAAACAAACTTTTCCTTCAGCAACCATTACACAGGTAATTCCTTTCCTTTTACATTCTATACAAACACTTGTGTTAGGTATGTTTGGTTTACGATTATTAATGAAAGCATTTAAAACTTCAAGTAATTGATATTTATTTATTGGACATCCGCGTAATTCATAGTCTACATAAACATGATGTGAAATTGGTGTTGAGTTTTGAAGAGTTGAAATAAATTTTGGATTAGTATAAACAAGGTTGATAAATTCTCGAACATCTTTAAAATTTCTTAATGCTTGGATTCCACCCGCAGTTGCACAGGCTCCGATGGTGATTAAAACTTTCGATTGCCTTCTAATTTTATGAATTCTTTCTGCATCGTGAGGGGTTGTAATTGAACCTTCAACCAGAGAAATATCATATGGTCCAGGTTGTATTGCTCGAGACGCTTCAGGGAAATTTGCAATTTCTACAATCTCAGCAACTTGAAGCAATTCGTCTTCGCAATCAAGAAGACTTAATTGACAACCATCGCAGGATGCAAATTTCCAGACCGCTAATTTGGGTTTTTTATTTTTTGATGCCATAATTATAACTCTCTTTTTCCAAAAAGATGTTCGATTTCCTTGTAATTAAAGACGGGTCCATCTTTGCAGACAAATTCAGTTCCATACTGGCAATGACCACAAAAACCAACTCCACATTTCATATTTCTTTCCATCGAAATGTAGATATTTTCTTTTGAAATACCTCTTTTTAATAATTCTACAATAGTATATCTCATCATAATTTCTGGCCCACAAATCATTGCTGTTGTGTTCAATGGGTCAAATGGGGCACGTGGGATTAATGAAGTTACAACACCTACATTTCCAGACCAATTTTTAATCGCTCTGTCAACTGTTACAATTATATCAATATCAAGTCGAGATCTTAGTTTTTCTAATTCTTTTCTATATAAAATATCCTGTGGAGTTCTTGTTCCATAAAGTAAAATTATTCTTCCATAGTATTCTCGATTTGCAAGTAATTGATAGATAACAGGGCGAAGCGGAGCTAACCCAATTCCACCAGCCACTAAAAGAACATCATTTCCAATTGCTTGTTTAACGGGCCAGGGTTTTCCATATGGACCTCGAATACCAACAATATCATCTTTTTTAAGTTTAGCCATTTCTTTGGTAACTGTTCCAACCGCTCTTGTCGTATGGACAAGTATATTGCTTTTGTTTGGATCGCCGCTGATTGAAATTGGTACTTCACCAACTCCAAAGATATAAATCATATTGAATTGGCCAGGTTCGAATGTAAATCCATTTCTGCTTTCTAGAGATTTAAGTTCAAGGGTAAAAGTATCATGTGTCTCTTTTATGAATTTCTGAATTTTGAAAGTTGTTGGAAACATTACCTGCATATTTTTTCCTTCCTTAGGACAATATTACGGATTATTTTTTTCCATAAAGATCAAGTAACTGAAGACGCATAGCGTTAATTCTTTGTTCAAAAACATTTGCTAATCTTTTCATTATTTCATAACCGAGTTTCGGATCGATTTCGCATTTATTTCTAAGGCAAGTTCCATCCAGCTCAATTACTCTTGTCAGTTCAACAGCTCTTGCATCAAAACGCCATTGATATGGAGGAACCATCCATGACCACCCAATTATATCTCCTTCACCAAGCGTTTGAATAATAATTGAACCAGCTTCAGGAGAGTAAATTTCTAAAGCTACTTTACCTGAACGAATTATGTAGAAACTATTTGCTTCTTCGTTTTCTTTGAAGAGATATTTGCCTGGCTCGAACACAGCATTTTTTGCACAACCCAAAATTAAGTTTATGTGTTCGGATGGTAAACCTTCTACAAATGGATGTTGAATTAGGATTTTTTCGAGTGATTCCATTACTTTTCCTCCATTGAAATATTTTGATATTGTGAAGCTTTTTTAATTCTTGACGCTTCTTCGGTTATATCAATTCCAACTGGACACCAGGTGATACATCTTCCACAACCAACACAACCCGAAGTACCAAACTGTTCGTGCCAGGATGCAAGTTTATGGGTTAACCATTGTCGATATCTACTTCCAATTGAAACACGGATGCTGCCTCCATGTATATAAGAATATTCAAGTGTGAAACAAGAATCCCATTTCTGAATTCTTTCGGCTTTTGTTTTTTGTAAATCGGTATAATCTTCAACTGTCATACAGAAACAGGTAGGGCAGACCATTGTGCAATTACCACAGGCAAGGCATCGTTTTGCAACTTCGTCCCATAGTGGACTTTCAAGATTTTTTAATAATATATCTTTTAAATTTTCAGTATCAAGGAATTTTTGAATTTGAGAAATTGTGTTCTGGATAACTTTTTTCTTCGCACTTAAATCCGCTTCGCTTGCTTCTTTAGTGTTTAATTCCTCTATAATTTCTTCACCTTTTTCACTACCAGCTTCAATTATGAAAAAATGTTCGCTTGAGTTCAGGATCTCGGTTAATAAAATATCATAGCCAGATTTAACTTCTGGTCCTGTTCCCATCGAAGTACAAAAACAATTAGCTTCTGCTTTTGAACAATTAACTGCAACTATTAATGCGTTTTTTCTTAAATCTTTGTATCTGTTGTTCTGATACTCACCACCAAAAAATACTCTATCCTGTATCTCAATGGAATTAATTTCACAAGAACGAATTCCAATAAAAGCGTATTTTATTTGAGGAACTTCTTCTCGTTCAATTTCGAGCTTATTATTTTGATTATAAATTGTAAAAAGTTTTTGGATTGATGGATATAAAAATTTTTTCCACGATTGAGGCCCAACTACAAAATTAAAATAAGCTCCATTATCAGTTTGTTCTAAACGATAAAAACCTGGTTTTTGAACATCTGTAAATCCAATTGGGAAATCTTCGGATGAATTAATCTCAGAATAAATGATAGCTCCATTTTGAATTGTTGGACCAATTGTCTTATAACCTTTTTCTTTTAACTTTTTAATAAGGTTATCAAATTCGTGAATGTCAATTATTTTCATATTTAACCTTCATTAGGTTTTTATTGATAAGTCAAGCTTTATGCCAGTTAATTAATTGGGAAATTTTCAGCTAAATATAATTTGATAATTTTTAATTCTCAATTTTGAAATTTTTTCTATCTACTTTCATAAAATTGAAATCTATTTGATAATCGCAAATCATAAAGGAACAGAAAATAAAATAACCAAGATATTAGGTTTATTGATCTTAGAATAATCAATATTTAAGAAATACAGGAATCGAATTTCTTGAAAATACTTTATTCATTAAATAATAAATGTTATGAATTCACCCTCTAAAACTCTGCGTAACCTTTGCGCCTCTGCGTTGAAAAATTAATTCTCTTTAATCACTTATTTGAAACCCTTAAACATAATTTGCATCAAACTTACAAAAAAAGGAAAACTACGTTCGAAATGGAAATTGTTTTTTCTGGTAACAAAAGAGTAGATGCAATATTTAATGGACAAATAATTAAAACAGATCAACCTATCCAGGCAGGTGGGGATGGAACTGCTCCGGCACCATTTGACTTGTTTTTAGCTTCAATTGGAACCTGTGCTGGAATTTATGTATTGGGCTTCTGCCAGGCTCGGGGAATTCCAACTGATGGGATCAAACTAATTCAGAAGATGAATTATAATTTTCAAAAAAGACTTTTTGATAAAATCGAAGTTGAAATAATATTGCCTCCAGACTTTCCCGAAAAGTATAAAGCCGCTGTAGTTAACGCTGCAGAAAATTGTGCAGTGAAGAAACATTTACTTAATCCACCTGAATTAATAGTTAAGGCTGTTTAAACCTTATCAGTTCTCTCCTATAGTTAAGTGGTTTGTAGATTTCTACAAGCCACTTCTTTTTTTTAATTTGTTAATAAAAAGGAAATTAAAATGACCATATTAATTAAGAGTGGATTAATTATTTCTCCTCCCGATGAATTTATTGGCGATGTTTTTATTGAAAATGGAAAAATTGCTGGTGTAGGTGAACAGATCTTTAAGAATGCTGATAAGATAATCGATGCAAAAGGGAAATTTGTAATTCCAGGAGGAATTGATGTCCATACTCATCTAGATATGCCTTATTATGGTGATATTAAATCGAGAGATGATTTCTACACGGGGACAGTTGCAGCTGCATTTGGTGGAACTACTTGCATCATCGATTTTCCAACCCAAGCAAAAGGTGAAAGACTGAAAGTTACATTCGATAAATGGATTAATAAAGCACAGGGCAAAGCCACTATAGATTATTCTTTTCACATGATAATTACCGACCTATCCGTATTAGATGATTCGGATTTTAAGTTTTTAGTCGAAAATGGTACTACATCCATAAAAATTTTTACAGCTTATCCAGACCGTCTGATGTTAGACGATGACCAGATATTCGAAATAATGAAAATTGCAAAAAAATATAATTTACTGGTGATGGTCCATGCAGAAAATGGAATTATAATAGATAAACTTGTGAATTTCGCACTTTCAATGGGTTATAAAAGCCCCAAATATCATGCACTCTCAAGACCACCAATACTTGAAGCAGAGGCAATTAACAGAGTAATTGCTTATGCAACTTTACTCGATATACCAATCTATATTGTTCATGTTTCTTCCTTTGAAGGAATGAAAATTATAATGCAAGCTCGTGAAAAAAAGAAAGATGTGTTGGGTGAAACTTGTCCGCAGTATTTATACCTGAGTATTGAAAATATTTCTAAAGGTAATAAAGATGATTTTAAATTTGTTTTTACTCCTCCTGTGAGAGAAAAATGGAATCAGGATTTATTGTGGAATGGTTTAAATAATAATGTACTTCAAGTCTTATCTACCGATCATTGTCCATTTAATTTTTCTGATAGAATGCTGGGTAAGGATGACTTCACAAAAATTCCAAATGGCGGAGCCGTGATTGAACATCGTCTTGAGCTTTCTTTCAAAGGTGTGAAACAAAATAAAATTGATTTAAGGAGATGGGTAGAGATTAATTCCACAAACCCTGCAAAAATTTTTGGATTGTATCCGCAAAAAGGAGCAATTAAAATCAACAGTGACGCTGATATAGTAATTTGGAATCCTGAATTTTCGAGAACTATATCAGTTTCAAACCATCATATGAACATTGACTATTCGATGTTTGAAGGGATTGATGCTGCCGGCAAAGCAGAAATTGTAATATCTAATGGAGAAATCATAATTGAAAACGATAAGTTAATCGGTTCAGCAGGTAGAGGAAAATATATCAAAAGAAAAAATTTCGATGAAAATTTAATTTAGATTTTTCTGACTAATTGACATTAATAGATAATTAATAATTATTTTCATTGACTACGAAAATTGGAAGAAAGTAGATAAAATCTTTTAAGAATATTTCAAACTTAAACATTTTCAATATACCTCTTGATTCTTTCTGAAAAATTTTTAACTTGCACCACAAATGAAAACGATATTTTTAATCACAAAAAATTCACTTAACCAGACACATTTCTGGAATTCTCTCGCCTGGTGGCCTCGCCCTGAGGCCTGAAAACTTACCTTGCGTTTACCGCATTTTGACATAATTTTTTTTTTTCTAAATCAATCAATCAATCATTAACAAAAAAATTTTTGGAGGATTTTATGGATTCAAAAAAATTCCTTTTAAATGAATCAGATATTCCAAAATTCTATTACAATATCCTTTCAGATTTACCAGAACCACTTCCACCTGTGCTGCATCCTGGCACAAAACAACCAATAGGTCCCGATGACTTAAAAGCTCTATTTCCAATGGAATTAATTATGCAAGAAGTAAGCACTGAGAGATTTATCGAGATACCGAAAGAAGTAATCAACGCTTATAAAATCTGGAGGCCAACTCCACTTGTGCGTGCTTACAATTTGGAAAGGTATTTAGATACTCCTGCCAAGATCTATTACAAATACGAAGGTACCAGCCCAAGCGGAAGTCATAAACCAAATACAGCAGTTGCTCAGGTTTACTATAATAAACTGGAAGGAATTAAAAAATTAACCACCGAAACGGGTGCTGGTCAGTGGGGCTCGGCATTAGCTTTTGCAGGTTCTTTGTTTGGTGTTGAAGTAAAAGTATTTATGGTAAAAGTTAGTTATCAACAAAAACCATATCGAAAAGTTATGATGGAAAGTTATGGCGCCAAGGTTATTCCAAGTCCGAGCCCTGAAACAAATTCAGGTAAAAAAATTCTAGAAGAAAATCCTGACCATCCAGGAAGTCTTGGTGTTGCAATCAGTGAAGCTGTTGAAGTCGCTGCAACTAATCCTGATACAAATTATTCTCTTGGAAGTGTTTTAAATCATGTGATGCTGCATCAATCAATAATTGGACTTGAAGCAATAAAACAATTCGAACTCGCTGAAGATGAACCCGACATTCTAATCGGTTGTGTAGGTGGTGGAAGTAATTTTGCAGGATTTACTTTTCCATTTATAGGTGAAATATTAAGAAAAAATAAAAGTTACAAAGTTATTGCTGTTGAACCTGCTGCCTGTCCAAGTTTAACTCTTGGGAAATATACTTATGATTTTGGAGATACAGCTCACCTAACCCCGCTATTAAAAATGCACACTCTCGGAAGTACATTTATACCTCCCAAAATACACGCTGGTGGTTTAAGATATCATGGTATGGCTCCAACAGTCAGTTTTCTTAAAGAAAAAAATATTATTGAAGCTCGAGCTGTAGAACAAAATGAATGTTTTGAAGCGGGCTTAATTTTTGCTAAGACAGAGGGAATAATTCCAGCACCTGAATCTACTCACGCTGTTCGTGTTGCAATTGATGAAGCACTCAAGTGTAAAGAGAATGGTGAATCAAAAGTCATTGCATTCAATTTAAGTGGACACGGTAATTTCGATCTTCAGGCTTATGACGATTATCTTTCAAATAAATTGAATAATAATAAATTGGATCAGAAACAAATTGAGAAAAGTCTCGCTTATTTACCTGAGTTGTAACTTGTTTTTATTATAAGATTTACTTTTAAACTTGAATGAATTAAAATTTCTGATCTCCATAAAATGGGATAATTCATTCAAAGATGCCCCGTAATATTTTACGGGGCTATTTTTATAAAAATAGATAATCAC
>JBNAWO010000011.1:14743-43696 GCA_049699815.1 Ignavibacteria bacterium | reverse complement strand
CCTTGATTCAATTATTGTAATGATTTTATCCATTTCAATTGTTTGGGGTGGATTTGTGTTTTTATTGTTGAAAGCTCTTAAAAATAACAAATCAAAAAATGGCTGACACTCAAGATATTAAATCACTACTCAATAAATTAAATAAAGGTGAAATTCCATCCAATGCTCTCGTATTTGGTGAGGAATTTTTCTTCATTGATAGAGTTATTGAGAAACTTGAGTTGCTCGCAAATAAAAAATCACTCGAGTTCACCAAAATAGATGCAAACGATTATAAGTTAATTGATTTGATTGATCTTGCAGACCAAAATACTTTATTCGGCTCAGGTAGAATTCTTGTTGTAAAAAACTTTAGCAATTTCATCAAGTCCGGCTCAACTTCAGATGATGAAGAATTAGATGTCGGTACAAAATCATCAAAATCAGCATCTGCAGTAAAAGATTTGTTATCATATCTTAAAAATCCAAATCCCGCTACATTTCTTTTTTTGACTCAATCAGATAAAATTGATATGAGATTGAAATTTTACAAAGATGCGTCTAAGTTGATCCCTTTCTTTCAATCTCGAAGAGTTTATGAAAAAGAGATATTTGATTTCATTGAACAAAAATTCAAAGAAAAAAAAATTGAAATTGATTATACGACAATTGAATATATTTATAGGACAGTAGGAAACAATCTTTATGACCTTGACTCAGAAATAAATCGTTTGTTCTTTTCAATAGAAGGAGAAAGAAAAGTTGACATTGATACTATTAAAAAATTTCTAATTCCACTTAGAAAATATTCAATATTTGATTTGCAAAATGCTTTCCGTGATAAGGATCTAAATCAAGCTCTTCGAATAGGACTTAATTTAATTCAAAATAATCAACCTCTTGTATATATTATTTCGATGCTTCAGAAATATTTTTTCAGTCTTTTGACTTTTAATGAAATTAAAACTCAATACAAAGTAGATGAAAAAGTTGCAGCCATCATTGGTTGTCATCCATATTTTTTGAAAGATTACGAAACTGCGGCTAAGCGATACAAGTTTGAAGAACTTGAAAAAATTTTTGATATTTTGCTAAAAAAAGATATCGAATTGAAATCATTGAATATTAAGGATGATGTCCTTTACACAGCGATGATCTCAGAGATTGGACTTGCAATTAAAAAGCTTTAGATAGGAACCACAAATACATATCTAAGTTTAATGGATAAACTTGATAAAAAACAATTAGCCGAAAAGACTGATGAAGAATTAATTCTCGAATTTCAAAAGACTAATTCAATCGAGATTTATAATGAATTAGTCAGACGATATAAGGACCCATTAATGAATTTCATTTTCAAATTTGTCGGTTCGAAAGATGTAGCTGAAGATATTTTACAAGAGACATTTTTCAGGCTTTATCGTAATAAAGATTACTATACAACTGTAGCTAAATTTTCAACCTGGATATATACAATCGCTGCAAATCTTGCAAAAACAGAACTCAGGCGAAGAAATCGACGAGCAATTTTTTCAATTCACAGTGGAAATTCGAAGGAAGAGGGCGAGGAAATAAGCGAATACGAATTGCCCGATGAAAGATATCGCCCGGATGAACAAACCGATAGCAATATAAAAAGTGAGATTATTCAAAAAGCATTACTTAAAGTCAAACCAATTTATCGTGAATTGATAATTTTGAGAGATATCCAGGAACTATCCTACGAAGAGATTGCTGAAATCACTGGTTTGAAATTAGGAACTGTTAAATCCAGAATTAACCGCGGGCGAGCCCGCTTACAAGAACTATTAAAAGACATTTATTATGAATAAGCTATGGGAACAAATAATATCGAAAGGTTACTTACAGATTTAAAGAATCTGCCAAAACAAAATGCCCCTGAAGATTTCGAACAAAAACTTCTTCAACGAATTAATCTTTTCGAAGCAAGGAAATCTTCAGGAGAGTCAATTTTCAGGAGGTTCATTATCAATTATTACAATCCGATTTATGTGCCTACATTCACTCTTGTGCTGGTAGGTGTCTTAATTTTTTATGCATTGAACCAAAATCAGGTCCAAGTTAATTCTACCGAAGCCTCAATTGAAAAAGCAATCCCGATTATTCAAGAAAATCAATTAGTATCTAAAAATGAACCTCAAAAAATTTCAGTTCCGAAGAAACAAGATTTTGTTGTGAAACGAGATAGAGTAAAATTAAATCTTGGCCCAGGTATAAGTCTTGATGAGAAAGACTATTCTTACGAAAATGGGAAGTCTGGCCCGCCTTCACTTGTCAATTTCCCAAGTGTCAATGAACCAATCACAATACGAATTCCACCTCCTGAAGAAATTTTCAAAAACGAAATCGATAGATTAAATAACTTCAATAATCATAGAGATTCTATTAACAAGGTTAATTTTAGGAGAAAATAAAAATCAATTTTTACAAAATTTGTTTTAGATACTTTTTGGCGTCCAGATTTTTTTATGAAAAATGATATATTGAGTAGAAAATTGAAGTTATTTAATGAATTTGAAAAAGAATATAATTATACTCGGCTCAACAGGTTCAATTGGAACCTCAGCTCTGGAAGTAATTGAAAATAATTCTGATAAATTTAGAATAAAGTATTTATCTGCAAATACAAACGTAAGTTTACTTTTAGAGCAGGCAAATAAATTCCGTCCTGAAGGAATAATTATCACAGACGATGAAGCCTTTAAGGAATTGAAAAAATTTAATCCGCCTACCAAAATCTACTCGAAAGAAGATCTTAAAAAGATCATTGTTGAAGAAGATATTGATATTGTGATAGCTGCAATGGTTGGTTTCGCAGGATTGGAATCTACACTGGAAGCAATAAAGTCAGGGAAGAAGATTGCTTTGGCAAATAAAGAGACTCTTGTTGCAGCCGGTCACATCATTAAAAAACTGATAAACCAATCAGGAGCAGTTATAATTCCAATTGATTCAGAACACTCTGCAATTCTGCAATGCTTAATTGGAGAGAAAAAAGAACAAGTAAGAAAAATAATCTTGACTGCATCAGGTGGGCCATTTTTAAATCGTAATCTTGAAGATTTTGAAAAAATTACAATTGAAGAAGCACTTCAGCATCCGAACTGGAAAATGGGAAATAAAATTACTATCGATTCAGCAACAATGATGAACAAAGGACTCGAGGTAATTGAAGCTCACTGGTTATTTGGATTAAACAGAGATCAGATCGAAGTTGTAATTCATCCACAATCAATTATTCATTCGATGGTTGAATTTGTTGATGGTTCAATTAAAGCTCAGATGGGAATTCCGGATATGAAACTACCAATTCAATATGCCTTGAGTTATCCGGAAAGATTCTCAGTTAGTTATTCTACGATGGATTTTATTAAATATTCACATTTAACTTTTCAAGAACCTGACTTTAAAAAATTTCGATGTCTTGAACTTGCTTACAAAAGTCTTGAATTTGGCGGTAGTTATCCGGTTGTTTTAAATGCAGCAAATGAAGTTGCTGTTCAGAAATTTTTGAACAATGAAATAAAATTTACCCAGATCCCTGAAATTATTGAGGATGCTCTTGATAAATTCGGCACAATTAAAGAACCAGATATTGAAGAGATTTTCGAATTTGATGCAAGAGTTCGTACACATTATCTAAAATCAAACAAGGTGACTTATGGAATTTCTTAATTCCCTTTTATATTTCATTATTACAATTGCTGTACTAGTTTTTGTTCATGAGTTAGGTCATTTCATTGCTGCAAAACTTTCAGGAATGAGAGTGGATGCTTTTGCAATTGGATTTGGTCAAAGGCTATTCGGTTATAATAAAAAACTTGGATTTACTTTCGGCTCTCTTCCAAAAAATATCGATCTTGAAGGTAATACAGATTATCGAATTTGCATTCTTCCACTTGGCGGTTATGTAAAAGTTGCCGGAATGATTGATGAGAGTATGGATAAAGAGTTTATTCAAAAAGAACCGCAACCGTGGGAGTTCAGGTCAAAATCAACTGGTAAAAAGTTATTTGTTTTATCCGCCGGGGTTTTAATGAACATATTGCTTTCTCTTGCAATTTTCTGGGGAATTAACTTTACAAGACCTGCTCAGCATCTTCTTACTACCACAATTGGATATGTTCCGCCAAAAAGTGCTCTTGAACTTGCAGGATTTCAAACAGGTGATAAAATACTTTACATCGACGGAAAACCAATAAAATACTGGGATGAAATCTTAAATTTCATTTTTGTTAAAAAGATCGGTGAAGAAATCAAAGTAACTATCGAACGTGAAGGAAAATTAGTTGATCTTCAACTTGAGAGTAAATTACTCCAGATAGACAAAAAATCAGGTTTATCATTTTTGCCTCGAGAAACAAAAGTTTTTATAGCTGATGTAATCTCAAAATCTCGAGCGGAAGAAGCTGGTTTGAAAAAAAACGATACAATCCTTTTCGTAAATAAAAAAGAAATAATTTCTTCAAGACAATTAATTGATATAATAAGCGCATCACCAGAAAAACCGCTTGAGATGGTTATTCAAAGAGAATTAGACACACTCAAAATTCAAGTAACGCCTACAGCAGATGGGAAAATTGGAATTCTTAGCGGAGTAATTATTTATGCTCCAGTTCAATTTGAGCACTATAATTTTTTGCAGGCAGGATTTAAAGCACTTGAAAACATTGGTGAAAACATTTTACTCTTCTTTTCAATAATCGCCAAAGTAATAACTGGAAAGGTTGAGTTTTCTAATGCATTTGGTGGGCCAATTCGAATTGCTCAAATGGCTGCTCAAACTGCTGATGTAAATTTATTAAGCTTCATTAATTTCATTGCATTATTAAGTCTTAGCCTCGCAATTATAAATATTCTTCCATTTCCTGTTCTTGACGGCGGTCACATTATTATTGTAATGCTTGAAGGTATTTTAAGAAGAGAGATTTCTCCAAAAGTTAAAATTGTTATCCAAAATATTGGTTTTATAATTTTACTTCTCTTTATGGCTTTTGTAATTTATTCTGACATTATGAATTTTAAATAACGCTCAAAACTTTTCGAAAATATTTCTAGCAAAATTTGTCTTATTCAGTCAATTGACTTTTTAGTTTCTGATTAAAATATTGCAAATAAAAAGAGAGGACAATCGACATACCCAGATTGCTACTATGTTCAACCAACAAATGAAAGGTGAAAAAATGAAAAAGCTAATTTTCTCTCTCGTTTTTTTTGTTATTACTCCTTTTACTTTTTCCCAGGGTGTGTCGGTTGGCAAGTACTCTGGAGAATTTCTTGCAATTGGTGTAGGCGGTCGCGCTCTTGGAATGGGAAGCTCCTTTGTTGCAATTTCTAATGATGTTTCTGCCGGTTACTGGAACCCTGCAGGTCTTACCAGTCTCAATTATCCGCAAGCAATGCTTATGCACGACGAAAGATTTGCGGGTTTGGTGAATTATAACTATGGTGCTGTAGCCATTCCATATAAGTCTGATATGGCGCTCGCTTTTAGTGTAATAAGACTTGGAGTTGATGGAATTCCAGATACACGCAAAGCTCTTGTAGACTTAAATGGCAATCTAAATCTTGATGATAATGAATTTCTTGATTATTCCAAGATCACTGAATTCAATTATGCTGATTGGGCTTTTCTGTTTTCATTTGCGAAAAGGTATAATGATAAAATTTCATACGGAGCAAACTTAAAAGTAATTAAAAGAGATATTGCTGATTATGGCGCCTGGGGTATTGGCTTTGATATTGGAGCAATTTATTCTCCAATGAATAATTTATTTCTCGGAGCAAATCTTCAAGATGCATCAACAACTATTGTAGCCTGGGATAATGGAACAACTCAATTGATCTCACCAACTTTGAAAGTTGGTGCTGCCTATCAATTAAATATTTTAAACGGAACACTTATACCAGCTCTTGATGCTGATATTAGATTTGAAAACAGAAGATTTGCCTCAATGGTAAATATTGGACCTGTAAGTTTTGATTTTCATTCTGGACTTGAATACACTTATGATAATTTGATTTCTATTCGGCTTGGATATAACGATGTAAAACAATTTACTTTCGGGGCGGGAATTATTCTACCAAAATTAAACATTGATTATTCATTCGTAAAATTTGATCGTCAAGGTGAACTCGGAAACACTCACAGAATTTCGTTAATGTTAACTCTTCAAGAACCTAAATATCAAAGATTAAGCGATTGAAAAAGTTAGTTCTTGTAATTGTTGTTGCGATCTCTGTCTCGGGATGTGCTCCTTCATTAAAAATAAATGAATCAGAATATAAAATTTTCAAACTTACTCAAGAAAAAGCAGAATCTCGAGACAGAGATTTTTTTGTTTTAATCCCGCCAAACTGGTTCCAGACGAAAGATATTAATTACGATGCAAATGAAATTTGGATTGTTAACGAAAATTATTCTGCTGTTATTATTCTAAGAAAAATTAATGTCCTTTCTTCGACAAATACAAAAGACAAAAACGAAAAATTACTTTCCGTTTCTCGTCTTTCTGCAACACTTCACAAAAGACGAAATGAAAATTCTTTTAAGATTAATCAACCACCAAGACTTTTTCAAAATAGGAATTTAATTTACTCTGCATTTGAGTATGGGTTTGGAGAAAATCAAATTGCCAGAGTTGTAATTACCCAGATCGGTGATGAGTATTTTGAATGCACTGCATATACAACATCGAAAGGTTATGGAAAAATCTCTCTAATTGAACTTTATTCTATTCAGGAAAGTGTTGTTGCAAGTTTGGGGAAATTTTAATTCTATTTCATTTTAAAATAAAAAAGCTTTTTGGCAGTTACCAAAAAGCTTTAAAATCAAAACAAAAACATTCAAATTATTTTTCGAGCTTATTAATAAACAAAGCTAATTTTGACTTCTGATTTGAAGCTTTGTTTTTATGAATGATCCCTTTTGTTGCTAACTTATCAAGCAATGAAACCACTTTATTATAAGCAGCTTTTGCGGTTTCTTTATCCGGAGCGGTTCTAATTTTCTTAATCCATGTTTTAAGTTCGCTTTTTCTTGCACGATTCATTGCTCGTCTTTTCAAGCTCTGTTTATGTCTTTTAATAGCAGATTTATGTGTGGCCATCAAATCTCCTTATTTTTCACAAATTTAATTAAAAATAAAGTCGATTCAAATTTTTGTATTCGATATCTATTTGCCTTTTATAATCATTGAACAAGCTACATAATTCAAGTAAATTGCATTAAAAATTGAATGATTATGGACATAAAAAAATATTTGAATTTCATCAAAGTTGAACATACTCTTTTTTCACTCCCACTAATTTATGCTGGTGTCTTTCTTGCATCAGATAGTTTCCCTTCTGTTAGACTGTTAATTCTTGTCTTATTTGCAGCAATATTTGCAAGAATTTCCGCAATGACTGCGAATAGAATTATTGATGCTGAAATTGATAAAAGAAATCCAAGAACAAAAGGTCGAGAAATTCCAAGTGGGAAAATTTCTCTCAGGAAAGCTTATTTGATTTTAACTCTTTCCCTTGCAGGTTATTTTGGGACTGCTTATTTAATCTCGCCATTTTGTTTTTATCTCTCTCCAATTCCAATTGTAGTTTTTATTTTTTATCCTTATATGAAAAGATTTACTCACTTCGCTCATTTTGGTGTAGGGCTTGGTCTATCGATGGGTCCATTGGGCGGATGGTTTGCTGTTAAAAATTCCTTTGCAGATATAACCCCAGGCGCTTTACTCAGTTTGTTTACTTTATTCTGGGCAACAAGCTTCGATATAATTTACTCAACACTTGATGAAGAATTTGATAGATTAAATAACTTGAATTCATTTCCAGTTAAATTTGGTAAGAAAAAAGCTCTGTTTTACTCTGTGGTCTTACACTCCATATCTTACATTTTCTTATTCTTACTTTTTATTTCTAATACAAAAAATATAATATCATTTGTTTTCTTTGTGATAGTCGGTGTGATCCTTTACTTTGAACATAAATTTGCTGAAAAAGATGTGGAACTTGCATTTTTCAAATTAAATGCTGTTGTAAGTTTTGTCGTATTTTTAATGGTAATAGTGAGAGGAGTTTAAATTGAAGATAGTTGTTGGAATAACTGGCTCATCGGGTTCGATCTTTGCAGTTGAGTTTCTAAAAAAAACCGAAGCAGACAAGTTTCTAATTATCAGCAAATGGGGGAAAGTTGTTCTTCAGGATGAAACAGGTGAAAGCGAAAATTCATTAAGACCATTTGTAAAAAATATTTTTAAAGATAATGATTTGACTGCTCCCCCTGCATCCGGTTCAAATTATTTTGATGCATTTGTTGTTATTCCAGCATCGACTTCTACTATTGGAAAAATTGCATCTGGCATTGGCGATACTTTGATTACACGAACTGCTCAGGTATGTTTGAAAGAAAGATATAAAATGATATTGTGTGTAAGAGAAACACCTCTTGCAACCAACACACTTGAACAACTTGCTTTTCTTTCTCGTGAAGGAGTAATTGTAATGCCGATATCCCCACCGATGTACTTCGTTCCAAAAACAGTAGATGAGTACATTCAAGCATTTGTAAACAAGCTTCAACAGGTTCTTGGAATTAAACGAACTGGAGGTTGGCGTTCGGATGAATTTCAATGATCATTTTGACTTGATTTATACCTCTTTTTTCTAAATCTCGATGTAATATTTTTCTAAACTAATCTAAGAAACATCTATTCATAACTTGCCAGATTTTTAAAAAAATTAATCATTACTTTAACAAGCATTAAATTCCTCTTAGATTTTTAGAGTTTTTTCAGTCAATTTCAAATAATAGTTTTTCCTCAATAAAGTCATCCTTTTCTAACTTTAACTCTATATTCGTTTGAAATTTTTTTCAATCCTTCTTTGTTTGATTAATAAACCAAAAATAAACAACGAGGTAGACGCTATGAAAAATAAATTCGTCAATCCAATCCCCGAACTTATTCCAGATGACATCTATATTAGATTAAAGGAACATAACATTATAGATGAGAAGGCTGTTCGCGATTATTTAATAAGAAAAAAATTCCGTGAATTACGAAAGCAAAAAGTTAGTGCCGGGGATGCAATTGATAATATTAGAGAAGAATATCCTTATCTGCAATTTGATACAATCAGAAAGATTGTTTATCAAATTAATAAAAATAACTTTTCTTAATTTTCATATCGCTCTGTAAGACCCCTTTCCTCAAGTTTTCAAAGCCCAGTTTTATAAGCTGGGCTTATTTTTTATATTTACAATCATAAAAAGGATTAAAATATGAGCAAAGTGAAAAAAGTTCAGAAACAAAGATTTCAAAAGGAAAAAGTTCTTTGGTCAATTCCACTTTCAAGAACAAACTTCAAAATCTTTGGAGTTGGCTTTATTCTATTAATAGTTGGCTTTTATTTAATGACTATTCCACCGTGGGATAGTACTTATGCTTTAGTTATATCTCCAATTGTTCTATTACTGGCTTATTTTATTATTTTTCCATTTGGAATACTGAAAAAAGAAAAATCCAATGGAAGCAAATGATTCTTGCAAAGGTAATCGGGACATTAGTTTCCACTCAAAAGAACTCATACTTAGTTCCTCATAAACATTTGATCGTAAAGCCAGTTGATCTTGATCTTAATCCAATTGGTAATAAAGATATTATTGCATTGGATTTTGTAGATGCTGGTGTAAACGATATTGTTTTAGTTACACAAGAAGGCGATGCGGCACAACAAATTCTTGGACATAGAAACGCTCCAGTTCATACTGTTATAGTCGCCGTTGTAGATAAAATTGATGTCGAAAATTAATGAACAAATTCAATTCTGATGAAGTAATTGCACTCCTTCAATTGTGCGAGATAGAAGGTCTTGGAGTTAATAAAGTTAGAAATCTGGTTAATCATTTTACTTCCCCACTTGCTGTTCTCAATGCTGATTATGTCGATTTGATGGAAGTAGAAGGAATCAATCAAACTCTTGCAAAAAGAATTGTGAATGAAAATATCAGTAAAAATTTCTTAAAGAATTCTGAGTATCAAATTGGGCTGTTAGAAAAATATCAAACACAAATCATAACTTTCTGGGACGATGAGTATCCATATTATCTTAGAAAAATTTATGATCCCCCAGTTTTCCTTTTTATCAAAGGTGAGTTAAAAAAAGAAGATGAAAACTCAATTGCTATTGTTGGTACAAGAAATCCAACTCATTATGGAAAAAAGATTACAGAAAAAATAACTGCCGAATTAGTCGATTACGGAATAACGATTGTGAGTGGACTGGCAAGAGGAATTGATACGATTGCACATTCCACTGCAATTCAGAAAAAAGGTAGAACTATAGCTGTGCTTGGTTCAGGACTTGATGTAATTTATCCAGCTGAAAATAAAAAGTTATTCAATTTAATTTCACAAAATGGCTGTGTAGTTTCTGAATATTTGTTTGGGACAAAACCAGACGCTATGAACTTTCCAAGAAGAAATAGAATTATCAGTGGTTTATCTCTTGGTTCATTAATTGTAGAAACCGACACCACTGGTGGTGCGATGTTAACCGCAAAATATGCACTTGATCAAAATAGAGAAATTTTTGCAATACCAGGCAATGTCGATTCAAAACAAAGCAGAGGAACAAATTACCTTATTCAATCAGGCGAAGCGAAGCTTGTTACAAGCGCTGAAGACATAGTGGTTGAATTTGGTGAGAAATTTATTAAGAAAGAAAATAAACAAAAGGAAATTGATTTTTCATCCTTAAACATTTTTGAGAATAAAATTTATTCAGCTATTGGTTCTGAACCAATTCATATTGACCTGCTTGCAGAAAAAGTACAACTTACTACATCTGAGTGTCTGGTTCATTTACTTTCACTTGAATTCAAAGGATTGATTAAATCTTTCCCCGGAAAATATTTTTCAAAAGCTTAATAACTTTTCTTTCCCTTCCACCAATTCTTTAATCTTTCTTTCAAAGTCTTTTCCTGTCCTGACTCAGTTGGGAAATAATACTGTTTTCCTTTCAATTCAACGGGCAAATAATTTTCTTGAACAAAATGTTCATCGTAATCGTGAGCATATTTGTAATCTTTACCATAATCTAAATCTTTCATCAATTTAGTTGGTGCATTTCTCAAGTGTAACGGTACCAGGAGATTTGGGAAATTTCTTACATCATCAATTGCTTTTTCAATAGCAAGATATGAAGCATTGCTTTTCGGTTGGGATGCGAGATATGTTGCACATTGACTCAAAATAATCTTTGCCTCCGGCATCCCAACGAAATGACAGGCTTGAAAAGTGCTTGTTGCTAAAACCAATGCATTGGGAGAAGCGTTTCCAATATCTTCAGCAGCGAGTATTATCATTCTTCTTGCAATAAAAAGAGGATCTTCACCACCTTCAAGCATTCGAGCAAGATAATATACTGCAGCATCTGGATCACTTCCACGAATACTTTTTATAAAAGCAGAAATAAGATTGTAATGTTCTTCGCCAAGTTTATCATAATCTATTTTCTTTCTTTGAAGGGCTTCTTGAATTACATCTTTATTAATTATGATTTTTTCATTCTGAAATTTTGCGAGTTCAATTGCTATTTCAAATGTATTCAACAAGATTCGTGCATCACCATTTGAATTCTGGACAAGGAAGTCTTCATCAATAAATTCAAAATGCAATGATCTCAAGTACTCATCTTTTGCTATAGCTTGTTTGAGAATTTTTTTCAAATCTTCATCTGTATGTTGTTTTAAGACATAAACTCGACATCTTGAAAGCAAAGGTGGGATGATTTCGAAAGAAGGATTTTCTGTTGTCGCTCCAATTAAAGTGATTATTCCACTTTCAATCGAATGAAGCAAAGCATCCTGTTGAGCCTTATTAAATCGGTGGATTTCATCGATAAATAAAATTGAGTATTTGCCTTTTCGAAAATTTTCTTCTGCAGATTGGATTATTTCTCTAATTTCTTTTACACCTGAACTCACCGCACTTATTTCATAAAAATCAGCTTCGAGTAGATCTGAAATTAATTTAGCCAGAGTAGTTTTTCCGCTGCCAGGAGGACCCCACAGAATCATTGAAAAAATTTTCTTTTGTTCGAGAAGTTTTCTCAGAGCTTTGTTTTTTCCAAGTAAATGTTCCTGACCAATAAACTCATCCAAACTTTTTGGTCTAACTCTTTCTGCAAGGGGGATCATATTATTCTTCAATCTTTATTTTATAAATTTTTTCACCTGGCTTAATCATACCATATTTTTCGCGAGCAACTTTTTCAATTTTTTCAAGATTTGATTTTAACAAATTAATTTCAATGGATAAACTATCGTTTACTTTTTTTAAACTATCAACCCTACTCTGTAGCTCGTCTAAATTTTTCTTATAAACATAATGACGATAAAATCCTTGATCAGAAAATGTAAGAACGAGCAAAAACAAAGCACCAACTATGATTGCAAGAATTAAAGATGACTTTTTAAAATTCCACTTCACTTCAATGAAAGCTCAATTATTTTATTGACTAAATCATTAAAACTTATCCCCACAGTCCTGGCAGCCATTGGAACCAGACTTAAATCAGTCATTCCAGGAAGTGTATTTATTTCAAGGAAATAAGGAACATTTTTTTCATCTAGGATAAAATCTACTCTTCCAAAAACTTCACATCTGCAAGCTTGAAAAGCAACAAGTGCCTGATTTTGAATTTCTTTTGCGAGATTTTCGTCAAGCTTTGCAGGACAGATATATTCAGTCATTCCTTTTGTGTATTTACATTCGTAATCATAAAGTTGATGTTTTGGTTTTACTTCAATAATTGGCAATACTTCATTACCTAAGATTGAAACTGTAAGTTCTCTGCCTTTGATATATTTTTCAACTAAAACTTTATCTGAATATTTGAGAGCTTCATCGAAAGCTTTTTTAATTTCTTCTCTTTTCTCAACAAGAGAAAAACCAATTGTTGAGCCTTGATCATTTGGTTTGAAAATACAGGGTAATCCTACTTCTTCAATTATTTTATCTGAATTTAATTTATCTTCTCTGCTCAAAATTTTCCACTCAGGAGTAATCACACCGAAATGTTTCACAATAACTTTTGAAAGATGTTTATCGATTCCAATAGAACTTCCAAGAACTCCTGAGCCTGTATATTTCAAATTCATCAAATCCAAGATAGATTGAACTGTTCCATCTTCTCCCCACTTACCATGAAGTATAATAAAAACAAGTTCTGCATTTTTAAAGACATCAAGCTGAAAGGCGTCCAGATAGTTTTTTGTACTAACTAAGTTTTTATTAATGAGAGGATCAAAAAATTCTTCTAATGTTTTTGGTTGATTTTTTCCGAGTGCTGGATCGACTAAATAAACTTCATGATTTAATTCCAGCAAAGCTCGATAAACTGCTTTTCCGCTTCGCAGAGAAATCTCTCTTTCAGGGGAAGAACCACCAGCAAGTAAAACAATTTTCAAGTCAGCTCCTTTTATTTTTGAATTTGATTTTAAAATTTTGATTTATTTTATAAGTAGATTCATTCACATTGTAAAGAAGTTTTAGTTGCCTTTTAGTAAGAGGTCGAACGCCATTTAAGCTCATTGCAATCGCAAAAACTTTTGCAGTGTGTTCTAATTTCTCCAAAAGATAGTAGGCTTCATCTAGATCTTTTCCATAAGTCACGGCGCCATGATTTTGAAGAAGAAGTAAATTAGTTTTCTTTACAAATGGTATAATTGATTTGACAACTTCTTCGGTTGATGGCGTTGCATATTCGCAAACAGGAACAAGTCCTAAATTTAAAATTACTTCAGGTAAAAATGGGACATCAAGTGCAAGTCGGGAACTGGCAAAAGCCGTTGCATAAACCGGATGGGTATGGATTACGGCATTCACATCTTCTCTTTCTTTGTAAATCGCAAGGTGCATTTTAATTTCAGTGGAGGGTTTCTTTGAGCCTGATATCATTTTTCCATCAATATTCAGAACAATTAAATCTTTCTCCGTAACTTTTTCTTTTGGGAGAGAAGTTGGTGTGCAAAGAATTTTATCTTTTGTAATTCTAACAGATACATTTCCATCCGTTGCAGAAACAAATCCTTTTGAATGAATTTTATGACATAATTCAACTAATTCTTTTTTGAGCTGCACTTTTTTCGATTTCCTCAATTAGTTTCAAATTGACCAACCCATCATAACCTGTTACAAGTAAAGGTTCATTGTCTATGACAGCTTTTTGAAAATTTTTTATCAGATTCTGGACTTTATTAGCTTTCATTCTAAATGATTTTTTTGTTTCATCAACCTTCTGGATTGAAAGTTTAGCGTAATCAAATCTTTTACCAATTAGATTTTCCACAACGATTGTACCTTTGTAACCAACAATTTCAATTCTATTAAGTGGTTTACCAATGCAGAAAGAAGCATAAAAATTTCCATATCCACCATCTTTAAATTTGCAGGTTGCAGTCACAAAGTCATCAACTTCGCTCTTATAAATTACATTGTCCAGATAGCCTGTAATACTTTCAACCTCGCCGCCGAAAAATCTTAATAAATCGATGCAATGAGTTCCAATATCTCTTAATGCACCGCCACCAAATTCTTTCTGATATCTGAAATTTTGATTTGGTGGATAATCAAAAGATTGTGAAACATTTATAATCACTGGTTGACCAATCAAACCAGAATCAATCATCTCTTTTGCTTTTCGTGTTAGCGGATGAAATCTTTGAACATAACCGACTGAAAGTTTAACATTATATTCTTCACAAACTTTAACCATTTCTTCTGCTTGCTGAGAATTTAATGCAAGAGGTTTTTCGCAGATGATATGTTTTCCAGCTTTTGCTGCCGCAATCACCTGTTCGTAATGAAATTGATTTGCACTTGCAATGTAGACTGCATCAAAATCTGATGAGAGAAATTTTTCAAAGTCATCATAATAATCTCTAATTGAGTACAATCCAGCGACTTCCTTAGCTCTTTCGAAGGAGTGACTGAAAACAGCAGTAATTCTTGATCTCCTTAAACCCTTGATTGCGGGAATAATATTGTTAACCGCGAAATTACCAAGCCCAGCAATTCCCCATTTAAATTTTGGTTCTAAAACTTTTCTTATTGATTTCATACTTTCTTGTTTTTTAGTTAGACTCTTTAACCAAAAATTTTATCTAAAAATCCACCACAAAGTAAACAAAACAATTACAAGCACAAAAGACATCACTATATTAACCATTCTCCATTTGTTCTTTTCACTGATTTTCTTTCTATCAAAGATCAAACCTTCAAGTTGTTTTTCGGGAGGTTTTTCTGTTAACAGACTAAGCACAATAAGAACCAGAATTGAAATCACAAATAAAATTATGGCATAGTGCAAGAAATTAATCGATGCGATAGATTTCAAGAATCCATTTTCAAGTGAATTCATTTTGTAATTAATCTCAAGAATAAGTCGAATTGTACCGAGCACAAATCCTATTAGCAAAGCACCAATAGCGCCTTTTCCATTCACTCGTTTCCAGAATAAACCGAGAAGAAAAACAGCAGCAATTGGTGGAGAAATATAAGCTTGAACACTTTGTAAGTAGACATACATTCGATCATCACTTAAAAGTCCGATGAAAGGTATCCACAACAAACCAAGCAGAACCATCATAGCAGTTGTAAATCTTCCAAATCTTACAACAGACTTTTCGTCAGCATCTGGTTTTATTTTTTTGTAGAGATCAATTGTCACAAGTGTTGATGTAGAATTAAACATTGCACTGAGAGAAGACATCAAGGCGGCAAGCAATCCAGCAATAACTAATCCTCTCAATCCAGTTGGGAGAAGTCTTTTTACGAGTTCGGGATAAGCTTGATCTCCACTAACACCAAAAAGATTAAAAGCAATAATTCCAGGAAGCACAAGAATAAAAACTGGAAGAATTTTTAGAAATCCAGCAAAGATAGTTCCACTTTGAGCATTGTGAAGATTTTTTGCGCTCAGGACTCTTTGAACAATATATTGGTCTGTACACCAATACCAGATTCCTAAAATTGGTGCACCAAAAATAATTCCTGTCCAGGGGAAATCAGGATGAGAAATTGGCTTAAACATATTCCAGAAATCTGAAGGAGTGTTTGCAACTAAATTTTCCCAACCGCCAGCTTGATTTAAACCAATTAATGTCAAAGTAACCGAGCCAATTATTAGAATAAACATTTGGAATAAATCAGTATAAATTACAGCTGAAAGTCCTCCAAGAATTGTGTAAAAACCTGTTATCAATACAATTACAATTGCTGAAGTATACATATCCCATCCGACAACAGCTTTCAATAAAATTCCTCCAGCATAAAGTGATATTGAAATTTTTGTGAGGATGTAACTGATAATTGAAACGACACTTAAATAATATCGCGATGCAGAATTGTACCTTCTTTCAAGAAATTCTGGCATGGTAAAAACTCCAGATCGAATATAAAATGGAGCAAAAACCCATCCGAGTAAAAGTAAAATCAGACAGGCAAGCCACTCAAAATGTCCCACTGCTAATCCAGATTTTGAACCAGTCCCAGCAAGACCAAGAAAATGTTCGCTAGAAATATTGGTTGCAAATAGTGATGCACCAATTGCAATCCAACCGACTTTTCTTCCAGCTAAGAAATATTCTTCTGAGTTTCGTGTTCTTCGCCTCCAATAAAAACCAATCATAAGAACAATGAAGATGTAAACTAAAATTATTGAGTAATCGATAAAAGACATATTACCATTCATATCGACCTCGCGTTTTTATTTAGTTAATAAAATTAATTTTAGAACTACACTCGATTCTTTACACAGCCTTCTATCATCACACACTTTCAAAGCAAAATTTATAAATCGCTTTCAAAATTATCCAACTCAATATGACCTTTCCAGTTTGGATGAGGTTTGAATTTGTATTTTGTACAATTGGTCACATCTTTTCCATCAATAGATTTTTCGTTTGATATAATTTTGGTGCATTCAGGATTAAAGAAGACTAATGGATATTTTTTCTCTTCCCAGCCAAACTTCAACATTTTAATTTTTTTATAATCAAAGCCCATAAAAGTTGAAGCTGCAGTATCGACAGCAAGAATGTTTTCACCACCGATTACAGTTCCAATATTTTTTGGTTCCGGAGACATTGGGCCATCTCCTTCGCCTGCAATAATTCCATCAATAATTGAAAGAATGTTTCTTTGTGGTTCGTTTTTCATTTGCCCCTGTGCATCAGAGTAAATGAAAATTCTTGCTAAGTCAAGAGCCATTCTCCAAGTAGTATCGTTGCCGTACCAATTGCCACCGTAAATTCTATCTTTTGCATCTGGAGGAGCGATTATTTTTTTTGATCTTAGAAGATTCAATGTAGGTTGTGCAATCGATTTTATTAAAAGAAACAATTTATCTCCAATTCGACTTCGTTTTGCAAAGAAATGATCACTGAAAAATCTCGTAAACTTTCTGTAGAGTTTAATATCTGCTTTTTCGCTCGGGGGAAACTCATCTCCGTTTTGATCTGGAGTTCCAATTCTGTAGTGTGCCAGATAATTTTTATCTCCATTAATTCCAACAAGCAATTTTATATTTAATGTAACGCCAACTTTTTTGTGCGTTTTAAGTTTTGGTAAGCAAATCACAGTATCTGCATTTAAGATTGTTTTTGAAACACAATATTTGTGAACTCCATTTGAGTGATTCATCACAGTAAATTTTCTATCGTAATCGGCACCGTAAAGATTTTCAAGTCCAGGAAGATTGTGCAGGTAACTATTTTCGCCTAAATTTATAATTTCATAACCGAGTGGGTCTGCATTTTCATTTACAACAAAACTATCGGAGGGGAAATAACCTTTATCGTAATCAAACTTGCAGGTGAGTTTTCTAATATCAATTAACTTAAAATCAATTTTAGAATTTTCAGTGTAAAAATTAAAAATTGAAGATAGCTTCATTATTTCTTCTATTCTGTCGAGCTCACAATTCATTTGTGGAGCTTCGGCGATAACCAAGCTCCCTTCCCCTTTCAATGCAATCAGACAATAATCAGCAACAGCCCGAATAATTGATGGATGTGTTAGACTTGCATAAATATCAAAGCCACCTTCATTAAAATGCAAAACAAAATTTGGTTTCAATACAACATTGTAACCTGGTTTTATTAAATGTCCGAGTGGATTCCAGTTTTTATTTCCAAAATTTTCTCGATCATATCCGAGAAGATAAAATAAATTTCTAACTGCTTCATAAGCATCACAGCCCTTGAATGAATTATCAATAAATTTTTGGTCAAATGGATATTCGGGATAAAATTTATTTGGATGATAAGGAGGGTTTGATGAGTAGCGGCAACTTTCATCATTAAAAATCGCAACTAAATTATTTCTTCGACTATCAATAATTTCTTTCATTTTATTTTTTCGATCTTTGACCAATTTTTAATTTCCAATTTCTGATCAAGAAATCTCAACTTTCCACTTTTTGTTCTTGGTATTGATTCAACAATTTTGATTTCAAGATCAGTATCATCGCCTAATTTAAACTTAATTCTTTCGTAAATACGCTTTAAATCTTTGTCAGAGAATTTTTCGTTTGGAAGAATTTTCAAAATTAGTTTACCAGCTGTATCTTGATAAAATTGAAATTGACGGACATTGTCAAATGTCTCATCGTGCATATTGATCGCTGTCATTGAAATTAATCTTCCAGTTGAAGTTACAATTAGTTCTTGAAGTCGACCTTCAATTCGTTTGAAAAGTCTGTAATTAAATCCATCAGGACTTTTTTGATTTGTATGTGTTGCGAGATCCATTGTTCTATATCTAATAAATGGCATTGCAAAATTATAAAATCCAGTTGCAACAATTTCGCCTGTCTCATCTTCATTTGAAATTTCATTTCCTGATGAATCAAGTAATTCTGTCAAACCATATTGCGGAAAAACATGAAACAATCTCGAATTCTTAGACCAAGGAGCAAGACAAACTCTTTCCGCTTGTCCATACCAGGTATGGACTTTTGCATTAAAAGCTTTTTCAATTAAATCAATTTGTTCATTATAAATATTTTCTGAACCGAGCATTATAGCTTTCAATTTGAACGAGAGTTGTAAATTTTTCTCAATCAGAAATCGAGCAAAGAGTTCCGCAGCAGAAGGATAAGCCTGAATAAAAACTGGTTTTATCTCATTTAATTTTTTGAAATATTGATCAAAGGTTTTTTCATTCAGATAATAAGTTGAAAATCTCCATTCTCGTTTAGATGGTTTGAAATCAAAAAGTTTTTTTTCATCTCCAATAAATTCACCACGAAGGACAACTGACAAATCGGTCAATTTGCATCCAACCCATCCCCAGTGATGATCGAAGAAAGCTAAATCAATTTTTTCAAGCGATGAAGGTTGATAAAATCCAAATGGAATTGCAGTTGAGCCGCCAGTTGTTACATACATCAATTTAGTCCTTGAATATTCTTTTGAAATAAATTGATCGAGATTATCTCTAATTTCTTCTTTGGTCAGTAACGGAAATTTTTTGATATCCTGAAGATTTATAAAGTCTTTTGAGCTAATTCCATATTCGGCAAATTTTTTCTGATACCAGATTGCATTTTTCTCTGCATATTCGAGAAGCTTTTTAGTTTGTAAAAACTGATATTCGTCTAATCTTTCTTTACTCCAGTGCTGTGACTCATTAAGTAATTTTTTGAATTGAGAAAACTCAGGATTGTATCGCCACTCAAAAGGGATGATACCTTTCAACCAATCAAAAGACTTTTCGATCGTATTTAAGAAGAAATTATCTCTGCCGAATTTATTCCGTAACCAGATTTTTGAATTATAAAGGACACTCATACGAAGTGAAAAATAATAAAAAATATGGATTGAAAATTAGAGGCTGATTAATTGAACTCTCGATCGAAATATTTTTTTCAATTCTGTTTGTCTTAAGATTTATATTTCACTCAATCACAACTATTGTTTTCTTTTCTCCAATTCCTCTCAAATCAGGATAATACATTAGAGATGCAACTGAAGGTGGAATTAAAAATCTACCTGGCAATTGTGCATAAGTCGAATAACTAAATGTGACTTCTCCTTGATTGAAATTTGTCGTAAAAAATGATGCCTTTTTGTCTCTTAACTCTTTGTGATAAAACCAGCCCATAAAAGAATTCTGCTCTGTGCCTTCACTGAAATAATCAAAACCAGGTACAAGTGGATCTTCAAGCATAAAGTACTCATAGTCGCTGTTTGTTTTAACTTTTAATTCAACCAGAATTCGATCGCCAACTTTAAGTGTGTCTTTTACTTCTGAAAGTTTTCGTTCAAGTTTATCTCCCTCTTTCACATAGGTAAGTCTATAATATTTTCGTTCAACTGAAAATAATTGATTTTCTTCAACGGAATCTTTCACATAAGATTTTTCAATTAATGAACAATACAGCTTTCCTTTCCCTGATTTTGAGATTTCAATTTTGTTTTTTTCTCCCTTTATCATATGAGAAGTCAAATCAATGACAATTTCATTTAATGGAATATTGCTTTTTGTAAACTTGACGGATCTGATCGGATTATCATTTACTTTTACATCTACAGAAAAATCTGCATCTAATTCAGAAGAGTTTTTCAAATAATCAACGAGTGAAAGTATAACCGTTGCGGTTTGTTTTGTACTTATCCAGAAATTGCCTTTTTTTTGATACATCAACCAGCGGATTGCATTTTCAATCAAACTGGATTCTACACCAGATATAATCAAAGATTTCAAAGCATTAGCAGTAATTTCAATTCTATCATTTATCAGTCTACCATAAGTAGATTTATCACCCCAGTAAACCATGTTCCCTTCAATCCTGGCAAGTTTTAAAAGAGATTTTTTCAATTCATCAACTTTATCATCAAATCCATTTTTAATTGCAATTTGAATTAGGTAAGATAAAACATATGGATCGTGTTTGTGTAAACTTAGTTCTTCAAATTTTTCTTTGAGGAAGTCTTTGTTTATAATTTTTTCATCAACAAAATTTTCAGCTTCTGAAATTGCAAACAAAATATATACACGAGTTCTTGGGTCGAGTTTTTTATCATCAGAAAATTTGAGCAGGATTTCTAAACCACGATTGAAGACATCGCTTTCAACATTATATCCCGCGGACTTTGTTAATGTTAAACCATAAATCACATAAGCAGTCATAAACGGATTTGTTTGATCGTTTTCCCACCATCCCCAGCCACCATCGTAATGTTGCAAATCTTTTAATCGTTTTAATCCTGCTTTAACGATCTCTGGAAGTTCATCAAATGTTTTTGATTTCAATTCGATATTTAATTCCTTAAGAAGATTTGCAACAATTATTGAAGGCAAAAATCTGCTCATTGTTTGTTCAACACATCCATACGGATAACCGATAAGTTCATCAAGGGAGTTCATAATATTTCCAATTAAAGTAGGACTTATTTTCAAAATTACTCTTTGCTTTGATGCATTATTTTTTAATTCAAATTCAGTTGAAAATGATTCTTTTCTCTTTGATAAACTGAAATTTTTCACAGCAAAAATTGGGATCCCCTGAGGTTCAACTGGAACTTTCAACTCAATTCCATCTGATTCTACATCTTGATTATCTTTTCTCAAAACAATAGCTTTAGCTGTAATTATCAAAGTATCAGCGTTATCATTTACTTTAATTCGCCAGTTTGTTTTAATTACCCCATTTGATTTTGCAATCACTTCTTTTATTGCTGGATTGATAATTCTTTGATTCATTCTTTCATCAAAGTTATGCAAGATTTGAGCATTTTTTACATCAAATTGAATTTGAACCAATTGGTCTCTTTCAGAATAGTTATGAACAATAACTGGCAAAGAGATTTCATCTTGTTCGTTGATGTATCGTGGGACTTCAACTCTTATCAAAAGATTTTTCTTTACAATTACATTCACAAAATTTTCTCCTGCTTTTAAATCACCAGCAATCACTTTTACAGAATTTCTCCAAGAAGTGAGATTATCAGGGAAAGTGATTTCAAAAACGACTTCTCCCCTTTCATCGGTGATTAAATCAGGATTCCAATAAATCGCATCCTTGAAATCTTTTCGAATGATAGGCTCAACAAATTCCTGCAATTTAAATCCACCTGAACGATCCTGTTCATTCTCGGGTATAACAGCATCATATTGTGATTTGTAAAGAACATTTACTCTACTTTTAATAAATTCCTGATTGTCAATCGGTAGTGCCAAAGTCTCAACAGGTAAAAGTTTTATTAAGCCAAGATTTTTTAAAGTTCTATCTTTAATTTCTCCAATTCGGATTACTTTGTTTTCAAAATCAGGTGAGCTAATTAAAAGTAAGTAATCCCCCAATGGAACAGATGTAAAAATAAATCTGCCTTTTTCATCTGTGATTACTCTTAATTCTCTATCGACTCGAATTAAGAATATCTCAATTCCTTTGATAGGCTCATTAGTAATTGAATTGATCAATTTACCAGTAATTTTCGCTCCCCCCTTCTTTGAAAAAGAGAATAATACAGGTTTTGGTAAAAGTTTTTGCTCACTTGTTTGAACATAAAAATAATTCGAAGAAATCTCCATTGATGAAGTGTAAATTTTATAAACTGATGCCTGGCTTAAGAAATCGAAAATATTTTCGGATTGTTCCGGCTTAATTGAAAATATGCTTTCATCAATTATCGAAGCAGAAAGATCTGCATCTTTGATTGGTTTATTCTGGTAATCCTTAACTCGAATTTTAATCTTACCTTTTTCTCCTGGTTTATAAAAATTTTTGTCAGGATAAATTTCAACTTTGAGTTTCTCTTTTTGTTTTAAAATTCCAATCTTTTTCAATGCACTGAAATATTGATTATCAAAATAAAATCCAGCTGATATATGAACGATTGATGGAAGTTTTGTTTTGATTTTGATTACAGCTGACGAACCTTCAAGTTTAAATATTCTCCTTTCATAAATTTTTGATTGCTCAAGTGTGATGAACAGATTAACATTTTCAACTGGCGAGATTATTAAGAATTCAAGCTCCTCATCTTCATTGTAAATGTCTTTTGATGGAATGATTTGTAATCCTTCTCTAAATCCTGAAATTGCAAAATTTTTATCACCTGCATAAAAACTCCCTCTTGCAGTTACAACTCTCCCTTCATCTTCAACAATAACTAAATATGAGTATTTCCCACTTTCTCTAACTTTATAATTCGAATATGCAACTCCATCGGATTGAGTCTTACCAATTAAAGTATCTATGTCTTCATAGTATTCTTCCAAATTATGGATATGAACTTTTTGAACCACAACTTTAAAATCTTTGCTGATTGGTTTGAATGAAAAATCTGTTGTTATAATTTTCAATATTGCATTCGCATTCGATGAATAGAAATATCTATCCGGATTTGTGCTGACGGAAACTTTGTATTTGGTTACATAAAATTTTTCGGAGCCAACAACTTCACGATTAGTTTCATCTTTTACATAAGCAAAGACCTGGTATTCATAATTTCTTTGTAATTCTTTTTCTATCATAAAATGATAAACAAACTCACCATCGGAGATTTTACCTTCTGTTTCTAAAATTAATTCTGGTTGATAATATGGAATGATGTCGATAAAACATCCACGATAAAAATTTGCATAAGGTTCAAATTCCCACCAATGTCTTACAAGTGGTTTACGGTAAATTAAAAGTTTTACTTTCCCCTCTCGAAGTTTTTCACCAAAGAAATATTCAGCTGTGATTTTAATTTTCACAGAATCATTCTCAGAATAATTGCCTCTGTCTGTTGAAACAAAAACTCTATATTCTGGCTTTTTATACTCTTCAACAAAAAATGAATAACTGTAACTGAAATTTTCAATCATTACTGAAATCGTATAATTACCAAGTGATGCATCAGAGGGTAAATCAAATGAACCATTGATTGAACCATTGTTATTTGTCTTAAAAACTGAATCTAACAGAACAGAATTATCTGGCATTAAGACTTTTACATGAACTGGAAGATTCTTTGCTGTTAATAATTCATCTTTATCTCTCTGACGAATGATTGATTTGAAAAATACTTTCTGACCCGGCCTATAAACAGGTTGATTGGTATAAGTATAAACGAAATATTTGTCGTATTCATCAGTTGGGGAGAAAATGGGCTCTTGAATGATCAATGTTGTATCGTTTTCTTTAAGTGCGATGATAAATTTTCTGTCTTCAGGTCTGTTACCAATTTTTTGATATGCGACTCCATCTTTATCTGTTTTCAATGAATAAATTTTTTTATCAAGGGAAATTAGGTTTAACTCAATGTTCGAAAGAGGCTCAGAATTTATCCTGTTTGAAACATAAACTAAAACTTCATCAATACTTCTTTTTGAAATCAAACCAATTTCTGAACATGTGAAAATTGAATAAACTGATGTTTTGTAATTGATAGCTTTTACTAAGTAATTCCCTTTGTTATAAATTTTCCCAATTTCAAATTTTTGATTAAACCATATACCATCTGTTTCAATCATTTTTTCGCTGGAACTGACCAGCTCAAGTAACGATTTGACTTCGTCAAAAGATTTATCGGTGAAATTCAGCAAATCAATTTTTGAAGAAATGAATTGTATCGGATCCTTTATTCTGTAAATCTCAAAAGTGATTAAACGCGAAATTAGATTATACCCACTAACCTGAACAAAAACTTCCTCATTGGGGAGAATATTTTTATTTGTGTAAATGTAAAAACTCGACTGACCGAAAATTGACTGAACAAAAAAAAGTATAAATAGGGGAAAATATTTTAATTTCATTTTGAGTTCTCTTTTTTCCTTTGATACTTGTAAGCGGGATTTAAGTTGCTCGATTTAACCAATCAAAATATTTTTAATCTCAATAATTAAAAACATGAATTTAATTTAATCAAAATCAATTGCGACCTTGCGTGATACAATCGATCACGCAAAGCCGCAAAAATTTTCGTAATCAAATCATTTATTTTTTAATGGGCCATTCAGGAATTTCAGGAAGTTTAGCCGGTTTCTTCTTCATCTCTTCTTTGATTACTTCAAGAGCTTTTTCAAGTTGCTGATCTTTGCCTTCAAATTCGAGAGCAGGATCGTTATCAACTACAATGTCAGGCTCCATTCCAACCCCTTCCAGAATCCATTCACCTTCCACACCAAAATTTGCAAATTCAGGTCGATTAAGATAACCACCATCGACAAAAGGTAGAGAGCCACGAATTCCAATTACACCGCCCCAACTTCTCTTGCCAATTACTTTACCAAGATTATTTTTCTTGAATTGATATGGAAAGATATCGCCATCTGAAGCAGAGAATTCATTAACAAGACAAACCATTGGACCCAAAAACACTGCAGAAGGATAAGTCGTAACCACTTGAGAATTTCTTGCAATTCCTGCCATTGTCATAACTCGTCTTAATCTTTCAATAATCATTTGAGAGACAAATCCTCCACCATTATAACGAACATCAACGATTAAACCTTCTTTTCGAATTTGTGGATAGAAATATTTTACAAATTCATTTAAGCCGTCAATTCCCATATTTGGAATGTGAACATAGCCAACTTTTCCGTTTGTTGCTTCTTCAATTCTCTTGCGATTATTTTCAACCCAGTTGAAATATCTCAATCCATTTTCTGAAGAAATGGTTTTAATAATAAATTCCTTAGCTCCTTCATCAAAGGGTTTTGAATTAGTTTTTATTCTGATTGTTTTGTTTGCTTTGTTAACAAGAAGCTCGTATGGATTTTTCACACCTTTCAACGAAACTCCATCAATTTCTAAAAGATAATCTCCTTCTTTGACATCAATTCCAACTTCAGTTAGAGGTGAGCGTGTTGATTCATCCCAATTTCTACCTGGCAGAATTTTATCAATGATATAGTAACCGCTCTTTGGATCAAGTTTTAATTCAGCACCGAGAAGTCCAACGGGTATTGATTCGGTTTTTGGAAGATCACCACCACCGACATAAGCATGACCAGCATTTAATTCACCAATCATTTCACCAATTAAGTAAGTCAAATCAGCACGATGAGCAATATAAGGCAGTAGTTCCTCATAATTCTTTTTAACTTTTTCCCATTCAACGCCGTGCATGTTTGGAGCATAAAAGAAATCTCTCATCTGTCTCCAGCTTTCGTAGAAGATTTGTTTCCACTCATCACGCCTATTTAAGTTCATAGTCATATCATTAAGATTTAGCTTACCTTCACCAATTTTCATACTTGGTGATAAGTCGCTGATGTAATAGTCATTTCCGATCTTGTAAATGATTTTCTTCCCATTTGCTGAAATTTCATAACCATCAATCTGACCAAATTCTGTTTCCTTCTTCTTTTTAAAATCAAACATTTTAAGTGTTGATTTACTATCAGTAGATTTCATGTAATAAAGCATTCCATCGACATAAGTTAACGAGCGATAATTTCCGGCATCAACAGGTAATTCAAAAATTCTTTCTGAGATTCTTTCAAGATCAATAATGAGATCTTTCGATTTCTTATCTTCTTTTTTTGTTTCCTTCTTCTCTGATGATTTTTCATCACTCGATTTTTCAACGGAAACCTCATCATCTTCATAAAGGAAAGGAGATTTTTCTTTATCACTTAAAGTTATTCCGTAAATTTTTGTCATATTAGTATAGACAAAACTTCTTTCAAATGCGCCAAGTGTTGGATTGAAATTCCTATCCGATAAAAAGAATAGATATTTACCTTCGCTGTCAAAGACAGGTGAGAAGGAATTAAAGAATTCGCTTGTGATTTGGGTTAATTTGTCGTCTTTCAAAGAGTAAAGAAAAATTGTTGAAAATCCGCTTTCTTCCAGAGTTGTAAAAGCAATCCATTTGCTATCAGGTGACCAATTGTAATCTCTTATCTCCCATCGTTTAGATTGATAAATTTGTTTTGTTTTCTTTGTTTCTATATCAACATAATATAATCTCATCTTTTTATCAGAGCATAAAAGTTTTTTCGAATCAGGTGACCATTGTAATTCAAAACGATATGTATCGGCATCTTTTGTCAATTGAATTTGCTCACCTTTTCCATCTTGAGGGATTATAAAAATTTCCGTCTCACCTGTTTTATCGCTGATAAATGCAATATATTTTCCATCAGGTGACCAGACAGCATTTCTTTCATGAACACCTGAAGTATTGGTTAGATTTTTAGTAATTCCTTTTTCAGCTGGAACCGTGAAAATTTCTCCTCGTGCAGTAAACAAAGCTCTTTTTCCATCTGGAGAAATTTCATATTGAGTAATGAAGGATTTTACATTTAAAATTTTCGATCTTGCTGTATTAAAATCATCTTGAATATAAATTGTAACCTTTTGGTATTTATCTGTTTCACAATCAAGCAAATAAATGAAGCCTCCATTTTCAAATGTAATCTCACCTTTTCCAAGAGAAGGGAATTTCACATCAAACTTATCGAATTTTGTAACTTTCTTTGTCTCTTTTGTCTTTGTGTTGTAAACATAAATGTTCATTCTGCCGTCACGATCCGAGAGATAATAAATTTTTTCTTTATACCACATCGGTATAATATCCTGCGCATCATTAGATGTAATTGCTTCTGTCTTTTTAGTTTTAAAATCATAAATCCATATTTCATCAGCCTGACCACCACGATATCTTTTCCAGGTTCGATACTCACGGAAAACTCGATTGTAAGCTAATTTCTGTCCATCAGGAGAAAATGAAGCAAAACCGCCTCTCGGTAGAGGAAGTTTTTCCGGCATTCCACCATCTTTAGAGACAAGATAAAGCTGACCAATCCAGGCGTTAAAACTTTCGTGACGAGATCTGAAAAGAATTCTTTCACCATCAGGATGCCAGCCCATTACAATTTTATCTGGTCCCATTCTTTCTGGAAGATTTGGAATATCGGAAGTAAAAGTTAATCTGATTGGCTCACCGCCATCAATATTCATTAAATAGACTTCTCTATTGCCATCGTACTCTGCGGAAAATGCAATCTGGGTTCCATCAGGTGAAAACCTTGGAAACATTTCATAACCTTCGTATGATGTAATCTTTCTGGCAACTCCACCTTTTTTATCGACAAGATAAAGATCGCCTGCATAGACGAAAACAATTTTATCCTGTGATGAATTTGGATAGCGAAGCATACGAGCTTCTTTTGAAAATAAATTGTATGTAGAAATAAGTAGAATTAGTAAAAGTATTTTTTTCATTTTATTAACCTCTTTTTGTTTGAGCTTACAAAACAAAATTACAAGAAAATATGTTTATAATTGGAGGACAAATTTCAAGCTTCTCCTTCTCCACCTGAGGCAGATTGTTCTTTAAAACATGCTAGACCTGGCATTATACTGCAATCGTGAGTTTAATTTCGCATCTAAAAGAATTGATCGAGTTTGATCTTGTTCTTAAATAAATTTGAGCAAATCAGAAATGTATCCAGAAAAGTAAAGTCGAACTTGTATTCGATATACAAACTGAAGCTTAATTTATAAATATTGAATATTGTAAGTTTTCAATTCGAAATGTAAATCAAATTTTCAGATTGATTGTGACCAACAAGGTAATTTTACCTGAAAATAAAAATTAAAAAGCTCAAGTGTGTCAGACACTCAATGAATAGTTAATTTATTTCAAATCATATATTTCAATCCAGCAGCAATTAAACCCAAAAACGCAACAACCCAGGTATAAGGTAGAGTATTCCACAAAATTTTTTGAACATCAATTTTCAATTCATTGGCGAGCCAGACATTTTGTGTATTCGTTGGATCACTTACGCCCTGAATCTGACCAACTCCGAGCAAAAGTCCCATAATCGCACCAGGATTCATCCCACTCGCCAATAAAATTCCAGCCAAACCATAACCCATTCCCCACACATTTAATGGACCTCGATACAGAGCAAATGGTGCGAGCAAAGTAAATGTTATAAC
>JBNAWO010000011.1:0-14733 GCA_049699815.1 Ignavibacteria bacterium | reverse complement strand
TAACTAAAAAAATTATTCGGTACAATCTGTTTCAAAAATGGTTGAAGTAGTTTCAAAACAGGCCAGCCTTCAGGATTAACCTTATTCCAATTTTCACCAGGACCAATAATTGAATTCAAAAGCATTCCAATTCCAAACATTAAAACAACTGCTGGCATAACCATACTACCACCTTCAAATGCGGATTTCACAAATGTGTTCATTATTCCTTTTCGATAAACTGACAAAACTCCATAGATCAATCCACAAATAAAAGCAGTTATGAATTCGAAATTGAAAAATAAGATTAATATCAATGGAATGAATGGTGTTAGATAGGAACTCCAGTAAATTTGTTCAGATGATTTTTCATCATTTAATTTTCTTCGAAATACTTTAAAAAGGTTTAATACAATTAATCCAGTGATTGCAATCGCAATTAGATATTTAATTAACAAATAAAATTTCTTAAGTGTGTCGAAAAATATTTTCAGTGAAATTGTATTCAATGAATTGTAAAAAATTATAAGAGTAGAAACAATTAAGATAAAGATTAGAGTTGAAAAAATTATCTTTCGAAAATTCAATTGATGTCCATCTTTATAAAGTTGTATGGTGAGATAAACAATCGCCGTAAGAAAAGTTATGAAAAACATAATGAGAGCAAACTCACGGACATCCTCTGGTTTTAATTTTAAGATTTCAATATAAAGTGCCCAATTTCCAGCGTTTAAAGTCCCACCAATGCTTAAACCGAGCAGAAAAACTCCAGCGATTGTTAAAGATCCGATTCCGACAGAAGACATAATTGGCAAAACAATTGTCGCAACCATAATGATTGCTCCAAGTCCACCTAAAGTAGTGAATAACAATACAATGATGGTAAGCATTAAAACACCAACAATCCACGGTTTATCTCCAGAAAGTTCAGCTCCTTTTTTTATGAAACTTTCTGCAATCCCGGTTTTTTGAAGAAAAACACTCAGCATACTTCCAAAAATTGCTATTGTGTATGCTTTACTGAGTTTCACTGCACCTTCACCAATTACATATTGAAGGATATCAAGAATGTTTACACCTGCAATCAGTGGAATTAAAAACGACATCATTGGTAAAGCAAGTAATGCAGGAATCTTTCGAAGGAACATTAAAATTGACATTAAAAGGAAAACAAATAGAAGTAGGATTAATTGAATTGTTTCCATAGGATTAAGAGTTTTTTATATTATTTTTTTAGCCGTAAAAATCAAAAGCTAATTTAAGAAAATTTATGTATAAGCATTATGGGAATATAAAATCAAAAAAATAGCGTTTCAAAAATTTTGTAAATGAAATAATAAATGCTTCGTTTATCTTCACTTAGTTTGTGGAAAAAAGTAAAATAAAAACCAATAAAAATTAATTACAATTAAAAGTCCAGTCGAAACCAATTTCAAATAGACAAAAAACTTAAACCTCTCTGCTTCGGTCATTATTAAATCTTAAATCTTGTTTTAAATTATCTAAATTTTGATGAAGTGGTTAGTGAATATTTTAAGAAATTCGAACTTTGCATAATTTATAGACATAATCTGTTTTGATGCCCTTTAAATGTTTCGAGCAATTCGAATTAAAATTTATTGGTTATAAAAAAACAAAACCTCTCGGCAAATATTTTGCATATTATGATTGATGTCAAAACCGTTTTAACTTTACTTGTTTGCTGAGAGGTTGGTGAAATTACTTATTCTTTATTTCATTTAGAAGTTTTGCTGCTTCGGCTCGGTATTCGTCATCATCTTCATCAAGTTTTGGAAGATTTGGAATTATGCTTAAGTGTTCTTTCGCTTTTTTATAATTTTCCATTTCGATGTAGTTCTTTGCAGCTTCGAGTCTATACATAATAAAGTTTGGTCTCATTTTAATTGCTCTTTCAAAAATTTTTGCTGCTTCGTCTCTATCGCCCCAGCCAAGACCAATAATTGAACGAGCAAACTTTGGTTTTTCACAAACTTTTGAATGTGCTCTTGCAAGAACATAAAGAGCAACACTTTGTTGAATGTCTCCTCCGTTGTTTAAACTAATTGCTTTTTCACAATCAGCTTTAACGGAATTAACAAGACTAATGGTTTTAAATACACCTTTAAATAAAGCAATTTTTCCATTTGCAATTGCTCTTCGTATGTATCCAATAGAAGAATTTGGATTGACTTTAATTGCTCTCTCAGCATATTCAAGAGCTTTTTCAAACATTTTAAGTTGTTGTTCTTTTTCACTGTCATTCCTTGCTGGAAGATGTTCTCCGTAATCTACATAAGCACGGGACATTCTCCACAATACTTCAAAATTGTTCGGTTCAAGTTTGTAAGCTTGTTCAATTGTTTTTAGTGCATTAACATTATCAAATTTTTCTTCAATATACTCATCGCATTTTTTTATAAGCTCCTGGACCGATTGAGCTTGCAGGAATGCTGCAATTAGAAGAATTAATGAGAATGATTTAAAAAGTTGTTTCATTGAAGTTACTCCTATTTTTGTTTATTGATTATTCCTCAGCTTTTATTTCAATTTCTATAATTTTATGACCACGAATAATTTCTCTTAAAGCATATAAAATCCCAATTCCAACAGAAATCATCCCGGCAATGAAAGAAATCATCATTAAAACAATGCCTGATCGTAGTTCGAAGATAAAATCAACTCCAATAAAAAATGATGTAAGAATGAAAAGAAAAATTCCAGTTGAATAGAATATGACGCAATTTTTAACAAAACCGAGACGACAGAAAAGTTGATCGAGCTGCTTTTTGATACTTGCAAGTCTATTTGATTCAATATATTCTAATTCTTTTCCATCTTTTATTTTTAGAATAAGTCTTCTTCTTTCATCGTTCAAAAGTCTTATTCGATTTGCAATTGATGAGTATCGATTATTAATTCCTAAAAGAAGTAAGTCGCAAGCAGAGATCATAACTGCTGGTGCAAGCATAAATTGAATCATTTTAATAAAAATCTCAGAAGAGAGATTCATAAAGCACCTTTTTTCTCTTTAACTTTAACAAAAATATAAAATTCAATTTTAGATTGAAATTCTCCTTTCGAGATGATTGAAAAAATCTTTTAAAATCAAATGTGTTTTATAAATAACTTCTGATTATTTGAGCGAAGCAAGAAAAAGCACTTATTAAAAGTTTATTTTCAAAATGTAGATTTATCTAAAAATAAAACTCATTATCTTTGAAAAATTTTATTTGAATTATGACAGATATTCTCAGAGGCGAAAAATTAATCAAGCGATATAAAAAGAGAAATGTTGTAAATGGAGTTTCATTGCAGGTTCAAAAAGGTGAAGTTGTAGGACTCTTAGGCCCTAATGGTGCCGGTAAGACCACAACTTTTTATATGATTGTTGGAATGATAAAACCGAATGGTGGTAATGTATACCTTAACGAAGTTGATATTACAAAAATGCCAATGTATAAAAGAGCAAGACTCGGAATTGGTTACCTGCCTCAGGAAGCCTCTGTATTCAGAAGATTAACGGTTGAACAAAATATTCTAGCTGTACTTGAATTCATGAAATTAAATTCTCAAGAGAGAAAAGAAAGATGTGAAAGATTGCTTGAAGATTTAGGTATTTTAAAGATCAGAAAAACATATGGTTATCAACTAAGTGGTGGTGAAAGAAGAAGGACAGAAATTGCACGGGCTCTTGCAACAAATCCAAAGTTCATCTTACTTGATGAACCTTTTGCCGGTATAGATCCAATTGCAGTAGAAGACATTATGAAAATTGTTGCAAATCTTAAAAATCGAGGGATAGGAGTTTTAATTACGGATCATAATGTTCACGAAACACTGGCAATTGTAGATCGAGCATATATTTTAATTAATGGCGAGATTTTGCGAAGCGGCAAATCAGAAGAATTAGCCAACGATGAACTTGTGAGAAAACTTTATCTCGGAGAAAAATTTAAACTGGAACGATACCTTTAATTGACTTCTATCTTCTGCATCAGAAAGTATTATTTTAGATAATTTGATTTCAAAATTTCTCATTTCTTTTTAAGTAGACCTTCATACAAATTTAGAATTCTCTCATTGTACTTTTCAAAACTAAAATCTTTTGCTCGATCAAGAGATTTTTGACTTAATTTCTTTCTTAATTCCTCATCAAATCTAATTCTTAAAATATTTTCAGAAAGTTTTTGAATATCATCTCGATCGAAAACAAGAGAAGTTTCTTCTTCGATTATTATATCTAACACTCCATCTGCCTTACAAACGATATTTGGCAAGCCCATTGCAAGTGCTTCAACAAGAGAAATCCCAAAAGCTTCGGCATAAGAAGGAAAAATGAAAGCATCACTTGAGGCAAGAATTTCGGGAATGTCGTTTCTAAATCCCAAAAACTTAATTAATCTTTCGAGAGAATTTTTCTTCACCAGATTTTTCAGAGACTCCTCATAAAATTTTTCTGAAGTTTCAGCTTCGCCAACGAAAAAGAAAAGCGTTCCGTGAAGTTTATCTTTAATTGATATAATTGCATTGATTATCGCATCCTGTCCTTTCCCTGGTGAAAGTCTAGCAATGTTTGTAAATACAAAAACATCGTTCTCTATTTCAAGTTCGGTTCTGATTTTTTCACGGTTGTATTTTGAAGGATTAAATTTTGTAAGATCAACAACATTAGGGATAATAACGACTTTTTCTTCTTTGAGCGGAGTAGTTTCAATTAAGTTTTGTTTGATTACACTTGAGATTGCAATTGCTTTATCAACTTTTTTGTAAATCATTTTATGCAAAAAATCTTTTTTCTTTATAAACGAGCCAAGTTGTTTTGTTAAAACGAGATGAATTTTTTTATCGATTAACATTAGTGCTGGTGAAATTGTCCAAAGATCTTTTGAAAATTGAGTGTGAATTAAATTGATCTCGTTTTGGAGTATAAATTTTCTCAACAATAAAATGTTTTTAATATTTAGATAGGAGTTTGATTTTACTTTTAGTTTTTTATGTTCGGGGATAAAATTTGAGTTTAAGTCAATTTTAGAATCTTTTAGACAAAAAAGATATACATCCAGGTCATGCCTTAAAAGTTGTTCAGCTGATTGAACTGTAAACATTTCCATTCCGCCCCAAGATGGAGACAAGCAAGAAATCAATATCTTCATATTTCTATTTTTTTATGACAAATTAAATCAGAAAATGAACTTGAACAACAATACTAAATATTTTCTTAGAAACTTACTCCGAAATGACATTGTTAATGGTAAAAAACTTTTTAATTTTTACATAAAATATTGAGGTGATTTATGGTTGAAGCAAAATGGTGGAAGACACTGGATAATGGAAAAATTCTTTGCACTTTATGTCCGAGATTTTGCACAATTGGCGAAGGGCAATACGGCTTTTGTTATGTTCGTCAAAATCATAATGGCAAGCTTTATTCAATTGCTTACGGTAGGCCGACTGGATTTGGAATTGATCCAGTAGAAAAAAAACCACTGAATCATTTCCTTCCAGGAACAAAAATTTTGAGTTTTGGAACGGCTGGTTGTAATCTTGGCTGTAAATTTTGTCAGAACTGGAGCATAAGCAAAGCTCATCTCGATGATACGAATGCACTGGAAGTTTCTCCCGAAGGAGTCGTAAAACTTGCATTAAAATATCGAACTCCGAGTATTGCTTTTACATACAATGAACCAACAATTTTTGGCGAATATGTAATGGACATTTCAAAACTTGCTCATCAATATGGAATCAAAACAGTGATGGTCACCGATGGTTACATAACAGATGAAGCAAGAGAAGATATTTATAAACATATAGATGCTGCCAATGTTGATCTCAAAGCATTTACTGAAAGATTTTATCATAAGCTAACTTTTTCTCATCTTGAACCTGTCCTCGATACTTTAGTCTGGCTAAGAAAAGAGACAAATGTGTGGTTTGAAATTACAACTCTTTTAATTCCAGATGAAAATGATTCTGATGAAGAAATACATTCAATGTGTGATTGGATACTTGAAAATCTCGGCGATGATGTCCCACTTCACTTTACCGCATTTCATCCTGATTTTAAGTTAAGAGATAAACCCCCAACTCCGCCATCAACTTTAAAACGGGCAAGAAAGATTGCACTTAATAAAGGATTAAAATTTGTTTATGTTGGAAATGTTTTTGATCGAGAGGGACAAACAACTTTTTGTCCAAGTTGTAAAATGAAACTAATTGAGAGAGATTGGCATTCAGTTATTTCGAATAAATTAAAGAATGATAAATGTCCCAATTGTAATACGAAAATTCCTGGTATCTTTAGTTAGCAATAAGTAGTGATGTATTTTAAGGATTAATTAAAATATTTCAATCAAAAAAGCCTACCCCATATTTAAACTGATGTTATATTGATCTTATCGAAAGGAATTTAAACCTGATTTTGTGGAAGTACAGCCTAAGTTCATTGTGGGATAACAAGACGAAACTTTCAAAAACAAACCTCAGATTTCGACGAGCTCTTGGTGCAATTAAAATGTCAGGCTGAGCCTGATCCAACCAAATGCTAATCCGCCTCTGGCGGAGAAGTATGACATTATTGAGAAAGTTTTGTCCTGTTATCCTTTGACAAACTCAAGATGACAGTTAATGAAATATCATCCGTCTTGGGGTTCAGGATAATATTCTTAATCTTTTGAGAAGCATTTGCATATCTTCAGGCAGTTCTGAATCAAACTTAACAAATTCATTAGTTGTAGGATGAATAAAACCCAAGGTTTTTGCATGAAGTGCCTGGCGTTTCATTATCTCAAGTAAATTCTCTACTTCTTGTTTAATACGAGAAGTTACATTTGAATAATGAATTTTTCTCCCGCCATAAGTTGGATCACCAAAAACAGGATGATTAATGTGAGAAAGATGAACTCGTATCTGGTGAGTTCTGCCTGTTTTGAGTTTCAATTTAACTAAAGTAAAATATTCAAATTCTTCTAAAACATAATAATATGTGATAGCCTCTTTGCCTTCATCAACGACGGCAAATTTTTTTCTATCCGATTTGCTCCTTCCGATTTTAGTTTCAATTACTCCCTCAGGTGATTTGAAATGCCCCCAGACAACTGCCCAGTATTCTCTTTCAATTGAATGAGCTGAAAATTGTTTTGCTAATTTTGAATGTGCTATATCATTCTTTGCAACGACAAGTAATCCGCTCGTATTCTTATCAATTCGATGTACAATTCCGGCTCTATCTAAATCAGAAGCTTTCGATAAATTTTGTGTATAATAAAGAAGTGCATTAACAAGTGTCCCCGTATAATTTCCAAGTGCCGGATGGACAACCATTCCAGCTGGTTTATTGACTATTATAATATCATCATCTTCATAAATTATGTCCAGAGGAATTGGTTCGGGAAGCGTTTGAGCTGGACGTGGTTTAACCGGAATTCTTACTTCAACAACATCTCCTGGATTTAATTGGTAAGATGGTTTTACAAATTTTCCATTAACCTGAACATAATTATTCTTAATGAGATTTTGGACTTTTGTGCGGGTGGAATTTTCAATTGCGTGTGTTAAAAATAGATCAAGTCGTTCTTTTCTTTTACCTTCAGGAATTTCAAAAGTATATTTTTTCTCTGTGATTATTTCCATTACTATGAATGAACTTCATCGGTGCTGCTTATTGATTCAATTGCATTACTCTGACTAAAATTTTCAGAAACATAACCTTTATTTTGATTTTTAAATTCTTCTTCTGTTGAAAGTTGTTTTTCTTCTTTTGGTTCCCGATGCAAGATGATGAGCAAAATCACACCGATAGTCACAGACATATCGGCAATATTAAAGATGGGCCAGCGGTCATAAGAATATCCAAATAAACTTATGTTGAAGAAATCGAAATCAAGAAAATCAACCACTTTTCCATAGAAAAGAGGGGCGTCACCGTAAATTAAACCATAAAACATTCTATCAATTAAATTCCCCACAGCTCCGCCTAATATCATTGCCAGTGGAAGCCGTAAAGATAGTTTTTCGTTTTTATGTTTGATTAGAAAATAAGTTATAAAAATACTGGCAATTAGAGAAAAAAGTGTGAGGAATAATTTTGCTTTTTCACCAAAATCAATTCCAAATGCCATCCCAGGATTTTCAATGTAGGTTATGCGGAAAAAGTCACCAATAACATTAAAACTATCGTAGAGTTGCATCCCTTTGATATTAATTCCAAGTGCCGAAATATGAATACCTTTAACCAGAATTTTTGTAATCTGATCGGTAAGAACAATAAAAAAAGTAATGTAAAAAATCTTCATCACTTACTGAACTTTACTTTGCAACTTACACAATGTTGAGTATGAGGAACAGCTTCGAGTCTACCTTTCTCAATAACTTTACCGCAATCGATGCAGTATCCGTAAGTTCCGTCTTCAATTCTTTTAAGTGCAGCATCGAGATAAGACAAGAATTTGGTCTCTCTTTGAGCCCAGAGATAATTTTTTTCTTTTTCAAACGCATCGGTCCCTTGTTCTGCCATATGCAGCGAATAAGGGGAGTTTTCGTTAACAAATCCTTCACCACTTTCGTCTAACATTCTCTCACGTAAACTTTCGAGTTGCTCAATTATTTCCTGGCGTTTTTCAAGAATAATTTTTTTGAAATGCTCAAGCTCCTTCTTTGAATAAGCCGGTTTTCTTGGAATCACAGTTGTCTTTACCTCCGTTACTGTAGTTGTCTGAGTTTGCTTCTTTCTTGATTTGGTTGTTTTGGGCTTTGCTTCTGCTTTTTTTGCAGAGACTTTAGTTTCAACTTTGGCTTTAGTTGAAACTTTTACTTTTGCAGCTTTTACGCTTTTTTTTGCTGTGATCTTCTTAGCCTTTGTCGTTCTGGCAGAAGAAGATTTTGTCTTTTTGTTTGTTGATTTAGCCATCGTTCATCTCTCCTATTTTTTGATTATGCTGATTGTACAATCTTCATTTCCAACTTTCCAGCTTTGAACAAATCCTTCCGCTCGATTACCAAATTCAAGCTCTTCGGCAAGAGTTTCTTGCATTATGTACGATTTCATTTTTGTGATCGCCGTTTTGAGATTCTCAGTACCTTCAACATAAATTGAAATTCTGTCGCTCACTTCAAAGTCTGCATCTTTTCTCATATTTTGAACACGATTTACAAATTCCCGAGCAAGTCCTTCTTCAATTAACTCGGGAGTTAAATTTGTATCAAGCGAAAGTGTTATTCCGTCTTCACTTTCAACAATCCATCCTTTTATTTCTTCACCTACAATTTCAACATCTTGAGGAGTAATTTCAAAATTTTCTTCATCAATTTGAATGGAAATATTTTTACCACTTTCAATAAGTTTTATTTGTTCAGGGTTAAAATTTCTTATTTCATTTGCAATGAGATTTACTTTCTTACCAAATTTTGGACCAATTGATTTGAAGTTCGGTTTTGCTTTCTTTACAACAATATCTGAATCTGTATCGAGAAGCTCGAGCTGTTTTACATTTACTTCTTCGAGAATAACTTGCTCCATTTCTTTTACAGACGCTTGATCTTCTTTCTTTACAACCACAAGCATTTTCTGTAGAGGTTGGCGAACTTTCAAATTGTTTTTTGATCTCATCGATCGAACAATAGAAACAATTTTCAAGGCTATTTCCATTTTGTGTAATAATTTTTCTTCAATTGGTCCCACTTCAGGATAATAGGAGAGATGAACTGATTCAAATGGCTCTTTATTTGTTACTGTATTTAAGCAGCGATAAATTTCTTCGGAAATAAATGGAGCTATAGGTGAGCTTAATTTTGCAACTGTTACAAGACATTGATATAGAGTTTGGTAAGCTGAAATTTTATCGGCATTCATTTCGCTTTTCCAGAAACGACGCCTATTCCTTCTCACATACCAGTTTGAAAGTTGCTCAATTGTAAAGTATGAAATTGCACGAGCAGCTTTTGTTATATCGTAATCATCAAAATACTCTTTAACTTCTTTGACTAAAACATTCAAAGCAGAGAGAATCCATTTATCAATTTCTGGTCTTTGTTCAAATGGTAGTTCTGGTTCTTCATATTTGAAGCCATCAAGATTTGCGTAAAGAGCAAAGAATGCATAAGTATTTATTAAGGTTCCAAAGAATTTTCTTTGAACATCTGCCAAATCTTCTTCATCAAATAATGTAACTTTCCAGGGTGGACTGTTAGAGATCAGATACCATCTTGTTGCATCGGCTCCATACTTTTCAACTATTTCGAAGGGATCAACTGTATTGCCCAGTGACTTGGACATTTTTTTCCCTTCTTTATCTAATATTAACTCATTGACTATTACATTTTTATATGCTGGCTTTTTGAATAAAAATGTCCCAATTGCATGAAGTGAATAAAACCAACCGCGGGTTTGATCAATTCCTTCCGCAATAAAATCAGCCGGATAATTAGTTTCAAAAACTTCTTTGTTTTCAAATGGATAATGAAATTGAGCAAATGGCATTGAACCTGAATCATACCAGACATCAATTAGTTCTGGAGTTCGTCGATAAATTTTCCCGTTCTTCTCAAAAATTATTTTATCAACATAAGGTTTGTGTAAATCAAGATCTTTTAATTGGCTGACAGGTATTTTCTTACCATCATCAGTAACAAAGAAACCTTGTTTCAATTCTTCAATGCTTCCAATAGCGAACATATCACCATCGTCACTTATCCAGATTGGAAGTGGAGTCCCCCAGAATCTATCTCGTGATAAAGCCCAATCTTTATTCTCTTCAAGCCAGTTGCCAAATCTTCCTTTTCCAACTTCAGGAGGATACCAGTTAATTTGTTTATTTAACTCAATCATTAAATCAACATATCGAGTAGTCGCAATATACCAGGATTCTCTTGCGTAATAGAGTAATGGTGATTTACATCTCCAGCAGTGTGGATAGCTATGTTCAATTGTTTCTTTTTTGAAAAGTAATTTTCTTGATTTAAGATTTTGGATGATGTGAGGATCAGCTTCTTTTACATGCATAAATTTGAAATCTGAAACGATCTCTTGAAATCTTCCGCTCTTATCAACAGGATTGATAAGAGGCAGGTCGTATTTTTTTCCAACCTGATAGTCATCTTCACCAAATGCTGGAGCAATGTGAACAATTCCGGAACCATCTTCAGTGGTAACGAAATCACCTTCAATTACATAGAATGCTTTTTTATCTACAGGCACATAATCAAAAAGTCTTACATATTCCCAGCCGAGTAGATCGCTTCCTTTGAAACGTTCAACAATTTCATAACCCTGTGGTAAGACAGAAAGTCTTGATTCAGCAAGAATTAAATAATATGGATTTTTATTCTCGTCGAGTAGTTTTGCTTTGACATAATCAACATCTTTATTAACAGCTAAAGCAACATTAGAGATTAGTGTCCAGGGAGTTGTTGTCCAGACCAGAAAATAAGTGTCAGACTGATTTTTAACTTTTATTGCAACATAAATTGAAGGGTCTTTCACTTCTTGATATCCGAGTGAAAGTTCGTGAGACGAAAGCGGAGTCTCACATCTTGTACAATAAGGTTGAATTTTAAAACCTTTATAAATATACCCTTCGTCAAAAAATTTTTTAAGTGACCACCAGACTGATTCAATATATTCATTTGTGCAGGTGATATAAGCATCTTCAAGATTGATCCAGTAACCAATTCTTCTTGTTAACTCGTTCCAATCTTTTAGATAGGTGAAAACAGAATTTTTGCAAGCCTGATTAAATTTTTCAACTCCGTAAAGAACAATTTCGTCTTTTGATTTAATACCGAGTTCTTTTTCGACTTCAATTTCCACTGGCAGACCGTGTGTATCCCATCCAGCTTTTCTATGAACTCTAAATCCCTGTAGAGTTTTGTAACGGCAGACAATATCTTTAATTGTTCTTGCCATTACATGGTGAATGCCTGGTTTTCCATTAGCAGTCGGTGGACCTTCGTAAAATGTGAAAGGGTTTTTAGGATCTCTTGTTTCAATACTTTTTTCAAAAATTTTATGCTTTTCCCAGAATTCGAGAATGCTTTTTTCAATCTCTGAGTATTTAATTTTATCCGAATATTGTTTATACATATCCCATCAATCTAAATTAGTTCAACAATTAAAATATTCCTCTAAAAAATTGACACTAAATTAAGTGTTTTGAATAATTTTTAAAAGTTAAGGAATTTGTTTGGGAATGTCTATTTATTATTCTGTTATAATTTAGAAGTGGCTTTTCAATAAATTAAATGGTTTTAATTAAAAAATTTAATTCATAACTTAGAAACAAATTCAAAGACATAATAATGCAAAAAGAAAAAGACAAAATAATTTTCAAATATCATTTTCTTTTTAACGACGACTCAGAAAAATTAATTACTGTTATTGTAGATAAAGAAAATCTTTCAATTATTGAACCGACCTGCAAATATTTCCCTGACTGGGCAAAGTTAAGCAGCTTTAAATGTCCACATTGTCCTCTTAATGAAAAAGAAAATGAATATTGTCCACTCGCATTAAACTTACAATTAATTCTTTCAGAATTTAACGATAAAAATTCTTATGAGCAGGTTAAAGTTTATGTTGAAACACAAGCACGCAATTATGAAAAAAGAACTTCTTTGCAACAGGGCGTCAGTAGTTTACTCGGAATTTTAATGGTTACTTCAGGTTGTCCTGTAATGGGAAAACTTAAACCACTTCTTTACTTCCATCTTCCATTTGCATCAATTGAAGAAACAGAAGTTAGAGCTCTTGCTTTTTATTTACTCGCTCAATATGTGAAAATGTTAAAAGGTAAAGAACCTGACTGGCAGATGAAAAAACTTAAAGAGATTTATGAAGATGTTAGAACTTTAAATCATCATGTATCAAAAAAGATTGTCAATCTTTCAGAAAAAGATGCAAGTATAAATTCGCTAATCGTCTTAAATAATTTTGCCGAGTTTGTTACAATTATTCTTGGCGAAAAAACAATTGAAGAACTTGAATTTTATCTAAGAGAATTCTTCTAATAATTTATTTCTGTAAAATCATTTTCTTTGTTTGAACAAAATCTGCTGATTTTAACCGATAGAAATAAACGCCACTTGGTAATTCAGTCCCATCAAACTCTACTGAATGCTTTCCTTTGTTCAATTCTTCTGAAACAAGTTTTTTAATTTCTCTGCCAAGCAAATCGTAGATTGTAAGTTCAGTGTAATCTCGCTCTCTTAGTGTAAATTCAATTTTTGTTACGGGATTAAATGGATTAGGGTAATTCTGAAATAATTGATAGTCGAATATTTCAGCAAGTTCATCGACATCTGTTAGAATGAATTGAACTTTTGCAATAGGTTCACTCTCGTTATGCAATTTATCAACCGAAGTAACAATGTAAGTATATTTTTTATTGAATTGAACTGGAAAAACATCGTAGTAAATTGTTGTATCGTTTGGAAGAACTTTTAAAATATTTTTTGGATCGTTAATGTCAATTGTATCTGAATCAACAGCTTTGTAGATAACAAAATAACTTGGTTTTTCTCCATCAATGGCTGTGTCTGGTTTTTGCCAGTTTAAAACTATACTGACAGCATTTCCCTGTGCTTGCAAATTTACTGGCGGAAGAGGGGGAATTGAATCCTTCCAGGGCATCGTTGGTGGTAAAGCTGGATACTTATAAAGATTTAGTTTCAATGAGTCAGCAAAATTTTTCACATTATTTTTAATGTGTTTTGCGCTGAAGAAACAGCTTCCATGAACATTTGAGAACAATCTGTTAAATCTAATTTGATCACACAATTCACTTGCAGGCCAGTTGCCAACTGGAAAAGGATTTGAACTCGACATATTGTAAGCACCATGACCAACATATAAATGTCTTCCATTCAATACGGTTGACCACCAGGGAACAAGATTTCCGTACGGTGCAGCTGTTCGTGCAAATGCCCAGTAAATTTGAGGCATTATGTAATCGACCTTTCTTTCCTGCAACCAGGTAACAGCATCACAATAAATTCCGTAGTAAGCTTCAAATCCACTTGTACCAGCAGCAGAATTTTTCCAGATTCCAAAAGGACTTATTCCAAATTTTACTTTTGGTTTAACTGACATTATACTATCATAAACCATCCGAACTAATGTATTGACATTATTTCTTCTCCAATCACCTTTATCAGTAAAACCACCAGAATACAAAGACCAGGAGACACTATCCTGATTTTGTATTCCTTCATATGGATAGAAATAATCATCAAAGTGAACACCATCAATATTATATCTTCTTACTACATCCATTATCACACTAACTACATATTCACGAACTTGTGGAAGACCTGGATCTAACATTTTATAAGGAGAATTAAATCGTAAATTCCATTCTGGTTTTGTTTGAGTTATATGAGTTGGATGAATTGAGCTTGATGCACTAACCTGAGAACGATAAGGATTAAACCAGGCGTGAAATTCCATCCCTTTTTTATGAGTTTCATCTATCATAAATTGAAGTGGATCATAAAATGGGATTGGAGCCTGTCCCTGTGAACCCATTAACCATTCTGACCATGGTTCTTTTGCATTTGCGTAAAACGCATCACAGGATGGCCTAATCTGAACTATTACCGCATTAAATCCACAAGATTTCAAGTAATCAAGCATCGATATGAATTCATTCCTTTGTTGTGTTGTGGTCAAATATTTACTCGATGGCCAATCAATGTTGGAAACCGATGCAATCCAGACAGCGCGAAATTCTCGCTTAGGATATTGAGTTTGTGAATATATTGAAG
>JBNAWO010000010.1:0-45572 GCA_049699815.1 Ignavibacteria bacterium | reverse complement strand
ACCTACAAGCGAACGACGGAACCGTGTCGCCGGCCTTGTTGTTCCAGTGCGAGTTCTAATACTGATGAGATTGATGGCAGAGTAAGTTCTAAAAAAGATGTTTATCTAACAGGTATTGCTGGCTTTTCAATTTATTTTGGTGGAGTAAAAGATTCAGATAGAGATGGAGTGATAGATAGATTTGATATGTGTCCAAATACACCATTTGGTTTAAAAGTAGATAAATTTGGTTGCGCTGTAAAGACAATAATTGATACTGATGGCGATGGCGTTGAGGATAAATTGGATAAATGTCCTGATACTCCACAGGGAGTAGTTGTTGATAAATTTGGTTGCCCAGTAGATTCTGATGGTGACGGAGTTCCTGATTATCTTGATAGATGTCCTGGAACTCCTTCAGGATTTCCAGTGGATGAAAAAGGTTGCCCACTAGATTCTGATAAAGATGGTGTTTTAGACCCATTTGATGAATGTCCAAATACGCCAACTGATATGAGAGTAGATGATAAAGGTTGTCCGATTGATTCGGATAGAGATGGGGTCCCTGACTATCTTGATAAGTGTCCAGATACCGAACCAAATATTGAAGTAAATGAATTTGGATGTCCACAGATACAAAAATCAGAAATAGAGGAAACTTCTTTTGTACTTCAAGGAATGACAACATTCGAAGCAGGAAAAGCTGTTTTGACAGAACAGGCAAAAACAGAGTTGAAAAAATTAGCAGAATTGATGAAAAAATATCCAGATTCAAAGTGGAGAATAGAAGGTCACACTGATAGTCAGGGTTCGTCGGAATTTAATAAAAAGTTATCGCAGGAAAGAGCAGATGCTGTGAAAAAATTCTTAATAAGCTTGGGTGTTAAATCTGAAAATTTGATTGCTGAAGGGATGGGAGAAAATTATCCAATTGCTGATAATAAAACAGAAGAAGGAAGACAAAAAAATCGTAGAGTTGTTATTACAAAAATTAAATAAATTTATTATATTAAAAACAAAAATTGGAGGATTAAAATGCTTAAAAAATTACTAACAATAGCCCTGATATTTTTTGTCAGTGTTGGTTTATCCAATGCTCAGGACAAAAATTACAACCCATTGAGTGGTTATTTTGGCGCTACTCTTGATGGTGGATTAAATATTTCAGTAGCAGATCGAGGTAACAGAGTTAACTTTCCTACTTTAAGAGGTGGTTTAGAATATTTCTTTTCTACAAAAACAGAACATGCCTTTGGTTTAAGGTTTTTGCTCGGTTATAATTTCTTGCAGTTTAAGAATATGACAGGCAAAGCCCAGAGAAATTTTGTTTATGATGGTAAATTAGGTCTAATGTATTCATATGGAACATCGGAATGGCTGCCGTATTTAAGTGCTGGCTTAAATTATACATTCTATCATTCTAAAAAAGTAGCGGATGATAATAAAGCACTTGCATTTTACGGAGAAGCTGGTGTAAAATATTTGTTGTCTGATAAATTCAACTTAAATCTGGCAGGTGCCTATAATTTTGGTGGACAGGATTATTTTGAAGGTATTAAAAGCGGTAAATCAAATGATGGATATGCAACTATTTCGGTTGGAATTGGATATGCCTTTTCAAGAGGTCTTGATTCAGATGGAGATGGAATTCTTGATAAATATGATCAATGTCCAAATACTCCAAAAGGTGTAAAGGTTGATGAATTTGGTTGTCCAATTGACTCTGATAAAGATGGAGTTGCTGATTACTTAGACAAGTGTCCAAATACACCTAAGGGAGTTCAAGTTGATAAAGATGGTTGTCCTGTTGATAGTGATGGTGATGGAGTACCAGATTACTTAGATAAATGTCCAAATACTCCAGCTGGTGCAAAAGTTGACAAAGATGGTTGCCCAGTTGATAGCGATGGTGACGGAGTACCAGATTACTTAGATAAATGTCCAGATACTCCTGCCGGTGTACAGGTTGATGCTAAAGGTTGCCCAGTTGATAGCGATGGCGACGGAGTACCAGATTACTTAGACAAATGTCCAGATACTCCTGCTGGTGTTAAAGTCGATCAAGATGGTTGTCCAGCAAGAGTTGAACCATATAAAGTCACTGTATACTTTGGTTTCGATAGATATGACCTCAAGAAAGAAGAGAAAGCAAAACTTGATGAAGCTGTTAAGTTTATGAAAGAAAATCCTGATGCAATGTTCTCAATTGAAGGTCATGCCTGTCCAATTGGACCGGCTGCTTATAATATGAAACTCTCTGAAAGAAGAGCTAATACAGTTTATAAATATCTTGTAAGTCAGGGTATTGATAAGAATAGATTTATGACAAAGTGGTTTGGTGAAACTCAACCTGTGACTACAGTTAGAAAAGAATACTGGAAGAATAGAAGAGTACTTGTGATTGAATTACTTGAGAAATAAAGAGTTGGTGAAATAAATCAAAGAAAAGCCGTCTTCTATGACGGCTTTTCTTTTTAAATAATATTTTTGTGTAAAAAATTCTTTTTTATGAAATCGTTTGCATTTAGATTTTGTATTTTTATAAAAGAAAGTCAAAAGTTAATTAACTTTAGCGTCTCTGGATGTCTAATAATATTATAAAAACCTAATGACCAAGTTTTCATCTAATTTTAGGAATTAGAGTAACGGAGATTACTTATGATAGAAATATTAAAAAAAATTTTTGGAGAAACGATTGAAATTACATTAATAGTTGCATTAATGATGGTTTTGGTGGACTTAATCAATACATGGACAAATGGAAAAATTAAAACATTTCTTGAAGGAAAAAGTAAGTACAGACAATATGTACTTGCTTCTTTTATTGGTTCATTACCAGGCTGTTTTGGTGGAATTACAAACGTTTCATTGTATATGCATGGTTTGATCAGCTTGGGTGCTTTAGCGGGTTCAATGATTGCAGTTTCAGGAGATGAAGCCTATGTAATGTTAGCAATGATTCCAAAAACAGCAATCTTAATTTTTATTATTCTTTTTGTCTTAGGAATCATTGGTGGAATTATAATTGATAAAATTATAAATAAATTCAAAGTAAGTGTTTGTGTGAATTGCGAGAATTTGATCGTTCATGAAAAGGAAAGATCTTTTAAACACTTTATTCTTGAACACGTTTGGGGACATGTTATCAAAAATCATATATGGAAAATTGCAATCTGGACTTTTGCAGCACTTTTAGTCGTTGAGCTAAGTTTGAAATATCTTGATTTGAGTTCATTTACTTCTAATTATAAAATTGCATTCCTGTTCATTGCTGCACTGGTTGGTTTAATTCCTGAATCTGGACCACATATAATTTTTGTAAAATTGTTTGCAGATGGGATGATCCCTTTCTCTGTTTTATTAACAAGCTCAATCGTTCAGGATGGTCATGGTATGCTTCCAATGCTTTCATATTCAATTGAAGACACAATTAAAATCAAACTATTTAATTTCGCATTCGGACATTATTGGTTTAATATTATTTTCCTTTGGATTATAATCACTTATAATTAATCGAGGTTGAAAATGGAAGAGAAAGGAATACAAGATTTTTATCCAGAAGAACTAAGTTACTGTTATGGTTGTGGAAGATTAAATGAATATGGACATCAATTAAAAAGTTATTGGGATGGAGAAGAAACAGTTGCACGCTTTACACCTAAACCTTACCATATTGCAATTCCAGGTTATGTATATGGAGGATTAATCGCATCTTTAATTGATTGTCACGGTACTGGCTCAGCAGCACTGGCTGCTTACAGATCAGAAAATCGACAGCCTGGTTCGTTTCCACCGTTTAGATTTGTAACAGCGTCTCTTCAAGTCGATTATTTAAAACCAACCCCACTCGGTATTGAACTTGAACTGAGAGGGAAAATAGTCGAAATAAAAGGTAGGAAAGTGATAACAGAAATTACTGTTTCTGCGAATGGAATTATTACAGCAAAAGGAAGAGTTGTTGCAGTTCAAATGCCTCAAGATATGTTGAAAAATGAAATGAAGTTATAAAGTTTTATACTATTTCTTTTTCTTTCTTTTTCATCCTGTTGATTTCTTTTTTCACAATTGGGGCAACTTTATCACCAAAAAGTTCTATTGATTTTAGAACTTTATCGTGGGGCAATGTCCCAACAGAAAATTGAATTAAAAATCTATCATGGTTAAAGATTTCATATTGAAATAAAATCTTTTCGATTATTTGTTCAGGACTACCGACGAAATTTGCGCCTCTTAATGTTGCAGAAAATTCATATTGTTCTTTTGTTAAAGGTGACCAACCTCTTTCTTTGCCTATTCTATCCATTTGAAGTTTTACTGCAGGGAATGATAATTCGATTGCTTCTTTATTCGTTTCGGCAATAAATCCATGTGAATTGATACTTAATTTTGTTTGATGTCCAAGCTTATTTGCAGTATTACGATATAGATCAACAAAATATTTAAATCGTTCTGGAAAGCCACCAATGATTGCAATTGCAAGAGGCAGATTATACTTTGCTGCTCTTATTGCAGATTCTGGTGTTCCACCCATTGCGACCCAAACAGGTAATGGATTTTGAATTGGTCGGGGATAAACATCTCGATTTACAATTTTTTGTGTAAATCTTCCTTTCCAATTTACTGTTGTATTTTCTCTAAGATGAAGAAGCATTTGTAATTTTTCTTCAAATAGTTCTTCGTAATCTTTTAGATCATATCCAAATAATGGAAAGGATTCAATGAACGAGCCTCGCCCAACCATAATTTCGGCCCTGCCGTTGGAAATTAAATCCAAAGTTGCGAATTGCTGAAATAATCTAACTGGATCATCTGAACTTAAAACATTAACAGCACTTGTCAATCTAATTCTTTTGGTGATTGTTGCAGCAGCGGATAATACAACAATTGGAGATGAAACTATAAAATCTGGTCGATGATGTTCACCAATACCAAAAACATCAAGTCCGACTTCATCGGCTAATTTTATCTCTTCTAATAATCGCCTGTATCTTTCAGCTTCACTGATTAATTTCCCGGTTGTAAACTCTATAGTTCTATCACCAAATGAGTATATTCCTAATTCCATTTTATCTATATTTTTAAGAATTAAACATTGATAAAATTTTATAAGTTCAACATTAAAAAATTCAGAATCAAAACTTTTAATTTCGTGGAATAAATCTTTTTATTTAAGAGTAAAGAAAGGAGACTGTAACTTATGAAGTATACCAAATTAATTATAGTGGCGGGACATTCAGTTTATATTGGAAAAGACTTTAAAAATGTTTTTGATGACTCAAACTGGTTTTTGTTTTCATTTCAAAAAGGTGAACCAAAACTTTATATTGAGCACATCAAAGTCGGATGCGAGATTGCTCAAAATGACAGTCACTCATTTTTGATTTTCACTGGGGGGCAATCGAGAAGAGAAGCTTTCTTTAGATCTGAATCTCAAATGTATTGGGAAATTGCAAATCATCTTGGTTTTATTAATGATGATTTAAAAATGAGATCTACCACTGAAGAGTTCTCCAGAGATTCATTTGAAAATTTACTCTTCCCAATCTGTCGATTTCGTGAGTATCTTGGTTATTATCCAGAACACATAGTAATGGTAACTTTTAAATTCAAAGAAAAAAGATTTCATATGCACAGAGAAGCTTTGAGAATTCCTGCGTCAAAGGTCACATTCATTGGACCAAATAATCCTGATGATTTGGAACTTGCGCTCAAGGGCGAAGAAAAAGCAATCAATTTAATGAAAAATGATCCATATTGTAATCACGGTGAATTACTCGAGAAAAAAAATCAGAGAAATCCCTGGAGAAGACAGCATGGTTATTCGATAAGTTGTCCTGAGCTAAAAGATTTTTTCAAATACAATGGTCGTGAATTATTCCCTAAAAAATTCCCATGGGAGTAAATATGAAAACATTAGTTATAAGTTTCATCGTTGCATCTTTCTTACTTTTTGCTTGTAATGAGAATAAGAAAATTAAAGCATTAAAAATTTTTTATGATGATATTGGAAATAAAATTGAATTAACAAGGAATCCCGAGAGAATAATCTCTGCAGCTCCGAATTTAACAGAAATAATTTTCGCAATCGGAGCTGGAGATTTATTAGTCGGGCGAACAAGTTTTTGTAATTATCCCGATGAAGTGAATAAAATTCAAATTATTGGAGATATGCTTCATTTTAATTTTGAAAAAATAGTAGAGTTAAAACCCGATCTAATTTTTTTGACAGTTGAAGGAAATACAAAAGAACTTTATGATAAATTAAAGAGTCTTGGAATTCAAGTTTATGTTACAAATCCAAGAGATTTAAATGGAATCTTGAATACAATTTCGAATCTTGGAATCATTCTCAACAGAAAACAAAAAGCTGACTCATTAATCAATTCAATTAAAAAATCGTTAAATGAGATTAGTGCGATGAAGTTCAAAAAACGAAAAGCTATTTTCGTAGTTTCATTTTCTCCTTTGATAATTGCAGGAAGGAACACATTCATAAATGAAATGATGGAAAAAGTAAATCTTGAAAATATTGCGCCGGAAAATTCGGTTTCTGCTTATCCAATTATTTCAAGGGAAGAAATTTTAGACAAAAATCCCGAGGTGATAATTATACCAAAAGGTAATTACACTTTGAATGATATTTTGAAAATATATCCTGAATGGCAAAACTTAAGTGCAATAAAAAAGCAAAAAATTATTTATGTAGATCAAGATTTGTTTTTTAGACCCGGTCCAAGATTTATTCAAGCGATAAAAGTTTTAAGTCACGAATTGTTCAATTATAATTAGGTTAATTACTCAACACTTTTGAATTGATCTTTCAAAAAGGTAAGTAATTTTACTCCTTTCCTAGTTTTAATAAATCATCAATATTTTTTTATCTCTTGATTAAAATCATTCCTTCAATTGGCGGAATTACGACCTTGCCTTGATAGACAATTTTAGGATCAATATCAGAATAAACTTTGGCGCCATCGACTAAAACTATCCATTCACCATCGGGCAAGGTAATTTCGCCGGCAAAAGTTTGACTTCCATTTACAATAACAACGACTTCACTGTTAATTTCACCAATTTTTTCCGCTTTCTTTGTAGAATGATAACCTACACAAAATTGATTTTTCTCGTCAACCAAAAAATTTAAATCTTCAAGTTTAGAATTTCTGATTTGCGGAAGTTTCTTCCTGAGCTCAATTAATTCTTTGTAGTAATTCCAGAGTTCTTTATTCCACTCAATATGATCATAATTTATATAATTTGTTTCATTGTCCTTGTTGTAACTGTTTTCATCGAGTGTTCCTATATGAATGTCTTCAACATCAGTTTGAGCAATTACTTTTGAGCGTGCAAATTCCTGTCCTTCATGAATCATAATTGGACCCTGTAAAGTGAAAAGTGTCAGAGCTGCGAGTTTATTAATTTTAAGTTCAACTGGTGCTAGAGAAATATGCTTCTTCATATCTTTCACAACATCGTTTTTTTCGATCTTGCCAATTGCAAGTCTGATGAAATCGCCAAGAGTGTAATTATCGTGAGACTCAAGATAATTAATTGAGTGTTCATGAGTGTTGAACAAACCGCCTAGAATTTCAAGTGTTCCAGAAAAAAATTTTTTCATTGCGTCTGTATTAACACCATAATCCCATTTTCCAAAAATGAAACTTTGTCGGTTAAAAGGATTTTCGCCTTTGATCCCATTTCTTGCTTGATCATTCCAGGCAGCCCAGCCAATTTTTGAAAATCCAGCTGGATCATATCCGCCACCCCACGGTTCAGCAATTATAATTACATCTGGATTTATTTTTTTTGCTTCTTCTATTATTAATTTTCGAGTTTCTTCATCAATTAGATTTGCGAGGTCAAAACGGAATCCATCGATTTTATATTCAGTCATCCAATATTTAATTGATTCTAAAATTAGTTTTCTAACCATTGGTCTTTCAGTTTTGAAGTCATTTCCGCATCCACTGAAGGATAGAAAATTTTGTTCAGGATCGATTCGGTAATAATATTTTTTATCGATGTATTTGAAAGGATTGTAATCGTATTGTGAAGTATGATTATAGACTACATCAAGAATTACAGCAATGCCTTCTTTATGAAATGCCTTAATCAATTCTTTAAGTTCACGAACCTGTCTGCCATCGGTTCCATTCCATTCTCCAAATTTTGAAGTTCCATTTGAAGCGTAATAACTTTCAGGTGCAAAAAAATAAGTCGACATATATCCCCAGTGATTTCGCTCGTAGGGATTCCAGGTGTTGTAATATCCACGATAATGTCTTTTATATGGAATTTCCCAATTAGCAAAATCATGAATTGGCAGAAGTTCAACGGCATTTACACCGAGTGATTTGATGTAATTAATTCCTCCTTTAATATTTTTTTCAATCATACCAGTGTAAGTTCCGGGCAAAGATGCACCAGAGCTTGGATGAGCTGTCATATCTCTGATGTGCATTTCATAAATCACGAGTTCATTCATTGGAATTTTTATCCAGTCGGTCCCTTCCCAATCAAAATCATCTTTATAAATTAGAGTGCGTGATTCGTGTTCGTAAGAATTTTTTGATGCAACAGCGGTTGAATATGGATCGGCAATTAAAACATTAAAATCAAACATTTCTGTTTTATCTGATGGTCCATCAACTCGATAAGCATAAAATTTTCCATATAATTGACCTTCAAATTCGAAGCTCCACACTCCATCTCTATCCTTGCTCATGAAATACTCTTTGCCTTCGTAATCGTCATAATTATCAAACAAAACAAGTTTTACAAGCTTTGCTCTTGGTGCAAACAAGTTAAAATATGTTTTGCCGTTTTTAATTTCCCAGCCGAGTTTTTTATGAGAATAAAATTTATCTAAAACTCGCGTTGGTTCTATTTTTTTCCGCCCGAAACCTTTAATTTCAATATAATGAATTTCAGAAAGATCGATTTCTGAGGTATTTATAAAAAGGATATCGTGGTGTTGCTCAAAACTTTTAATTGCAGAAATTCCAATTAATTTAATGTCAGAGAGCTCAATTTTTATATCGTTTCTTGAAAGTTTAACTGCAACTGAATCAATGTCTAAAATTTCTGCTGATTCAATAAACTGTTGCGCTTGAATTTTTCGAGGCATAGGCATTATAAAAATTATTAAAGTTATTAGAATTAGAATATTTTTAAGGCAGGAGAGAAATTCTGATTTCATATTTTTACCGCCAATTAATAATAGCAATTGATTTTGAAATAAATTTTCTATGTAGAAAACTCATCGATTTAAGATATGGAACGTGCTTTTAGTATTTCAATTACTGCGTCACGAATAGGCTGATCTTCCTGACCCAAAATGAATTTAGTTTCATCGTGTATTTCATGTTTATTTTCAATTGTGTGATGTTTATGATTGATCGCAATTTGAATTTCACCAACGGGCGGATTTTGGCTTACAAAAAATTTATAACCAACACCAAAAAATTCTTTTGATTCTTTGAATAGGAAATCGCGATAAGATTTGACAATAGAAGATTCGGATGACAATAAACTTGAATAAATGTGAAGAATATTATCTTCAATTTTCACAACCTTAGAATTGCTGAATGCTTCACCGAGTTGTTTATTTTTAGAACTTAAATTTTGGATGAAATCATTCCATCGGGTAATTATTTTTTCAACAGACGGCGGTAAATTTTGTAGAGAAGCAGAATTTGCTATGACAATTTTTTCAGTTTCTGAGCTTTCCTTTTTCGATGATATTTCAAGTTTTGGCGTTTCTTGTTCTTTTACTTCAGTTACTGGACTTTTTTTTTCCATCGATGGAATTGAAGTCGCCGAATTATTCGAAACTGGTAAACCTTCTTTTTTCAATTTCTTGAGTTCTTGAATCAATTCATCAACTTCGGCGGCTCTAGGTAGGTCAATTAATTGAGCAAGAGCAATTTCTAATTTCATTTTCTGATTTGTTGCCTGTTTCAACTCAAATTGAGTCTTTGATAGAAAAGAAAGGATCCTTAGTAAATCTCTAACAGAAAAATCTTGTGATGATTTTTTGTATCTCTCTCTTGAAATCTCTGTTTCATCTATTAGGACTGTATCCCCAGTAACAGCAACAGTTAATAAATTTCTGAAATGTTCAATCAAATCGTTTATAAATGTATTCAAATCCCAGCCATTGAAATAAATATCATTCACAATTCTGAAAGCTTCTTCAATTTCTCTATTCTTAATTGCATCTGAAACCCGGAAATAAAGATCAACATCGATAATATTTAAGATATCTTTGACTTCATCAAGAACCACTTTTCCATTTGAGTAAACAACAATTTGGTCAAATAAACTCTGGGCATCTCGCATTGCTCCATCGGCACGGCGAGCGATAAATCTCAGGACATCTTCATCGTATTCGATGTTTTCAAACTGAGAAATTTTCATCAGATGATTTTTTATTTCTTCGGTTGTTAAACGACGAAATTCATATCTCTGACATCTTGAAAGAATTGTTGCCGGAACTTTGTGAATATCCGTTGTTGCAAAAATAAAAATTACATGAGGCGGTGGTTCTTCAAGAACTTTTAGAAGTGCATTAAATGATTCGGTTGTAAGCATATGCACTTCATCAATAATGTAAACTTTGTATTTAACAGTAGAAGGTGCGTATTGAACTGATTCACGAAGAGTTCGTATTTCATCAATTCTTCTATTTGATGCACCATCAATTTCAATTACATCTATGTTTGATCCATTTGTAATTGATTCGCAAACTTCACATTGATTGCAGGGATTGTAATCTTTTGAATTCGGACAGTTTAAAGACTTAGCTAAAATTCTTGCTGTCGAGGTTTTTCCAATTCCTCTTGGTCCACTAAAGATAAAAGCGTGTGCAATCTTCCCGCTTTTAATTGAGTTCTTAAGAGTTTGAGTTATGTGTTCCTGACCAACCACATCTTCAAATCTTTGTGGTCTCCATTTGCGGGCAGTTACTAAAAAGTTTGTCATAATAATTTATAATTAAGTTGTTTTAATTTAATTGAAAGAATCAAGACTAAGTTTTCGAGATAATTTTGATCTATTTGATCGAAATTTGAGTAATTATAACTATCAATGTCAAGTACGCCAATGATGTCTTTGTCAATAAAAATTGGGATAACAATTTCAGATCGTGATTTTTCGTCGCAAGCAATATGTCCTGGAAATTTATCCACATCTTCAACTAAAATAGTTTTTCTTTCTTTGAAAGATGTTCCACAAACACCTTTTCCAATCTCAATTAAAGAACAGGCGACTTTACCTTGAAATGGTCCTAAGATCAATCGACCATCTTTTAAAAGATAAAATCCTACCCAGGAAAAAGATTCAAATGTTTGTTTTAATAAAGCTGAAAAATTAGAGAGTAATGATATCCACTCTTGTTCATAATCAATAAGAGACTTACAAATTTGGATTAATGATTTATAAGTTTCTTCTTTACTTTTTTGATTTAGATTTACGCTTAACACTTTTGACTTTTCTCTTAATTTGTTCCTTTATTTCAAAATTCTCAAAGACATAAGGGATTGCATCAATTATTCTTTCAATTGGAACAATCTTCAATGGTTTTTTCACCGAGTCTGGAATTTCGGTTAAATCGGTCAAATTGTCCTTTGGAATCAATACAGTTTTAATCCCATATCTTTGTGCAGCAAGAAGTTTTTCAGTCAATCCACCGATAGGTAAAACATTTCCCCTCAAAGTAATTTCTCCGGTCATTGCCACATCAGTTCGAGCTGGTACTCTTTTGATTGCTGAAATCATTGCCATCGTCATAGTAATTCCAGCTGAAGGTCCATCTTTTGGAATTGCACCTTCAGGAAGATGAATATGAATTTCTTTCCCTTTATAAAAATGAGGATCGAGTCCGAGCAGTTCAGCATTAGATCTTATATAACTTAAAGCAGCCTGTGCCGATTCTTTCATCACATCCCCGAGTTGTCCGGTGAGAGTTAATTTTTCTGGTCCATCCATAATTGTTACTTCGACATTTAAAATATCGCCGCCGACACTTGTCCAGGCAAGCCCGATTGATGTACCAATTCTATTTTCAGCTGGAATTTTTTTCACTCTAAATTTAGGAGCACCTAAATAAGTTTCAATATTTTCGCCGGTAATTTTTCGAGAAACATTGTTGATATTTTTGTTTTTTGATTTCTCCAGAGCTATTTCTTTTGCAATTTTTCTAAGTATTGAAGTAATTTCTCTTTCAAGATTTCTTACGCCGGCCTCTCTGGTATATTCACGAATAATTCGGAGTATTGCCTCATCGCTAATTTGTATATCGTATTTCTCCAGACCATGTTCTTTTAATTGTTTGGGAATGATATGCCTTTTTGCAATTTCAAGTTTTTCGTGTTCCAGATAGCCTGGTAATTCTATAATTTCCATTCTATCCTGTAAAGGAAGTGGTATATTGTATCTAACATTGGCTGTTGTAATGAAAAGTACTTTCGACAAATCATAATCAACATCGAGATAATGATCATTAAAAGCATAATTTTGTTCTGGATCTAAAACTTCAAGCATTGCTGCAGACGGATCACCACGAAAATCCATACTCATCTTGTCAATTTCATCGAGCAGCATTACAGGATTAATCACACCGGCTTTTTTCATAGATTGAATAATTTTACCGGGCATACTTCCGATGTATGTTCTTCGGTGTCCTCGAATTTCAGCTTCATCTCTTACACCACCAAGTGAAATACGGACAAATTTTCTTCCAAGCGCACGAGCAATTGACTTTGCAAGAGATGTTTTACCAACTCCTGGAGGACCGCAGAAACATAAAATTTGTCCTCTCATTTCTTTTACAAGATTTAATACAGCAATATGTTCAAGAATTCTTTCTTTTGGTTTTTCGAGACCATAGTGGTCTTCATCTAAAATTTTTCTTACATGCTCAAGATCAAGATTATCTTTCGTTTTTTTGCTCCAGGGTAGATCAATAAGCCAATCAAGATAATTTCGAATTACAGTTGCTTCGGGAGACATTGGAGGAGTCTTTTTGAGTTTATTTAATTCTTCAATAGCTTTTTCCTCCACATCTTTTGGCATTTTTGCTTTTTTAATTTTTTCACGAAGCTTTTGAAATTCAGGAGAGACTTCCTCTTCTTCACCAAGCTCATCCTGTAAAATTCTAATCTGTTCTTGAATTAAAAACTTTCTTTGTGCTTTTTGAATATTCTCCTGAACCTTCATATTGATTTCTTTTTCGATCTTTAATATATCGATCTCGGCGTTCAGGATTTTTATCAGGCGGTAGAATTTATCTTTTAAAGTAAGTTCTTTTAGAATTGATTGTTTGACTTCCACATTTTGTTGAATGTTAGCAGCTGCAAAATAAAGTTTCCGAACAGGGTCAGTAAGATTTTCAAAAGCTGCAATTATATCTCCTGGAATATTTCGATTGAGTTTAATGTATTCTGCGAAAAGATTAGACATATGTCTGACTAGTGCATCGAGCTCTGGACCTTCTTCTACTTCATGAGAGATTATTTCTATTTCAGCCTCGAGAAAGTCTGGATTTCCTATAAAGTTTTTTATAACTCCGTGTGCAATTCCATCCACAATAATCTTCAGCAAACCATTTGGCAGTTTCAGGACTTGAATTATTCTTGCAATAGTTCCTTCTGAATACAAATCATTTGGCTTTGGTTCTTCAATCTTTGGATCTTTTTGAGCGACAAGAAAAATAAATTTGTGTGTTTCGTTGGAATAGTTGGCAGCCCTCATCGAAGTTTCTCTTCCGACAAGAACCGGATAAACCATAAAAGGATAAATCACAACATCTCGTAAAGGTAAAACAGGCAATCGATTATTTATGGACGAAAGTTCTGCTTTTATGTCAATTTGGGTTTCTAAGTTTTCCAATTTTCTCTCCTTTCTCCCGTTTTTCAGAGCAAATTTACGAAAAATTAAACTGTAGTTTAAGATTCAGTTGAAGTTTTGAAATTAGGTGCAATATTTTGTTTGATTAAAAGACCAAAGAATATTTAAGTATTGACGAGTGAAAAATTGATTATCTTCGATTTGCATCGGTAAAAATTAAGCAGAAAGAATTTTATCTTTCATCATATTTGATGATTTGTGTATACAGCATCACATTTTATGGTAATGCGGATTTATCAGCAATGTTTCAGTTTACTGCAAAAGTGCTGAGTTCAATTTTCAATCTCTAAAGAATAAAATATTATACAAATTGTTGATTTTATTTAGAGAAAGTAGAAGAATTTTAATTTACAATCTTAAATTTCCTGGTTGTCTGAACTACTATATACATTTCAGAATTAGAAATTTCGCTTGATGAAAAATCGTATTTTAAATTAAAACTCTAATCCAATTGAAAAATAAATTTTTGCGTCAATGGAACTTGAAAAATTACTTTTAGAAACGTTTGGTTTTGCAAAATTTAGAGATCCTCAGAAAGAGATAATCAAATCAATTCTCCAAAAAAATGATGTGCTTGCAATTCTTCCGACTGGCGCTGGAAAATCAATTTGTTATCAGCTTCCATCTATACTTCTAGAGGGATTGACAGTCGTCATTTCGCCACTAATTTCATTAATGCAGGATCAGTTTGATCAGATCAAAAATAAAATTCCATCTGCTTTTCTCAATAGCTTTCAAACTTATAGTGAGCAGCAATCTATTAGCCAGAAAATTTTAGATGGAAGAATTAAACTCCTTTATGTTTCACCGGAAAAGTTTATAACTCCAAATTTTCAGGACTTAATAAAAAAAATAAAAGTTTCATTACTTGCAATTGATGAAGCTCACTGCATTAGTCAGTGGGGACACGACTTCCGTCCCAGTTACTTAAAAATTTCGGAAGTGTTTGAACAAATTCCGCGATGCCCAATTGCTGCGTTTACTGCAACTGCAACTCCAGAGGTGAGAGCAGATATTATTCAGAAGCTTAATCTGCAATCTCCAAAAATTTTTGTAAAAGGATTTTTCAGACCAAACATTTACATCGAGGTAATTAAAATTCGAAATCGATTTGAGAAAGTTTATGATTTGCTTGAAAGTGTGAAAGGTTCAAAAATAATTTATTGTCCAAGCAGGAAGGATACAGAAGAATTAAATGAGAAACTTGTTGCAAAAAATTTTTCATCTTTACCTTATCATGCAGGAATGACAAAAGATGAACGAAAGAACATACAAGAGTTTTTCATCAATAATAAATCAGAAATTATTGTAGCTACGAATGCTTTTGGTATGGGAATCAACAAGCCAGATATTAGAGCAGTGATTCACTTTGGAATGCCAGGTTCAATTGAAAGTTATTATCAGGAGATTGGTAGAGCTGGAAGAGATAATTTCAAAGCTTTCGCTTATTTGATTTACTCAAACTCCGATCGAAAAATTCATGAATTCTTTCTGGCGAATTCATTCCCTGATAGGAAAAAGATTTTACTTTTCTATAATCGATTAAACGATTTTCTTAAGCTGAAAATTGGTGAGGAAAGTAAAAAAGTTTTCCCGATTGATTTTAAAAAAATAAATACGATACTTGAGGATAACTTGCCAGAACAACAAATTCAATCTATCATTTCAATTTTAGAAAAGAACGAAATCATAAAAATTGTTTCAGAAAATGATTATGCAACTATTAAACTTTTAATTACTCCAATTGATTTTGAAAAAATAAAAAGTAATCTAAGTGTAAACGAAGTTGCATTGATTGAATATCTTTTTAGAAAATTTAGTACTCTGATAACTAAACAAGAAATTCGAATCAAGCTTTCAACCCTGCTTTATGAGACCGAGATATACCGTTCACAAATTGAAAAAATTTTACATGAACTGGACCAAAGCGGTTTGATAGAATATAAGTTAATTACCTTTAATGAAGGATTTTATTTTACCAAACCAAGAATGCACTCAGAACAACTACCAATAAATTTTGCGGAAATTGAAGAACATCTGGCACGTGGAATTACAAGAATCAATGAGATCGAGAACTTTATTTTTACAAATGAATGCCGATGGAAGTATATTTTGAAATACTTTGGCGAAGAAATCTCTGATAATTTTCAATGTGATAATTGTGATAATTGTAAAGCGTCGAAGTCAAGAATTGATCTTTCATCAATTAACATTGAAAAAGAAATTTTGAAAACCATAAAGGAAGTAAATGGAAAGTTCGGGACATCGACCATTGTTGACATATTGAGAGGCTCTAAGTCAAAAAAAATTCTTGAATATAAATTATTTAATGTTTCGACTTATGGTTTTTTAAGCGGAATTGATAAGGAAAAAATTAAACAAAAAATAAATGAGTTGATTTTGCAGGATAAAGTTGAAAAAGCCGCTAATTTATATCCGACACTTTCACTTACTCCAAAAGGTGAAGAAGAACTTGAAAACTTAAAAGTGGTTGAATTAAAAATTGAACCAAAGAAACCTTCTTCATCACAAATTGATTTGAGGAAAAATCTTCCGCTGTTTGATCGACTTAAAAATATCAGAAAGCATCTTGCATCAAAATTTAATCAGCCAGAATTTTTAATTTGTTCAGATGAGATCCTGAGAGAACTTTCAATTAAAATGCCGCGAACAAAAGAAGAGTTTTATCTCATCCCTAATATGACAGAAAAAATTTTTCTAAAATGTGGTGAGGCAATGCTCGAGGAAATAAATAATTTTATTTCAGAAAATTTCTCATCGAATAATGAAAAAGACAAACACCTACCAGAAAATGTCCGCATAACTTTGAATATGATTAGAGAAGGTTTAAGTCTGATTGAGATTTGCGAAAGAAGAAATTTAAGCGATACAATTATAGCCGAGCACATAGTCACTTTGATTGAAAATTCTTATAATTTTGATATCAAAAAATTGATTCCTCAAGTACACATTCAATTAATTGAAAAAGCTGTGAAAGAAACAAACACAAATTTTCTCCCAATGATAAAATCGAAATTACCTCCAGAAATAAGTTTTGCTGAAATAAGAATTTATCTTGCGCAAAAAAATAAAAATCAGAAAAATCAGAGTCGAGATTTAATTAAAACTGAAAATTAAAAACAAAGATCAGGCTATGCAAAAACAATTTCTTTTCATTCTGGTACTTTTATCAATCATTCAATTCGGGTGCTTTAGGATGAATCAATATCAATCAGATGACAGTAATGTTTCACTCAACCTCAACGACAACTGGGTTGAAGAAACTCTTTCTAAAATGACATTGGAAGAAAAAGCCGGTCAATTGGTATTCCCAAATGTTTACGGAACTTATATGAGCGAAGATAGCCCTGAATATCAACGAATAAAATCTTTAGTTGAGGAGAAAAAAGTTGGAGGATTAATTTTCTTTTCAAGCGAATTATATGAGCAAGCTATTTTGACAAATAAAATGCAAAGTCTTGCAAAAATTCCTTTATTAATTGCAGCCGACTATGAGCACGGAGTATCGATGAGAATTGATGGCGCGACTGCATCCCCAAATACAATGGCGATTGGAGCTGCCGACGATGAAAAATTAACTTACGAACTTGGAAAAATCACAGCACTGGAAGCTCGAGCAATTGGCGTTCATCAAAATTATGCGCCTGTGGCTGATGTAAATAATAATTCATATAATCCAATTATCAACATTCGATCTTATGGTGAAACTCCTGAGCTTGTAGCCAAACACTCGAATGCATTTTTGAAAGGATTGCAGGAAAACGGAATGATTGCAACTTCAAAACATTTTCCCGGACATGGAAACACAAATATTGATTCTCATCTCGATTTGCCAGTAATAACTTCATCAATAGACGAATTGAATAAAATTGAACTTTATCCATTTAAAGAAAACATTAAAGCTGGAGTGATGTCTATTATGGTTGGTCATCTTGCCGTTCCATCAATTGAAGGAGACTCAGGAGTTCCTGCATCACTTTCCCAAAAGATCATCACTGATTTATTGAAAAATCAGCTCGGGTTCAATGGATTAATTGTAACTGATGCTTTGAATATGCACGGAATAACGAATTATTATTCAACTGCAAAAGCAACCATTGAAGCAATAAAAGCTGGGAATGATTGCGTACTTTTCCCCGAAGACCCTGTAGAAGCCATTGATGCGATTATTAGTGCTGTAAAAAAAGGTATAATTGAAGAATCAAGACTTGATGCTTCAGTCAGGAAAATTTTAAAATTAAAGAAATGGCTCGGTTTAGATAAAAATCGTTTTGTGGATGTAGATAAAATTTCCTCAATTGTTGGAAAAAAGGAACACTTAAAAGTTGCCATAGATATTTCGAGGAAATCGATCACATTGTTGAAAAATGAAAACAATCTTTTACCACTCTCACAAAATCCAAAAATTAAATATGCCCACATCAGTATAATTGACAGCAAAAATGAAAATGACGGAGAATATTTTAGAAGATTAATTAGAGAAAGAATTCCACAAGTTCAGTCAAAAAAAATTCTGCTGAATAGTAACGAAGAAGATTATCACGATGTACTTAGAAAATGTAATGAATCTGATGTTGTGATTTTATCAATTTATCTTAAGGTTCGATCTTATCAGGGAACAATCTGGTTAATAGAAAAGCAATCCAAGCTGGTCAATCTAATTTTAAGTCTCCAAAAACCAGTTGTAATGATTTCACATGGTAATCCTTATCTCTTAAGTGAATTTCCTCAAGTTGATGCTTATCTCAACAATTACGGCGATACAAAATTTTCAGAACAGGCAGTTGCTGAAGCACTTTTTGGTGAAATCGATATTCAAGGTAAATCGCCAGTTTCAATTCCAAATGCAGAAATAAAAATTGGTTCAGGTTTGAAAATACCTAAAAGCTCTTTACTCGATGAAAATTATTTATCTCAAAGAATTATCCAGAATGAATTTGCCCGCGTTGATTCAATGATAGATAAAGCAATTCAAGATTCAACTTTTCCCGGCGGAGTTCTTTTGATTGCAAAAGATGGAAAGATAATTTATCACAACGCTTACGGTCATTTAACTTATGATATTGAGTCAACTAAAACGCAAAAGAATACGATTTACGATCTCGCATCGCTCACTAAAGTCCTTGCAACTACAACTGCTGCGATGATTCTTGTATCCCAGAAAAAATTAGACTTGACAAAACCAGTTCAGTTTTATCTTCCAGAATTTACTGGAGAAAATAAAAATAAAGTTCTTGTTCAAAATTTATTACTTCACAACTCAGGACTACCTGCGTGGAAAAAATTCTATAATTTCTGTAAAAATGAGGATGATGTAATTCAGGATATTATGAATACAAAACTCGAATATGAACCTGGCACAAAAACTATTTACTCGGATCTTGGGATGATTTTAATGGGGAAAATAATTGAACAAGTCTCTGGCAAAAAGCTCGATGAATTTTGCAAAGAAGAGATCTTTAATCCACTCAGTATGCGAGATACATATTTCAATCCCCCAAAAGAATTGAAAGACCGAATTGCTCCAACAGAAATAGATAATTATTGGCGAATGAAACAAATACATGGTGAAGTCCATGATGAGACTTCTTATTTATTAAATGGTGTGGCTGGTCATGCGGGACTTTTTTCAACTGCTAAAGATATTGCCGTTTTACTTCAAATGATTTTACAAAGAGGTTTTTATCAAGGAAGAAGATTTATTGATTCGCAGGTTGTAGATTTGTTCACTACAAGATTTTCAGAAAATTCATCTCGTGCTTTGGGATGGGATACAAAATCGGATCAAAACTCTGCTGGAAAATTTTTATCTCAGAATTCAATTGGACATACTGGATTTACGGGAACATCTTGCTGGGTTGACAAGGAAAGAAATTTAATCATCATATTTCTGAGTAATAGAGTTTATCCAACTAGAGAAAATGCAAAGATCATAAAATTCAGACCATTACTTCATGACGAAATTGTTAAAATTATTGATCGGGAGTTCAAGTAATAAAAAAAATGTCAGGCTTTGACTAAGCTTAGCCTGACATTAGATTATCAATAAAATTTGTTTAACTCACATCGTTAATGCCATAATTGCTTTTGCTGTGTGGAGACGATTTTCTGCTTCATCATAAACGATTGAGATTTCAGGATTATCAATTACTTCGTCGGTTACTTCTTTTCCACGATCAGCTGGAAGTGCGTGCATCAGCTTTACATCTTTGGCAGCAAGTTTTATCCTTCGTTCATCGCAAATCCAATCTTTGTATTTCTCTAAATTTGCCTTCATCTCTTTTTTACATTCTTCTTCATTATGCAGATAATAATCCACATCGTAATAAGCAAAACCGCCCCAATTTTTTGGAATTACAATATTTGCACCTTCAAAAGCCTCGTCCATATTTTCAGTGAACTTTAAACTTCCACCTCCAATTTCAGCATTTTTATAAGCTTTCTCTACAATATTTTTAGAGAGGGGAAATTCTTTTGGTTGAGCGACAGTTACATCAATCCCATATCGAGGGAACAAAAGAATTTGAGATTGAGGAACAGAAAGCGGTTTTGCGTGTGATGTCGCATATGCCCACGAAATTGTGACTTTTAATCCTTTCGGATTTCTTCCAAAGTATTCGAAGATAGTCATCAAATCTGCTATTCCTTGAAATGGATGATATACATCATCTTGAAGCGACATAACTGGAACAGTTGCATACTTAGCCATTTCATCAAGATATTTCTTCCCAATTCCATAAAAACAATTTCTGCAGGCAATTCCATGTCCCATTCGTGAAAGAATGATGGCAGTATCTTTTGCTGATTCGCCGTGTGATATTTGCATTTTATCTGCCGTTAAGTCGTGGGCGTGACCACCCAGCTGAGTCATTCCAGCTTCCATTGAATTTCGTGTTCGTGTTGATTGTTCAAAGAAAATCATAAATAAAGTTTTGTAAGGTAAGTAAATCGTTGGTTCTTCTGCATAAAATTTTTGTTTGAGTTCAAATGCTGTTTCAAAGACAATATCTAATTCTTCTTTTGTCCAGTCATCTTCTGAAAGAAAATGTTTGCCTTTAAATTTTTTTTCCATTTTATTTCTCCCTATAATTTTTTGATTAAAATGTTTGACAATACATTGCGTAAAAAGCTGATGCCTTAACTAAATCATCAATTGGAATTTTTTCGTCAGGTGCATGAGCAAGTACTTCATCGCCAGGTCCAAATCCGATTGCAGGAACACCATATAATCCTCGAATAACTACGCCATTAGTTGAAAAAGTCCATTTGTCGACAATTGGATCAGCATTGAAAAGGTCTTTATAGGCTTGAATTCCAATTTTTACAACAGGATGTTCTAATTCCATTTTCCAGGTAGGATAGTATTTCTCCATTCCATATTTTTTACCTGTGAAAGAAGTTTCTTCGTAATAAAGAAGTTTAACTTCACCATTAAATTGTTTGACTATATTTTTAATTTGATTTAAAGCGAGTTCTTTATCTTCTCCAAAAGTTAATCTTCTATCAAGATGAAATCTGCAATAATCAGCGACAGCACAAAGAGATGGACTATCAGAAACAATTTGAGAAACTGTTACAGAACCTTTTCCTAAAAAATCATCGCAGAGAAGATTTTCATTTAGTTTTTCAATTTCAATTAAAGAATGAGCAGCCATATAAATAGCGTTTTTCCCGCGTTCAGGGGCAGAGCCATGAGCAGATATTCCGTGAAACTCAACCTCAATTTCCATTCTTCCTCTTTGTCCACGGTAGATATTGCATTTTGTTGGTTCGGTTAAAATCACAACATCAGGTTTAATTTTATCTTCTTCGATAATAAATTTCCAGCAGAGTCCATCGCAATCTTCTTCCATCACAGATCCGACAAAATAAATTGTTGCGTCATTATGTAATCCCACTTCTTTCAAAATTTTTCCGGCTGTGATAAAAGAAGCAACTCCACCTTTTTGATCAACAGAACCTCTACCAAAAACATAGCCTTCTTTAATTTCACCAGAAAAGGGGTCGAATGACCAATTGTTAATGTTACCAACATCTACAGTGTCAATGTGACCATCGATTGCAATAATTTTTTTACCGTTGCCAATTCTACCGATCACATTCCCAAGCCCATCAATAATGACTTCATCAAAACCAGCTTCTTCCATCATTGATTTAATTAATTCAGCAACATCTTTCTCTTTTGTACTGAGAGATTTAGTTTGCACAAGTTTTGAAAGATTTCTCGCGGTGTAATCGCGGTATAGATTTGCTTTGTTCAGAATTTCTTTAGAGAGATTCACTACTATTTAACCTTTAATCTATTTCGTAAATGTTTTTTCTTAAATTTACGCAGAATTAAAATTTCTTTTACATAGAGGAGATTTCGAAATATGGCTCAAAGAATGGAAACAATCTCATTCAAACAACTTCTCAATTGGATTTTTTCGGAATTTGAAAAGGGAAAATCAATATTTGGAATTCCACAGTCTAAGTTTTTTAAAAAAAGGAATTCAAGGGCTTTCAAAATTTTTAATGAAGATCTGGAAACACCATTTGGGCCTGCCGCTGGTCCTCACACTCAACTTACTCAAAACATTGTCTCTTCTTACTTAGTTGGCGGAAGATTTATTGAATTAAAAACCGTTCAAATACTTGATAATCTCGAAATTGAAAAACCGTGCATTGATGTTGAAGATGAAGGCTACAATGTTGAGTGGTCTCAGGAACTCTCGATTGAAGAATCTTTTGATGAATATTTAAAAGCATGGATTTTAATTCATTTGCTGAAGAAAGCTTTTAAATTATCAGAAAATTCATTTAATGGATTTGTTTTCAATATGAGTGTTGGTTATGATTTGAAAGGCATTCAATCTCAAAAAGTTGATCGATTTATCGAACAGATGAAAGACGCAAGCATAAATGAAAAATTTGAAAGATACATTGAAGAGTTAATTGAATTTATCTCAAAATCAAAATTTGATTTTATTACTCAATCGAAAGAAGAATTAATTAGTACGATTAAAAATATCTCTCCTAAAATTTCGAATTCGGTAACTTTATCTACAATGCACGGATGCCCGAGTAATGAAATTGAATCAATTGTGAAATATTTAATTAAGGAAAAACATTTAAATACATATGTCAAGTTAAATCCAACTCTGCTCGGTTATGAAACTGTGAGAGAAATTTTAAACAGACTCGGTTATGATTACATTCAATTGAAAAAAGATTCTTTTGAACATGACTTGAAATTCGAAGAAGCTATTCCAATGATAAAACGATTAAGTGAATTTGCTAAAGAGAATGAGAGAGAATTTGGAATTAAACTTTCTAATACACTTGGTGTAATCAATACAAAAAATAAACTACCGGGCGAAGAAATGTATTTGAGCGGTCGAACTCTTTTTCCACTAACTATTAATCTCGCTTATAAAATTAGTAAAGAACTCAATGGAAAAATAAAAATTTCTTATTCGGGCGGAGCAAATTTCTTCAATTCAAAAAAAATTGTTCGGTCTGGAATTTACCCTGTCACTTATGCAACTGAATTACTAAAACCAGGCGGATACTTAAGACTTAATCAAATTGTAAATGATTTTGAACAAGATAAACAGCAGATTGATTCAAATTCTTCTCTCATTGATCTTGAGATATTGAAAGACCTGTGTGATCAGATTTTTGAGACAGATTTTTATACAAAAGATTTTAAAGAAACCACAACTGTTCAAATCAAAAAAAACCTTCCATTATTTGATTGTTATATTGCGCCGTGTGAAATTACCTGTCCGATTGAACAGGATGTCTCTGAATATTCTTACCTTGTCTCTCAAGGAAGATTTATCGAAGCTTTTGAAACGATTATTGAAAAAAATCCTCTTCCCCACATTACAGGTTACATTTGCGATCATCAATGTATGACGAAGTGCACAAGATGGGAATATGATTCACCGATTTTAATTAGAGATATCAAGAAGTTTGCAACAGAAAGAGCATTCGAAGAATATTTGAAAAATTTTTCAAAGAACTTTACTCCAAATAGAAAAGGAGTGAAAGTTGCAATTATAGGAGCAGGACCTTCTGGACTTTCAGCTGCATATTTTTTAGCTCGAGCCGGTTTTGATGTGACTATTTTTGAAAAGACACACAAAGCTGGTGGGGTAGTTCGTCACACCATCCCTCAATTTAGAATTCCGCAAGAAGTGATTGATAAAGATGTTGAATTTATTCGAATGCATAATGTCAATGTGATTTATAATTCAAATCCTGATTTAAAAATTGATGAATTAAAAGAACAAGGTTATAGATACATTTTTATTGGAATTGGAGCCGAGATCCCGAATGAGTTGAGAATAAATTCAGATAGAAAAATTTTTGATGCTCTCGATTTTCTAAAACTTTTTAACAAGAATGAAAAATTCAATCTTGGTGAGAAAGTTGCCGTTATCGGTGGAGGTAATTCTGCAATGGATGCTGCCCGGGCTGCATTAAGATGTGATGGAGTTAAAGAAGTTTCAATTATTTATAGACGAACAATTAAATATATGCCTGCCGATAGAGAAGAGATTGACTCGGCAATTAAAGATGGTGTAAAATTTCTGGAACTACTTCAACCAGTTCAATTTAATAATGGAATTTTGAAATGTCAGAAAATGATGCTTGGTGAATTTGATAAAGATGGAAGGAAAAAATCAATTCCCGTTGAAAATGAATTTATTGAATTTGAAATAGATTCTATCATCACAGCAATCGGAGAACATACTGACTATAAATTTCTGGAAAACAATAAAATTGAATTTGATTCGAGTTTCAATCTTAAAGTTAATCCTGAAACAAATGAGACAAATATTGAAAATGTTTTTGTTGGTGGAGATACTTTACGCGGTCCATCAACAGTAGTTGAATCAATAGCTGATGGGAAGAGAGTTGCAGAGGAAATAATTAGACGAGAGGGAATAAAAATTAATTTTAATGTAAAAAAAGATTTTAATCGAGAAATGATTAATAAACAAATTGAGCTACGAGGTGATGTAAAGTTTTCGTTTAATGATGATTTAGTAAAAGAAGCGTCACGATGTTTGATGTGTGATTCAACTTGCAATAAATGTGTTGAAGTTTGTCCTAACAGATCAAACATTCCAATTAAAATTGAAAATGGATTTAAAGATTTTTATCAAATCGTTCACATCGATAAAATTTGCAATGAGTGTGGGAACTGTGAGACCTTCTGTCCTTATGATGGCTTACCTTATAAAGATAAATTCACAATTTTTTCTGAAGCAGAGGAATTTAATCGAAGCAGTTCACCTGGAATCTTTATAAAAGGTAATTTGGTACATATCAGATTTAATAAAAATTCTGAAGTTAAAGTTATTCAATCGGGGCAAATTAAATCATTATTGGAACAGAATATTTCGGAACAAACAGAAGAACAGAAGTTTTTGTATTTAACTTCAAAATTACTTGAAGATTTTGATTATCTTATCTATTCATAAATTCAAATCAGATTGTATATCCTTTAAAACAAAAAATGGACGGTTTTGCCGTCCATTTTTTATTAAAAATTCAAAATCAGATTATCTATAATACTTAAATCTCAAATCCTCAATCTTTGCCTTCTTCTTTAGTTCATTCATCCAGCTGCTGATTATTGTATTTTGTTTCTCCTGAAGAATTTGATTTCTAATTGAATTCTTTTGAATATCGAAAGCTGTTTTATCAAAATCTTGCTTGGAAACAAGTTCAATTAAATAATATCCACGATTTCCTTTTACTGGCTGTGAAACTTCTCCAACTTTTAATTTGAAAGCAGCAAAGTTAAATGCGAAATCTCTTCCAACTCCACCGCCAATAAATTGTCCATAATTAAATAAACCTGTCTGAGTAATCGTAATATTTGTATCAAGATTTTTTAAGTAATCCAATCCCTGTCCGGCAGGAATTTTCTTCCGCATTTCTTCAGCTTTCTTTTTTAAGATTTCGTATTTTTTTTCTTTAATCACGGCTTGTTTGATTGTCTCTTTAACTTCATCAAAACTCTTAAAACCAGCTTCTATTGCATCAGAAATTTTTGCAACAACATAACCTTGATTTGTTGGGAAGACTTCAGATACAGTCCCAACTTTATTCTCAAAAGCAAACTTCACAAGTTGTTTGTACATTCCGATCCCTGGAATGAATTCAGATTTTTCTGTGAATGGAGCAGTTTCTTGAACTTGATATTTCATCAATTGTGCTTCTTGTTCAAATTCACCATTCTTCTTCACAATGTATGCGAAATCCTGTGCAGCGTTATAAAGTTCCTCTTCAGTTTGTGGTGAAATTTTAATTGGTTGATTTAGTTCAGCTGCAATTATAATTCTTTTGCTTCTATCATGAACTTTAATAATATGATAACCGTAATCACTCTTAACCGGGCCGACAACTTCGCCAATCTTTGCACTGAAAGCTGCTTTTTCAAAAGGTGGAACCATCATTCCTTTACCAAACCAGCCAAGATCACCGCCACGAGAAGCTGAAATAGGATCAAGTGAATATCCTTTAGCTAATTTCGCAAAATCTTCACCATTCTTGATTCTTTGTAAAATCTCTTTTGCCTTATTTAATGCAGCAAGAGTATCTCCTGCAGCAGGAATTAAAATATGTGATGCGTGAACATATTCATCGGCGCTTAAACTGTCTCTGACAATTTTAAAGATTGAATAACCGGAATATGTTAAGACCGGACCAACTACATCGCCAACTTGATGTTTGTACAATTCAACTTCTGCTTCGTAGGGGAGTGAACCGTGAAGAATAGCTCTTTCAGAATATTCTTTATTTGTATAGAGTTTAACTAATCCAGCGAAATCGGTATCTTTCTTCGCTTCATCAACAATTGGCAAAAGGCTATTGTAAACTGATTGACTATCAGCTTTACTTGGTTGCCTTCTGAAAATCACATATTTTAATTTTCTTTGTGCTTCAACTTTGTATTGATCAATGTTCTTTTTGTAATAAGCTTTAAGTTCATCTTCTGTATAAGATATTTCATTGTCTTTAATGGAATTCAAATCAAACAAAACAAATTTTGCGTCAGCTTTTACATTTTGCTCCATAAATCTTTTCTTAATTTCATTTTCAGGAACAACTATAGTCCCCTTTAAATAAGTAATTAGTTTTTCCTGAAGTCGTTGCTGACGGACATAATCTTCAGCCTGTGCAAGTGCTTCTTTATTTCTTGGATCCATTATTGCCTGGATATAAAGCTGACGATTAAAATTTCCGAGGGAATCGATAAAATTTCTTTTCAAAAATTCTGGTGGATTTTCACCAGTAATAATCTCATAGATTTCATCTTCGGTGACTTTAATACCTAATTTTTCAACTTCTTGTTCAATTAAAATTTGATTCACATAAGATTCCCAAACCTGATCTCTAAACATTGGAAGTTGATCATCTTCAATATCCTGACCGGATTGAGCTTTCTGATTTTCTCTTGCTTGATCAACTATTTTGTTGAATTCTGTGTATTTAATTTCTTTTCCATTTACAATACCAACGACTGGATCATTTCTTTGTGAAGTTAAACCGAGATAGTTCATTCCCCAGTCGAAAACAATTGTAATTAAAAACATTACAACAAGACCGATTAAAATGGCGGGCATATTATCCCGCATCTTAGTCATTATTGCCATTCAAATATCTCCTTTAATAGTCATTTTTTATTTGCAAAAAGTATACAAATATAGTTTGAAAGGCTTTTATTATCAATTTGAAAAGCTTTAGAAATCAAAGATTTTTCTTGATTTTTTGCCAAATTTTGACTTATCGATTGAATGAAGCAATGATGAGAAATTACACCTTAAAATCCTTCCCCAATAAAAATTGAAGAAAGGTTTTTTTGTATGCTCAGAAATTAATCGAAATCTGTTGGTAGTTCAGGATTTTTATAATGTTCAAAGAATTTTTCAATTTGCTTTTTAGTAATTCTTCCAATGCTTAACTCGGGCAGTTCATCAAGTCCGAAAAAGCCAACATCTTCTGTCTCAAAACTTGTTTTAGATTCACCTCCAATTATATCACAGAGAAAAAATATTTTATAAAGATGAAAAATGTAAGGAGTATGACCTTGCTTGTTTCGATCATAAACAGCTAAAACTTTTTTAGCTTTTACACGATAGCCTGATTCTTCGAAGACTTCTCTTTCAGCATTTTCACTTGGAGTAGAACCAACATCAGCCCAGCCGCCTGGAACTGTCCACTTACCATCAACTTTCTCTTTGACCAGCAGAATTTTACCATCTTTGAAAACAACTCCTCGAACATCAACTTTTGGTGTTGAATGTCCAGCTTCGCTCATAAACAATTTATCAATTTCTTCTTTATCGAAACCTGTTTTCATTGAAATCATTTCTTCTGCAATATCCATTACCATTTTGTATCGCTCAATTTCAAACTCGTTGTTTGAGTAGAACAAACCCGATTGTGCAATTGATTGAAGTTTTTGTGCAAGTTCTATCCATTTCTCTTTCATTTTTTCTCCTTAAAATAAATTGAAAAATAATCAACAATTTCTTGAACATCGTTGCTTAATAGGACATTAATTTCGTTTCTTCCTTCGAAAGAATTTCTTTGATTCATTAATTTAGTTAAGTCAGTCCAGAAGTCTTTGTAAGCAGCGATTGGTTTTGTTTGTATTAATCTTTTATTAATCAATTCAAGTATTGCGGAGTATTCAAGTAAAGTTCCTGTTCCGCCCCGTAAGACAATATATCCATCTCCGAGTTCAATTAGTTTTTGAATGCGATCAAATAGATTGACGAAATGAATTTCTTTTTTAATAAATGGATTTGCTTTAAGATTAAATGAATTAACTGTCACACCAATGGTATGAGCACCCACTTCAAAACCGCCTTTTGCTGTTGCTTCCATCGTTCCGTAAAATCCACCATTACAAATATTAAAACCAGCTTTACCAAGTTCTTTTCCAAGCTGATAAGCGAATTCATATTCTTCATCACCGGGTTTTGGGAATGATGAACCGAAAATGGTTATAGTCTTTCTTTCAGTCATAAAACTCCCAGATTAATCCAAATCTAAATTGAATATCGTTTGCCGGATAATATGGCGTCAGATAAAATTTTCTGTCCAGCAAATTTTCAATTGATAAATAAACAATTGCAGTTTCTTTAATTCTTCCCGATGCAAACAAGTCAATTGTAAAGTTTGCTGGAATTTTTATGGATGCAAAATTGAATAAGGTATCATTATAATTTCTACTATCAACAAAAACTAATTTTGATGAAGAAAAACTTCTTGCCGAAAAGGAACTGAAGGCATTAACTCTGAAACCAGCAATCAAGTCCAGACTTGATTTGAAAAGCAAATCTCTATAATAAATTTCAAATCTCGTTTGAAATCGTGGCTGGTTAATTCTGTGAAAAGAGGAATTATTGAAATTCTGAATTCTGTCATTGTAAATGAAAGAAATAGATGAATTCAATTTCCAGAAGGAATAATCAAGATCGAATTTACCGCCGTAAAGTTTTTCTGATGAGAAATAATAGTTTAAGATGTTGCTATTCTGCTCAATTGAATAATAGCTTATTGGTGTTGAAAATGTTTTTATATCACGAAAGAAGCTTTCGAGGTTTAATTTCAAATTTTCGGATGAGTAATTAAGCTTCGTCGAGAAAAGCTTATTTCGAAATTCAAAATCGGTCAGATTGAATGAGTTAAAATATCTTTCGTCATAACTTAAAATTGAAGTGAAATTGGAGTAACCGAAAATAAGATTAATTTTTTCTGATACTTTGAAATCCAGATCAGCTCCGTAAGAAAATAAATGTTTATTTGATTCATCTAAACTAACTAACTTGACATAAAACGATGGTTTGATTTTCTCAAGTAAATTTAATCGATAAAAAGTGTATCCACTTAGTTGGTCATCAATTAATTTCTTAAAGAAGAAAGGTGATTCGATGATAATCCGTTCGAATTTTAATTGAAGTTCAATTTGGTTGAATAAAAAGTTTAAATTTTCTTTTAGTTCACTACCAAAAACTTTTGACCAATGATTTTGAAAAGTTTTAAGTGAGTCAGCCTTGCGTTCATTATCTCTAAATTCTCTCAATGATTGATTGAAATACAAGTTAAGTTCTGTAATTGAAAAATCGTTTGGTTTAATTAAAGTTTGGAAATTGACTCTGTTAATTGTCCATTTATGATAGGCATCGTCATTTATTACCAGAGCTCTTTGATTATCATAGAGGATATTTTCAACTGGTTCATTGGGAGCCAAAAGAGGATTATTAAGATTAATTCCCTCGTTAAATCTAACCAGAGATTTTGAATAACGATAACTTAGATTGAAATTCATTTTATTAGATAGATAAAATGTTGATTTTAATTTTCCAGCCCATAAATCTTTTTCGCTATTTAAAAATCTTCCCAGTGCGTTATGCTTTGTGATTCCAAATTCAAAATTTATTTTCTTTGTCAGATTGACATTAAACATTCCATCGAAGAATAAATTGTCATAAGGCGCTTCGATATATTTTACCCTGGAATATGGAATAGGTGAATATCTTTTCCATTCATTGAAACGAATGGAAGTTGGCGAGTTAAACCTTGAGAAAAGAAATGATCGTGTCGGAAAAATTATTTCAATTGATTCAAATTCGTCAAATCTTAAATCTCGTAAGTCAATGAGATTTGTTAAAGGATCATTAATCTCTATGTCATTAATTAAAAAAGAAGTTGAACGATTATCTGATTGAAATAAATACAGATTATAAAAGTTTGAAGGCAAGCCTAAATCTAAAAGAAAAGAATTTGTCTGCCAGTTAATTAAATGAACTGGTGAAAAAAAGTTTTTCCGCTCGATTAAAAACTTGTCTATTGTTTGTGAGTTACTGGAGATTAATGAAGTTGAATTTATTGGAATAATAGTATCTCGTAGTGGAATTTCTTTCAGAGTTTTGTTTGAAGTGTCTTCATTCAAAACCTCAATAAAGTTTAATAATTCAGTAAATGATTTAAAATCGGTCTGTCCAGATTTATTTGCACTAAGATTTGAAGAATAAGATAAATTCACTGAAATAAGGAGTGATGAAATAATCACCAGAGAATTTAAGATGAGCTTTTTCAATTTATTTTTCAAGAAGTTTTTGAAATAAGTTCCCTTGTCTCGTGAGCAACTTCTGCAATGTAAGATGCAATTGCAGCAAGATCATCAGCAATGCAAGCATCGGCAATTAAGCTTTCTACAATAACGAGTATATCCATATCATCTTCGTTTATAATTGCAAACGAACCGTATTCGAGCTCAAAATTATTCTTGAGAAATGTATAAAGTAAATCTGAGTTCTTGATTAATGGACCAATTGTGACTGTAAAATCAATCTTCGTTACATCATAAGAATCTACAGTTTCATAAATACTTACTTCTTCTGTGTGATTGTCTTCGGTTTTAATAGGTAATGTGTAGACATCATCTTCATACGAGTAAGTTGTTTCCAATAATTCACAAACTTCTTCGATTAATTCTTTCAGATTTATTTGCTCTTCCATTTTAATTTCATTCGCTTTTGTTGACAAATTTAAATTAATTAATAAACGATAAAAATTGTAATTGACATATTAAATTTAATTTGAGTTGGTTAAAATTTTTTGCTTAACAAAATGACTTATTGATTGTCAATCAAATCAAGCTAAAATATTCGCTGAAATCGATGTTGAAATTTTCGGGATAAAAACTTCCGCTTTTCTTATCCTGCGCGTAGACTCCTTTGTATTCTTTTTTAACAATTTTTTTAAGAACATCAGTGAAGTCGTCTATTTCTTCAGTTGTATTATAAATGCCAAAACTCGCTCTTACAGCACCAGGCAATTTTGAGCGATCACCAGAGAGAATTTGTTTCTTCATTAATTCAGCTTCTTCTTCGGTGACTTTCAATAATTTTTTTACATAAGGATGAGCACAGAAACAACCATTGCGAACTCCAACACCACCTTCATAACAGAGAATGGCAGCGACAAGTCCATGATACATTCCTTTTACATTAAAAGTTATTACACCGAGTTTGTTTTCAAAACTTGAAAAATGCTCTGGTCCCAAAAGTTCAATTTCTTTTAACTCATTAATTTTTTTATAAGCATATTCAGTTAATTCCATTTCGTGTTTAGCGACATTTTCCATACCAATTTTTTCAAGCATTTGAATCGCACATGCAAGAGCAACAGCACCGATTAGATTTGGGGTTCCAGCTTCTTCTCTATCAGGAAGATGTGTCCACTTGACTTCTGTTTCTGAAACAAGATCGACAGTTCCACCACCAACTTGATCTGGATCTCCAATTTCAAAAATTGATTTTGGTCCAATTAAGACTCCAGTTCCAAATGGAGCATACATTTTATGAGCAGAAAACACCAGAAAATCAATGTGTTGTGGATTGTCGTCAGGTTTGATGTCAATTTTTCTATGTGGAATTAATTGGGCAGCATCAACAAGAATCTTTGCATTGTATTTGTGAACAAGTTCAGCAATCTGATGAATTGGATTTATAAGTCCAGTTACATTCGCAGCACCTGTAATTGCAACGAGTTTAAGTTTATTCTGATATTTTTTGATTTTATTTTCAAGGTCATTTAAGTCAAGTGTTCCGTCTTCATTTACTTCAGAATGAATAAGTGTAGAATGTTTTCTCCACGGCAAATCATTTGAATGATGATCCATTAATGAACAAATCACTATATCATCTTTTTGAAGATTTAAACGATTGGCAACTTTGTTAATTGCTTCAGTTGTGTTCTTTGTATAAATGACCGTGTTGTTCTCAAGATTTGCATTAACAAATCTTGCGACAATCTCTCGACTATCGTCATAAGCTTTTGTTGCAACTAAAGATTTTATACCAGCTCCTCGATGAACTCCCGAATACCATTCCAGCATTTCATTAATTGCATCTCTGATGAATGTAAAAGTGGGTGTGCTTGCGGCATTATCAAAGTAAATGTATTGTTTTTCAGTTCCATCTAATAGCTTTACTCTTTTATTAAGCCCGATTAGATAATTTCTAATATTGTGGATTGATAAATCGGAGGGGAAAAGATTTTTGGAACAACACATATGCTGCTCGATTTTGTTTGACATCTAATGCGAAATTAAGAAAGTTAAGAATATATTTTTTCGTTGAAATCTTGAAAAGATTGAATGATTAATTTTTTAATAGGTAAGTAAATATTTTTTAATGAATTCTTCTTTAATTAAATCTGTTTTTTCCGATTTAAGGTATTTCCTCCCCGGACAAGAATTCAGATTAATAATTCCGTGGACAGAGTTAGTTAAAAAAATCTCTTCTGCCTCTATGAATGAATTAAAATTTAAATTTACTTGACTGATATTAATCCCAAGCTTTTTACAAATTGTAAAAATTTTTTTTCTTGCAATACCCGGAAGAATACCGCAATCAATAGACGGAGTTTTTAAATAATGTTTCCCCGATTTTTTATCGTAGAAAACAAAAAAGATATTCGTTCTCGAACCTTCCAGAATATGTCCTCTTTCATCGAAAAAGATTACTTCATCATAACTCCGAGCTTTTGCTTTTTGAAACTCGTAAAAATAAATGAAATTGTTAGTCGTTTTGAATTGCCGAATTTTATTGTTGTGCTGGAGTTGAATTTTACTAAAAGTAATTTTTACTTCTTTTCGAAAAGTCGAAGTGAATGGAAGAACTTCGTAGGTTATGTAAGGGTTTAGCTTTTCTCCTTGAAGTGAATAAGTAATTCTAATTCTTGCATCTTTGAATTTCTTTCTTTCGAGAGTGTCAATCAAATTATTATAAATCTCCTTGGGATCGATATCAGGTAGTTTGAAAAATTTTAAAGAATTTCGAAGGCGTTTGATGTGTTCATCAAAGAAAATGATATTTTCATTCATTGCCCTTAATGTTTCATAAAAACCAAAACCATATTTGTAAGCTGTATTTGTGTAAGGAGAGATGAAATATTTTATATTCATTTTAAAATTGATTTAAAGATTTTTTCCCCTTTGTGTAAAGTTTCCTCATATTCTTTTTCAGGATCACTATCATAAACAATTCCGCCGCCTAAATTTAAATAAAGTTTTCCGTTATCGTATATGATTGTTCTTATTGCAATATTAAACATAGCGTTGCCGTTTAAATCAATGTAACCAATCGAGCCTGTGTAAATTCCTCTTTTACATTTTTCTAGTTCGTCAATTATCTCCATTGATCTTTTCTTTGGTGCGCCGGTAATAGAACCGCCAGGAAACATTGCTGCGATTAAGTCAAAAACATCTTTACCCTCTTCAAGTTCACTTTCGATCTCAGAAACTAAGTGATGAACCGAAGAATAAGTTTCAACTTTTTTTAATGAATTGACTTTTACACTCCCGGCTTTTGAAATTTTTCCAAGATCATTTCTTTCAAGATCGGTGATCATTAAAAGTTCAGCTGAATCTTTTTCACTATTAAAAAGTTGTCTTATTAAATTCTTATCTTCTTCAGTTGAAGCTCCGCGCTTAATTGTTCCTTTAATTGGTTTGGTTATTACCCTATTTTTTTTCAAGTCAATAAATAATTCGGGAGATGAACTTAGTACCCATTGATTATTATTCACACAGATTAGAGCACTGAAATGTGCAGGATTGTTTTCACGTAACCTTGAATAGATTTGAATTGGGTGTTCAGCGGTCTTACAAGAAAATTGTTGAGAAAGATTTACCTGATAAATTTCACCTTCTTCAATGTATTTTTTAATTGTTTGAATTGTGTTGATGTATTCTTCTTTTGTGAAGTTTGATTGAATATCAGGTGTTTTTGTACTTGAAATAAAATTCTTTTTTGGTTCAAGTCTTGAAAAGATGAAATCCAGAAATTTTTTTGGATTTGTTTTTGAGTAAACAGTGTATTTTTTTGTTTGATGATCATAAACTAGGGCTGATTCAAAAAAACCAAAAAAGATCTCGGGCAAATTTGTTGTTGCAGGATTTTTACTTTGTACATTTTCCAGAGTCATACCAAAATCATAAGAGATATATCCAGCGAACCCTATATGGAATGTGTCTTCTTCGAACGAGATCGGCGAGTACTCTTTTTTTAACTGATAAAAATTTTGTTTGATTGCTTTGAGCGGATTGGATGTTTCAAAATTTTCTTTATCGTGATTTTGTCTGGTAATGTATTTTTCTTTGTAAGAAATAATAAATAATGGTTTAATTAACAGAATCGAATAACGACTGTAAGGAACATTTTGAAGTGCTGAGTCAAAAAACATCCAGCCTGGCTCTGGATTAATCCGACTGAATAAATCAAATGGTAGAAGGTTTAAGCTTGCTTCAAACTTATTCATTTATTACAAATTAAAATTCTGGTAATTGACAGGAACTTGATTTGTACTTATCTCCATATCGTTTAAAAATTTCCTGTTGAATTTCGTTGAAGTCTTCAGCTTTTAATAGAGATTGAGAATGTTCAAAAAGTTCACGCTCTTCAAATCGAATATGATCGTTTAAGGCTTTGCTGATTTCTTTTAATATTGATTTGATTTTTTGAATGTCAGATTTCTCTTTTTTCAAGAGTAAAAACAGACTATGAATTAAAATGTGATCGTCAAGAGTTTTTCTAATTAAATCAGAGTTTACATTTTGTTTTAAAATCATTCTTGGCAGAAGACATTCTTCTTCGGTCCGAAAATGAAGAAGCAAGTCATTCTCATAATGTTGAATTGTTTTTTCTCTTTTTTGAATTAATTCCTCATTTGAAAGGGAATCGATATACTTTTGAATTTTAAATGCCTCCATCAAAGTCGACTGATGATCCCACGAGAGATAATGAATTTGTTCGAAACGTTTCATTGAATTTTTAATTTTGAGTTAATATTTCTTCTTTCCTGTAAACCTTCAAAATATTATAAAGCGTATCTCTTTGTGCAGCATCGAAGCCGGCACCGTGAATTAAGTCAATAACCTCTTCGGTCGAACTTTTGTTAATAAAATTGGCAGCTGCGTGGACATTTTCTTCTTCCAGCGTTCCACCAAAATCATCAGCACCAAAATGCAAGGCAACCTGACCAATTTTCTTTCCTTCACTGAACCAGCTCGCTTGAATGTGTGGAAAGTTATCAAGATAAATTCTTGAAATTGCAATAATCTGCAAATAACGATAAGGCGACGCAAATGATTTAATGTGTTTTTCAAGAGGAGTGTTTTCTGGTTTGAAGCTCCAGGGGATAAAAGCTGTGAAGCCCCCCGTTTCGTCTTGAAGTTTCCGAATGCTGTCTAAATGAATAACAATATCTTCATCAGTTTCAATATGACCGAACATCATTGTTGCAGTTGTTTTGTATCCGAGCTGGTGTGCTTCTCTCATTACATTTAACCAATCTGCGCTTGTTCCTTTTTTCTTGCTGATTTTTCTTTTTACACGATCGCTTAAAATTTCTGCTCCGCCACCAGGAATTGTATTCAATCCAGCTTCTTTTAACCTCAATAGAACTTCTCGAATTGAAAGTCCACTAACTTCGCTCATTCCAATAATTTCGGAAGTTGAAAAAAAATGAGGATGAATTCCGGGAACTTCTTTACGAGTTCTATCAACCAGCTCAAGATAATATTCAAATGGTAGTTCTGGATTAACTCCACCTTGAAGTAGTACAGTTGTTACACCGTGTTTAGATGCATCTTTAAATTTTTTAATCATTTCATCTACTGAATAAGTGTAAGCATCTGGTTCATCACGATGGCGATAAAAGGCGCAGAATGTGCAATCAATTTCACAGACATTTGTGTAATTTGGATTGGTGTCGATTACAAAAGTCACATAATTTTCTGGATTTTGTCTGAATCGAATTTCATTTGCCGCTTCTCCAAGTTCAAGTATATCATTGTATTTAAGTAGTTGTAAACATTCATCGTTTGTTATTCTCTCACCGTTCAATGCTTTTTGAAGAATGTCTTTTGTGTTCATAATTATTTTCCCCTTTAATTATTAAATATAAAAATCAATTTACATTGTTGTTTTATTCAATCCATTCGTCAAGCACAGCCTGACATTGAAATTGTCACCCTGAGTAAATCGAAGTGTGACTGAATGAAATTTTTCAAATTAATCATCAATCTGAAACTTGCTTAGGATTATACACATTTTGTTTTCTTTTAATTCAGTCTCTAAAATTATAAAGCACAAAAACTAAATCTCATCCAACTCTCTGATAAAAACAATTAAAAATTTCAATTGAAAGATTTCTCTTCAACCAGATGTTTTTGTTTGAGCTTTTGATACAATTCTCTGAAGACCTCAATAGCTTTAAATTCACTTTCACCAAGTCGATAAACAATGTTGCTCAAATAATCTTTAATCTCTTCTCTGGTCAGACCAATTCTTGTATTGTAAAATTCTTCGATCAAAGTTTCAGCTTCAAAAAACTTGCATAAAGCATCGTTTAGTAACTCATCGAGAGCACTAAGTTTTTGTTGAGCAAGATCCTTTTTTACTGCCCAGACGGCAAAAACAAAAGGAAGTCGCTGCCATTCATACCAGAGTTGTGCAAGGTCGTAAGAGTAATCAAAGCCTTCGATTTTATGTTTCATAAATCTTAAGGCGTCATCACCAATTGTGAGAAATGCATCAAAGTTTGGAAGATTTTTTTCACGAGCCGAAATCTTTTCTCTAACATAAACAACATCAAGTTTGTATCTCATTTCAAGCAAGACCTGAAGCAGCCGAAACGAAGTAGAAGTTTCATCTGTTACTGCGATATTTTTACCATCTAAACTTTCAATTGGATATTTTGAATAGAGAATTACACTTTTAACATTTTTATTTCCGACGATTCCGTATTTAAGAAAAGTAAAATCATTTTCTCTTTCGAAATAATCTACAAGTGAGACAATTCCAGCATCAATATTTCCGTCTTTGAATAAAAATCCAAGTTGACGAGGTGGAGCCGGGAAAATTTTGTATTCTCTATTATCCAAAAATTTAAAGAATGGAAGAGTATTCAGATAAGAAACTCGACCAATAATGTTTTGTGAATGGAGTTTAATTGGTTTGTAGAAGATGTCTCGTTCGACAGGGATTTTATTTGCATCGTTGATGATTTTAATGAGTTTGTTTTTTGCAAGTTGCATTGGGGAAATTGCACCAGCATCGTGAGCGATTCTTTCCCCGCCAACAGTTCCATCCATATCATCTGCGCCAAAGTTTAATGCAACAGCTGCGAGTTCTTCAGTTAACATCACCCAGTAGGCTTTTATATGATCAAAATTGTGAAGCATTAATCTTGAAATTGCAATCGTTTTCAAATCATCAATAGCGGAAGTAAATTGATTTCTTGGTTTTATCCCTGTATCGCCGGGTTGAAAAGCAAGTGGAATGAAAGATAAGAATCCGCCAGTTTCTTTTTGCAAATCTCTCAGCAAAAGAAAATGATTTATTCTTTCTTCAATTGTTTCAATGTGTCCATAAAGTAAAGTTGCATTTGATTTAATTCCAAGTTGATGAGCGGTTTTATGAATTTCGAGCCATCGTTTTGCACCAATTTTTTGATTAAAGAGAAGCCGTCTAACTCGTTCAGAAAAAACTTCTGCACCACCGCCTGGTAAAGTCCTCAATCCGGCTTCTTTCAATTCGAGTAAAACTTCTTCAATTGATTTTTTAAATTTCTTTGAAAAGAAATCGATCTCGACTGCTGTAAATGCTTTGACATCTATTCTGGGAAAATGCTTTTTAATTTCGCGAACCATATTAACATAATATTCCCATTTCCAGTCAGGATGAAGTCCACCAGTAATATGAACTTCCAGAAGTTCTGGATTTAATTTTTCAAGAATAGCTTCAATTGTCATTTCATAAGCTTCGGGGGAATTTTTCTTGACTGCGAAATCACAGAATTTACAGGAGAGAACGCAAATATTTGTCGGTTCTATTTTTTGATTAACGACAAAGTAAACTGCATCGCCACTTTTTTCTCTCTGGAGCCAGTGAGCCATCTTTCCTATGGAAAGTAGATCAGGCGAATTGTAAAGAGTAACTCCATCTTCAAAAGTCAATTCCTGACCATTTTGAATCTTTTCCCAGATAGGGATTAGTGATTTATCCTTAAAATTTATCATAATTTTTCTCGTTTCTTAACTTTACAAAAATTTGGAATAATTGATAACTAAATCAATTTACAAATTTTTCCATTTTAATTTTAGATGGGATAAACAGATGATGATGTAAAAAGAGGCAATTGATAATAAAAATCATCGTGATGAAAGACGAAGCTGTCAGAATTTTATTTTTATCTAAATGTAGCTTTTGTGAGCTAATTAAATTAATTTTTTTCTTTATTCTGACAGTATCGTCTTAAAAAAAGATTTCTATTATTTCAGATAAATCATCTTTCTAATTGACTTGTAATCTCCAGTTGTTAGTTGATAGAAATAAATTCCACTCGGCAGATTGAAATTAGCAGCATTAAAAGTGAAATTATAAATACCAGTTTCCCTTTCTTCATCAATTAAAGTTGAAATTTCTCTACCAAGTGCATCGAATAGTTTCAATTGAACTTTTGATTTACCTTTTAATGTGAATTTGATCTTTGTGATTGGATTAAATGGATTAGGATAATTTTGATAAAGCTCAGTTCTTTCGGGGATTGTAATTGGCAAAAGTTTTAAAGATTTGATTTTAGAATTATGAATTATTAATTCCTCTCCGGGTGAAATTATTTCGCTAATTTCCGCAACAGGTTCACTTTCAACTTTAAGAGTAAATTTTGTGGTTTTGATCTTAACTGGATATTCAGCTGAATTGATCATTAGAGAGATTTTTTGATTAACATTTTCAACAAAACGATTGGAAGAAAATCTCACATCAAAAATTTGAGAAGGTGGAAGAGGCGGAAGTTCAAATAAATCGTTTTCAAGATTTTCGTTAAGATAAAGTTTTATGATTCTTTGTGAATTATCGCTGATTATCAATTCACCAGCATCTTTCAGAATATCTTCAAGTGAAGGAGTTTTAGTTTTTGATTTATTTAGTGTTTGATTAAAAATAATATTTCCATCTTCAGAAACTTTAATCCAATATCCTTTTCCTTTTTGAATTGTTTGAGCAACAAAATATCCGTTATTATATCCAAAGAAATATGATTGTAAAATATTTGGTGGATTGGTTGTAATTGAATTGACAGAAATATCATTTTCAAACCCACCAATTAAATTCCAGCCTGATTTTACTTGAGCGAATTGATTGGCAACAGGTAAGCCACAAATATTAACTTGAGCTATGGTTGGATATTTTAACCAGTATCCTTTACCATTGGAGAGAGTATCAACAGTATAGTAACCAATTGATTGATTGAATGCAAAAGCAGATGATGTTGCATCTGGAAAGATATCTGATTTAGACATATTTGTTCTTGATACGGGAACAGAAACAATATTCCAGCCAGAGTTCAAATTAAAGTTGACGCAGAGTTCATTCCTGATTGAAAATACATTATCACTAATATCAAATACATTTGGATTTTCGATTGAAGAAATTTTTATCAGACAATTCTCAGATGCTGGACCAGTTACAATCCATTCGTATGAACCCGTTTGGGCTGAAAGATTTGTTGCAATTAAATTCCAATTAACTCCATTGTTGAATGATATTTCTATCTTTACACTATTAACATTAGAACTTGTCCATTCAATCAGTTTATGCTGATTGATATACCAGATTTCACCACCGTTAGGTTTTGTAATTTGAATTGTTGCAGGTAATGTAACTAATCCACCTGAGAGCAGAGCAACATTACCAAGATTTGAACCAACCAGGATATCATAAGAACCATTGTTATCTAAATCAGGAATTACAGCAACTTCTCTTGCTTGAGTTGATCCACCGAAAGAATACAAAGCAAGTTCATTACCATTACTTCCATTGACAATTAAAGCTCCTTGATTCTGCACAGCAAAAACAACATCATCTGAACCATCACCATTCAAATCGGGGATTACATCAACTCCCATCGTGTTTCCGGTTGACTTGAACCAGAGTTGATTTCCAGTTGCGCCATCAATACAAGCAGCACCACCAGCAAGGATCGAAATCACGATTTCATCAACGCCATCACCATTAACATCTCTCAAAATTTTTATTTGAGTTGGTGCACCTCCACCGGTTGAGTATGTCCATAAAGGCAAACCAGTTGTTCCTTTTAATCTATAAACTGGTCCCCAAAATGCACCGGCAATAACATCAGGCTTTTGACCAGGAACAGGAAAGACTAAAACTTCTTTGGCGCCACCAGTGCTTGAGGCTACTTGAAAAGCCCAGATTAAATTTCCATTTGCACCACTCAAAGCTTGAAATTGATAAACAGGTTCACCAATAGTTGCAATTACATCAGGAACCCCATCGTTGTTAATATCAGGAATTGCAGTGACTCCATGAGTAAAACCGCCGACAAATCTTTGCCAGATGATTTGACCATTAATTCCATTAAAAAGATAAACAGATCGTCTTCCCGCTACACCACCAGATTGAGTTGCACTTGATGCAGCAATAACATCAGGTTTACCATCACTATTAAAGTCAGTAGTTGCGTCGACGCCTGTAATATCACCCAGAGCAAAGCTATCAGGATGATCTGTTCCAAATTTCCATAGCATTTGCCCTGTTTTTCCATTTAATGCATAGACAGTTTCATTTCCACCGCCTGTACCAATCACGACATCATTAAATCTATCTCCGTTCAAATCAGATGCGATAGATAGAGCTTTTTGATAAGAGTAATCTCCAGCACTTCCAATTGATCCAGCGCTAGAATTTGAGATGTAAGTATTAAAAGACCATAATGTATCGTTACTGTTTGATGAATTACCATTTAATGCAGCTGTCCAGTAGTTTTCTGTACAAACAATAACATCAGCTTTCCCATCACCAGTAATGTCCTGAATTGCTCTAACTCCTTTAACTGTTCTGAATGTATTAGAAATTGGATGATTGGGCATTGTATGCATCCACAGTGGTTGACCAAGTGAAAGATTTTGTATTTCACCTGTACCAGATACAAAGATTTTTGCCTCTGGTGCATTTGAAGAATTGTTTAATATTTTCAATGTGTCAGTAATTAATCCTGAAGATTTTGGATTAAACCAGACACGAACATATCTCGAACTATTTGCTGCGAGAGTTAATGGAAAAACATCTGGTTCAAGGTAGAAATCTGGAATTGATGCACTCCATGAAAAGATATTTATTGGTTGTGAGCTCTGGTTTTCGATTTTCATCCACCAGAAGTTTGTGCTTCCAACTCTTTTTGTTCCAAAATTATAAGATGAAGGTACATTAATTACACCCTGTCCATAAATTCCATTCCCAACTAATCGAATAACTTGAGCAGGTCTCGATATATCATTATGATAGATGTAAAGATGTGCACTATCAGGACCATATACAATCGGAGAGAATGAAATTTGAAAGTTTAAGCTTCCATTCGGTTGAATAATTGCAGGTGTGTTTAAGTTTGTTATAAATCTTGATGAGTAGAAAAACCTCACGCTGTCAATTATAAGATTTGCTGAACCATTGTTGTAAACTGTTGTTGTAACCTGTCCACTAGTTCCAAGCACAACATTTCCGAAATCATAAAATTTAGTTGGAACATTAATAGATGGAGTTCCACCACCAATTGAGTATTTAAAGATTTGCCTTCCTGAAGATGCTCCGACAGGTTCAGCAAGTAAGTAAAGATATTTTCCGTCCCAGGCCAAACCTCTTGGATTTTGCCTTTGACCAGGAGTTTCAGGAAGTGGAAATGAAAACAAAGTATCTTTGGTAAATCTATTAACGGCATAAATTCTTTCTGGATCTCCATCGAAACCATCCATTACATAAAAAATTGTATCGCCTTTAACTGCAATTCCCTGAGGTTGAAGACCAAAAACCGGGATTGTATCTGTGACCTGACTTGTATTTAAATCAATTCTATAAAGTGCGGCACTTGTATTTGGATAATAAACAGATGCCCAGATTTGTCCATCATATGCAATTCCTCCAAGATATACACTTGATGCGGTAGGCCAATTAAGTGAATCTAGTATCTGTCCATTTCTGGCAATTCTTATAATTCTACATCGTGCAGTATATCTTTGAACAAAGTAAAAATTATTACCATCTGTTGTTAGTCCCTGTGAAGAATTAAGATGTGAACTACTAAAGATTACGCTATCTTGAATTACTCCTAGTGTATCGACTGCATATAGTCTCGCTCCAAGATTACCAGTGGAATATGAACTTGAGAGCCATAATAAACCATCTCTAACTGCTAAACCATACCCATAGTTAAAGAAATTATTATTTGGAAGATTAATTACCTGGACAAGCGTTTGTCCGTTAGAAAAATTTATTAATGAGGAGAGCAAAATTAGAATGGATAAGAGAAGTTTATAAAAACTCTTTTGTGGTTTTTGATTAAAGATAACTTGATTAGCTGAATTTATAGGAGGGAAATAATATGATTTCATTGATCACCTCATTTGAAGTTTTTATCTATTCAAAATTACTTAAATAAGATTAAAAAACTTCGAGCGAGGAAACGATCAGTCGGCTTTTGAATTTGTTCTAGATACTTGTATTTCAGATTTTATATATCTACTTTTGAATTGTAAACAGAAGGGGTTCAAAGATGAAGAACAAAGTTATTTTACTACTTCTCGTTATTGCTGCTTTAAGCGTTCTCATTGGATTGATAGGAAAATTCTCTGGTTCAACTATTGTTTTTGCAAATGCAACCTGGCATATGTTTGCTCAAACCTGTTTGTTGGCTGCCATTGCATTTGGAGTTGGGAAACAGCTGGAAAAATAAACTTTACTAAAAACTTTTAATTCTTTTCTTGCAAGGTTTTGTTTATAAATTTTTTATCGGGGGAATTTTTTATTTAAAATATTTAGCTACATAGTTAGAGAAGAAAAAGAACAAAATTGAAGTTTTAGAAATTTTTGTTTTTATTATGAAAAAATAAAAAAGAACCTTTCCCCATAAGAGTTTTAAACTCTCACAGAGAAAGGTTAAAGGGTTAATAAATCACATATGATCAACGATGTTTTTTCCAAATTCAGAACATTTAATCTCAGTTGCGCCTTCCATCAATCGAGCAAAATCATAGGTTACTCGTTTGCTTGCTATTGCACCGCTGATTCCTTTTATAATTAAATCAGCTGCTTCTATCCAACCCATATATCTGAACATCATTTCACCTGATAAGATAACGGAAGAAGGATTGACTTTATCCTGTCCAGCATATTTTGGTGCAGTTCCATGAGTAGCTTCGAAAATAGCGTGTCCTGATTCATAATTGATATTTGCCCCAGGTGCGATTCCTATTCCGCCAACTTGCGCTGCAAGAGCATCAGAAATATAATCACCATTTAAATTCATTGTTGCGATTACATCATATTCTGCAGGACGAGTTAAGATTTGCTGCAAGAAGTTATCAGCAATTGCATCTTTAATTAAAATTTTTCCTTCTGGAACATTACCCTGACATTCATCCCAGGTTACAACTTGATCACGGAATTCTCTGGTGGCAAGTGCATAACCCCAATTTCTAAAAGCGCCTTCTGTAAATTTCATAATATTGCCTTTATGAACAAGGGTTACGCTCTTTCTATTATTTTTAATCGCATAATTTATTGCTGCACGGACCAATCTTTCAGTTCCTTCTCTTGAAATTGGTTTAATACCAATGCCGCTTGTGTTAGGGAAACGAATCTTTTTAACTCCCATTTCATTTTGTAAAAAGTCTATTACTTTTTTCGCCTCTGGAGATTCTGCTTCCCATTCAATTCCGGCGTAAATATCTTCAGTATTTTCACGGAAGATCACCATATTGACAAGTTCTGGATGCTTTACTGGAGAAGGAACGCCGGGAAAATATTGAACTGGTCTTAAACAAACATAAAGATCCAATAATTGTCTTAATGCAACATTTATTGATCTAATTCCACCGCCAACAGGTGTAGTCATTGGTCCTTTGATTGCAATGAGATATTCTTTGATTGCTTCAAGAGTTTCATCAGGAAGCCATGTATTTGGGCCATAAACTTCATTTGATTTTTCTCCTGCATACACTTCCATCCAGACAATTTTTCTTTTTCCACCGTAAGCTTTTTCAACTGCTTTATCAAAAACAAATTGTGCTGCTCGCCAGATATCGGGTCCAGTTCCATCTCCTTCGATAAAAGGGATAATTGGTTTTTCAGGAACATTAAGTTTTCCGTCCTGAATTGTAATTTTTTCACCTTCAGTGGGCACTTTGATTTTATTGTACTTCATCTCAAAAATTCCTCTCTTTTATTTATTACAAATTTAGAAAAAATTAGTGGGTGTTTTAGATTGAATTTTCACTCATTTTTAATTAAGTAGTTTTCAGAAATTGTGTAAAAGGGAAAAATTAACCTGTCATTTAACTTACACGGCATTAGAGATTTCAAAAATTTTGAATTTTTCTCAATATAGGAAATATGGTTGAAGTCCTTTAATTATAAGACTATAACCTGAATTTTATCACCTGGGAAAAATCAAATTAACTTTGGAACGTTGAATAGTTAATACCAAAAAGTTAATAATTAAAAATTGACGATTTTTTCAGCTCTGAAATATTTATACATATCTCCGCAATTTTGATTTAATTTTAC
>JBNAWO010000009.1:6120-48009 GCA_049699815.1 Ignavibacteria bacterium | reverse complement strand
TATTTCTTATAAATTTGATAAAGTTTATCAATTGCTTCTTTATAATTCTTTTGTTCAATTAATTCTTCGGCTTGACGATATTCTAAATCAGGCAAATCATTTTTTGAAACTCTGGGTGGAAGTTTCATCTTTTTTGCAATGATTCTGGAAATTTCTGAATCAATAAAGTTATCATAAATAAAACGGTATAAACTATCAGCCTTTTCTTTTTCACCAATCGTTTCATAATAACTTGCAAGTGCATAAAACGCACGCTCACTAAAATCTTTATCAGGATATTTCTCAACAATCTCCTTTAGATAACGATAGGCTGAGTCTGGTTTGTTGTAATCTACTATAAATAATGTTGCCAGATCAAATTTCAATCGAGCGATATTTACTTCAAGTGAATCGGCTGTCTTTAAATTTGCCTGAAATGTTAATGTATCCCTTTTAAGTTTTTCAGCATATAAGCTGTCGGCTCTTCTTTTCTCCTCAAAATATTCCTGTAGATCGGCAAGATAAGCTGAATCATTTAGCATTGATGAGTCAATTTCAACTTCTTGAAACTTCGGATAAGTAGTATCAACAGGGAAAGTTCTTAAAATTGGAATTTGCTTTTCGAGATTCTTTATTGAAGTCCATAAATTTTTATAGCGGTTTAAAAGATTTGATTTGAACTGAGCATTCTTTTTTAAATCATCTGGAATTTGAGAACGAAGACTTTTATCGTAATAATATTTAGCTGAATCTAAATTACCCAAAACATTTTCCAGATAATTTGCAAGCTCATATTGAGCAATTCCAGCAGTCTCTTTCGATTGATAAGTTGTATCGACTTTTATAAAATAACTTAAAGCTTCGGCAGTATCTTTTTGACTTAAAGATAAATAAGCATATTCAAGTTCTGTGTAATCTTTATATTCATTAAATAACGATTCTGAATAAAGATTATCTAAAATCGATTGAGCTTCCTCATATCGTTCTTTCTCTCTTAAAATCTTTGCATACTCAATTTGAGATTTGAAAATGTAGTAATAATCCGAAGTATATTTTTTGACCTTCGAAAAATTTTCGAGAGCCTTATCGAGCTGACCAAGTTTGGCGTATGAATTGCCAATTTGCATTAGAACCTGTGCAATAATTTCGTCATCATCAGAAATTTCAACAAATTCCTGACCAAGATTTATAATACCTTCATAATTATTTCTTTTGAAATATATCTTCAAAATTTCCAGAAGCGCATAACTCCTGACTTCTTCATTATCCTCATCTTTAGCTTCTTGATAAACCTCATTTAGAAGTTTCAATGCTCTGTCAACTTCGATTGTTTTTGCGTATGAACGGGCAATCCATAATTTAGCTTCAAGAGCATATTTACTGTCAGGGAAAGTTGCCATTAACTCTGAGAATTTTCGAATTGCACTTGGATATTCTCTCTGATAATAATAAGCTTTGCCAATCATAAAAAGCGCATCATCTACAAAAGAAGAATTCTGATGATACTGCAGAATTTTTGAGCACTTTTCAATCACCTGAACAAACTTGTTCGTTACATTTCCACCCGGTGCAATCTCTTTAGTTGTAAAGATATCTTTCTGTTGTTTCAAAAGTTCGGTTTCTGCTTCATTAAAAATTCTGCTTGCATTGTAATAAATATTAAAGTAAGTCGTAAAGTTTTCGAAACCCTTCTTAAAGAAGTTTGAAACTGCGCAAGAATTTAAAATAAAAGAAGAAATAATTAATGGAAGGATAAAACTAATCTTTTTCATTTTTTCAACTTTTGAATTTGTTTTTCTTTTGAACTAAGATTCGAACTACTACATCCTGAAAAGTGAACTTAAGATCTTTCATTTAAAGAACTTAAAAGGCTTAAAGTTTAAAATATCTAACCTCAAAATCTGCGTATTCACATAAAGTCTCTGTAAACAAACTATTAATATATTTTAGAAAATATTCCATCAACGAAAACAAACATAAGAACAATAAATTTCCTTCAAATTTTTAAAGAGCGTTTTTACCAGATTCTTCAGTTCTTATTCGAATTGCGTCTTCGATACTTGATATAAAAATTTTTCCATCTCCAATCTGTCCCGTTTTAGCCGCACGGATAATCGTATTTACAATAGCCTCCTGTTGTGATTCCAGGCATACAATTTCGATTTTAATTTTTGGAACAAATTCAATGCGATATTCACTTCCACGATAAATTTCCGAGTGACCTTTTTGTCTTCCATAACCTCTAACTTCAGTTATAGTTAAACCCTGTATTCCTTCTTCAAGTAAAGCGTCCTTCACATCGTCAAGCTTGAAAGGCCTGATAATCGCTTCAATTTTTTTTAATTTATTTGACGGCATATTAACCTCTTAATTATCTGCCACAACAGTGTTTATATTTTTTACCACTTCCACAGGGACATGGATCATTCCTTCCAATTTTTTCACCAACTCTAACAGGTTGCGGTTTACCTGCAGTCTGAGCAGAAGTTTGCGTTGCTCCCTTTTCTCGTGCAACCTGCAATCCATCAACTGATTGATGAATTGTTTGAATTCTTTCTGGAGCCCGTCTTCTTCTTTGCAATTGTTCTGGAACTTCAGGGAACCATTGGAAAACAAATTTCAAACTCTCATCACGAATAGAAGTGAGCATATTCATAAACAATTCATAAGCTTCTGATTTATATTCAATGAGTGGATCGCGCTGACCATAAGCCCGAAGTCCAATTCCTTCCTTCAAATCATCCATATCACGAAGATGCTCTTTCCATTTTTCATCTATCACACTTAAAACAGCAAACCTTTCAAGATTTGCCATCAGCTCGCTTCCAAGCATTTTTTCTTTTTTGTTATAAAAATCTACGGCAGCTTCGTAAATTTTTTCTGTTAATCCATCTTCACCAAGTTCTTGAAATAGTTGTGGTGAGATTTGAACATCAATTAAAAGATTTCTGATCAACTCTTCTCGCAATAGATCAATCTCAGCTTTCTCATAAAATTTATGAACAGTATCAGAAATATATTCGAATAGATCTTCGAGCAACCTTCCTTTTAATCTTTCACCTTTCAATGCTTGCATTCTTTTATTGTAAATAACTTCACGCTGAGAATTCATCACATTGTCGTATTCAAGGAGACGTTTTCTTATTGCGAAATTGTTCTGTTCAACTTTCTTCTGAGCTCTTTCAACACTTCTTGTAATTAATGGATGTGTAATTACTTCACCTTCCTTAACGCCAATTCTTTCCATAATTGAAGCAATTCTATCGCTTCCAAAAAGTCTCATTAGATCATCTTCAAGGGAAAGATAAAATTTAGATGAGCCTGGATCGCCCTGACGGCCGGCACGACCTCTCAACTGTCGATCAATTCTTCTTGATTCGTGACGAGTTGTTCCAAGAATAGCAAGACCTCCAAGTTCTTTTACTCCAGGACCAAGCTTAATATCAGTTCCACGACCAGCCATATTTGTTGCAATAGTAACAGCGCCTCTCAATCCAGCATTTGCAACAATTTCAGCTTCTCTTTGATGATGTTTTGCATTTAATACATTATGTGGAATTCCTTTCCTCTTCAACATTCGACTTACAGTTTCTGAGGCTTCAACTGAAGTTGTACCGACAAGAATTGGTCTTCCAATTTTGTGAAGTTCCTCAATTTCATCTAAAAGAGCATTGTACTTTTCTCGCATTGTTCTATAAATGACATCATCGTAATCAATTCGAATGCAAGGTTTGTGAGTAGGGATCACAACTACATCAAGTTTGTAAATTTCCCAGAATTCAGATGCTTCTGTTTCAGCCGTTCCAGTCATTCCAGCAAGTTTTTTGTAAAGTCGGAAATAATTTTGAAGTGTGATAGTTGCAAGGGTTTGAGTATCTTTTTCAACTTTTACATTTTCTTTTGCTTCAATTGCCTGATGAAGTCCATCAGAATACCTTCTGCCTGGAAGCAATCTTCCTGTGAACTCGTCAACGATCATTACTTTTCCATCGTCAGTGACAACATATTCAACATCTTTTTCATAAAGCGCATAGGCTCTCAATAACTGCTGGACTGTATGAATTCGATCGCTTCTTTCTGCATAGAGTTGATAAAGTTTATCTTTTCGTTTGACTTTTTCTTCAGTTGATAAAGTTTTATCGTTTTCAATTTTACTAATTTCAGTTCCAAGATCTGGCAATACAAAGAAATCTTTGTCTTCATTAATATTAGTAATGAATTCGCGACCTTTTTCAGTTAAATCAATGGAATGATTTTTTTCATCTATTCTGAAGTATAGCTCATCATCAATTTCGTGCATTCGTTTTTCCTGCTCGCGCATATACTCGAGCTCTGTTTCCTGCATCAATTTTTTGTTTGAAGGCTCGCTCAAGAGTTTCATTAATTTTTTATTTTTTGGATAACCACGATGTGCTCGCAATAACAAAACTCCAGCCTTATGATAATCTGGTTCTGGTTTAGTCAATTCTTCTTCTGCTTCCTGAACAATTTTTGCAACTAACTGAGCCTGTGCACGAACGAGTCTTTCAACTCTTGGTTTTAATTCTGTGAATTTTTGTTCAGAGCTTTCAACAGGTCCACTAATTATTAATGGAGTTCTTGCTTCATCAATTAAGACAGAATCAACTTCATCTACGATTGCATAATTGTGACCCCGTTGCACAATTCCATCCAATGAAATAGCCATATTGTCGCGTAGATAATCGAAACCAAATTCATTGTTTGTGCCGTAAGTTATATCGCACTGGTACATTTTCTTTCGTTCTTCTGGCGACATATGATTAAGAATCACACCTACAGTTAATCCATGAAATTCAAAAATTTTACCCATCCATTCTCTATCACGTTGAGCAAGATAATCGTTAACTGTAACTAAATGACAACCCCGACCTGTAAGTGCATTCAAAAATAGAGGCATAGTGGCAACAAGCGTTTTTCCTTCACCTGTTGCCATCTCCGCAATCTTGCCTTGATGAAGTACAATTGCTCCCATTAATTGAACATCGAATGGAATCATATCCCAGGTGATTTTCCGACCGACCACTTCCCACGATTTTCCAACTAATCTACGACAGGTGTCTTTTACAATTGCGTAAGCTCGTGGTAGAATTTCATCAAGAACTTCTTCGTAAGTCGCATCAAGCTCTTCATTTAGTTCTTCGAGCTCATCGTATATTTTCTGTTGTTCCTCTGCTGAGAGATCTTCTTTAAGTTTCGCCTCAAGACTTTCAATTTGAGTTCTTAAATCTTGAGTTCTTTCGTTAATAATCTGTTTTAATTTTTGGGTTTCAGCCCTCAGCTCATCATCAGTTAAATCTTTTAATGTTTCATAAATTTGATTTATCTCAGCAACGATTGGCTTGAGCGCTTCAATATCTCGTTTATGTTTATCGCCAAAGATTTTCTTCAATAACTTTAACATTTTACCTCTTCAATATTTTATTAAAACTAATTAAATGAGTTCTGAAAAACAATTTATTCGCAAAAATTGATTTAATTAATTGCAATTTAAACCTATTGAATTAAAAGTTGAATTGGAATTTGAACAACCAAATTAAAACTTCCCTTGATTTGTGCATAAATTTGAGTTCTATTACTTACAAGCCTCAAACAAGTTTCAAAATATTTTATCTCTTAATTACTAAATTTGCACGTGTTAAAAAATGAACTTAAAAACTATCTGATTAAACTCTCAGCTAACTATTTTTCTGAAGCTGAACAAAAGAAATTCTTAAAAAGCATTGATAAAATTCTAAGATCGATCTTTGTCTCTGATAGAGTACTTAATAATTTCAAAAGAATAAAAGAGAACGATTACTATCAATCAGTTTATGCTGAGAAATTAGAATCTTTTCTGATTTATATTGAAGTTATTCTGAAAATTTCTGCTTATTCAAATTATCTTACGGATATTATTGTACGGAACCCTGAATTCCTCACAAGATTTCTCTCTTCCGATGAATTACAAAAAAATTTTTCTTATGATCTTTACAAAGAAGAATTGAACTCTCAACTGCAAATCTTTAAGTCAACTGAAAAGAAACTTCAAGCAATTCGGCGATTCAAAAGAATGCAGGTTTTGAGAATTGGATTAAGAGACATCTTACAACTTTGCGATATCGAACAATCGATGGCTGAGTATTCTAATTTGACAAAAGCAATTTTAGAAAGTGTATTTGAACTTTCACTTAAATTAAATATAGAAAAAAGTCGGCTTAATTCTATTCCCGACTATGTATTAATCTCACTTGGAAAATTTGGAGGAAACGAACTTAATTACAGCTCCGATGTTGACTTGATTTGTGTCTATGATAATCCACCAGAGAAAGACAATTCCAATGTGCTTGAGTTTTATGACAAAGTAATCAAAGACTTCATCCAAATATGCAGTGAGCAAAAAGATGGAAGCTCACTTTATAGAATTGATTTTAGATTACGACCTGATGGAAAGTATTCACCTCTTGCGCGTTCAATCTCCTATTATCAGATTTATTACGAAACTTATGGACGTGATTGGGAAAGACAAATGCTTTTGAAAATGAATTATTGTGCCGGAAGTAAAGAGCTTTATGCGAAATTTTATTCAATGCTTCAAAATTTTATTTATCCAAGAACTTTTTTTGAACCGCCACAATCGTTCGTGAAAAAATTTAGAGATATTCAAAAAGAAAAATTTGATGAAGAAAGCTTATCGAAAAATCTGAAACACTTTAGCGGTGGAATTAGAGATGTTGAATTCTCCATTCAAGTTATGCAATTGCTCTATGGTGGACATTTTAAGGAATTGAGAACTTCAAATACAATCGAGGCAATTATAAATCTTCACAAAAAAGGATTAATTCAACAGAAATCGGCAAAAGAGATAATTGATGCCTATAAGTTTTTAAGAAGAATTGAAAACTTCATTCAACTAATGGATGACAGGCAGACTCATTATATTCCCGATGATGAAGATAAATTTCTAAATCTAATAAAATTCCTGGGTTTGAGTTCGAAACTGGAGTTCAATAAAAAATTAAATCAAGTCCGAAAGATTGTAAAGAAACATCACGATCAAATTTTTGAGTATTATTACTATGAAGCGAAAACGACCGACTTAAAATCTAAAATTCCAACATCTATTAAAATCGATCCTAAGAATAAATTACACTTAATAAAAAATATAATTGAAAATAATTTTCGCTTCCATAGTGTCTGGATAAATAATGATGTAATAAAAAATTTTGAAAAACATCTAATCAAGCATATAGAAAATTCCATTGATCCGGAAACTTTTGTTCATAATTTTCTAAAATTTCTAATGCAGGTAAAAACATCCTATCAAATCAGTGAACTTCTAAATAACAGATCTCTTTTGAAATTGATTTTTGAGATTTTAGAAAATTCCGAACCTCTCACTAATAAGTTAACTACAAATCCTTTCATTTTCGATTTCTTTTTCTCAGGTAGAGTTTTTGAGAAGATTCAAATAGATGATTATTTCAACATGTTTGATGAGAATGAAATTGAACGCTTTCTATTTTCAATAATGATTAATCAATTTAATCAGAACTTAAATCCAGAAGAAGTTGGTGAATTGATTTCAGAGTTCATTGATAAATTGATTGTGAATATTTCAACTAAAAGTCAAAATTCATTAAAAATTAATATTCAAGATTATGTCATAGTTGGACTCGGAAGTTACGGAACTAAGGAGATGCATTTTAAATCTGATATCGATTTACTTTTCGTATTCAGTTCAAATGTGAAACTTGATAAAGCAGAAAAATTTTCCCTAAAAATTTTAAGTGATATCAGAGAAAAATTTAAACTGTACGATTTTTTTAATTGTGACTCGAGATTAAGACCTGAGGGGACCATCTCGAAATTAAGCTGGACAATTGACGAGCTTAAAAAATACATCAATGAGAGAATGAGAATCTGGGAATTTCAATCATACACAAAGATGAGAATGATTACTGGCAATAAACTTCTATTTGATGAACTCAATTCTTACTTACGAGAGAGAATAAAAAAATTTGAAGAAAATTACATTGCGATAGAGATCAAAAGAAACAAAGAATTAATTCGACGAGAAAAAATTCAACTTTCTTTAAATGAAATTGATTTAAAAAATTCTCCAGGAGGAATACTGGATATTCAATTTCTCATCCAGTTTCTTTTGCTCAAAAATCCAGAGATACTTTATAAAACTGGCTCAAGCACTTCAACACAATTACAGTTTTTAAGTAAAAAATTCTCTGATCAGAGCTCTTTATTCAAATTATTATTAAAGAACTATCAATTGATTTTAAAATTAATTTTAAATCAACAGGTTTTAATCGGCAAAAAAGGTTTTATTTTAAAAAGAGATTTTAGTTCAAAACACCTTGAGAAGATTTTTAATATAAAAGCTTCGCAAACACTATTTAATTATTATTCAGAAATTTTAGAAGAGAATCTTGAAACGCTCAAAAAAATCAATTCGGAGATCTACTGATGAAAAAAAATTGGTTGTTCATTTCTTCGATAGTTTTTGTCCTCATTGTTTATTTAATAACGCTTGCACCTGGAGTTGTTCAAATTGATTCTGGTGAACTTGCAGCGGTCGCATCAACGCTCGGAATTGCTCACCCCACCGGATATCCACTTTTTACTTTAATTGGATATATTTTTACTAAGATTTTCCTTTTTTCATCAAAAATTTATGCGCTGAATTTACTTTCGGCTCTTTATACACTCGGCGGTGTTTTCTTCCTGATGAAAATCAATTTGCTTGTACTGAGACAGCTAAAACCTCAATTGACAAAAGAAAAAAAATCAAAAAAGAAAGTCAGCGAAAGTTTTCAACCTACAGAAGAATTAATCTCATTAATTGCCGTAGCGGGTACATTAACAATTGCATTTAGCAGAACATTTTGGCTTCAATCAACTTCGGTTGAAGTGTATTCACTTCACATCTTATTGATTAGTGCATCAATTTACTTTTTTCTTAAAGCCTATTTTATAGGAATTGAAAATAAATTGAATGATTTAAGAAAGATTGAGAAAAATTGGTTAATCTTTGCTTTTATGTTAGGACTTTCGTTCACAAATCATATGACAAGTATATTATTACTTCCAGGTTTCGCTTATTTATATTTTTCGAAATATGGATTTAGTCAAAATGCATTTCAAAGAATTCTTAGAATGCTTATTCCTTTTATTACGGCATTGACAATTTATATCTATCTGCCTATTTCAGCTTCAAGAAATCCAGAGATTAATTGGGGAAATCCTGTTAACTGGGAAAATTTCAAAAGACATATAATGGGTTGGCAATATCAAAGCTGGATTTTTTCATCGACTGAATCAGCTTCAAAACAATTCAAATACTTTGTTGAAATTTTTCCAACTGAATTTGCTTACTTTGGATTAATTCTGATATTTCTTGGATTAATTGAATTATCAAAAACTAATCGAAAAATCTTGACCTTCTATTTAATCTTATTTTTCACCTGCCTGCTTTATTCAATTAATTATGATATAAACGATATTGATTCATATTTTCTACTAGCATTTATTTCAGCTGGATTGATTGCAACTACCGGCTACTTGTTTATAGTTAAAAAATTTTTTCAGAGGAATATTGGGACTTATGCATTGTTAATTTTGCCAGTTCTCTTTATTGCGATTAATTTTGAGAAGGTTAATCAAAATGACAATACACAATATCATGAATACTCTATTTCAGTTTTGAACTCTGCTGATAACAATTCAATTGTGATTTCTTACTTATGGGATTTTTTAATCTCACCATCATATTATTTGCAATTCGTCGAAGGTAAAAGAAAAGATATTGCAATAATAGATAAAGAACTTGTTCGTCGCAGTTGGTATTTTAATCAAATCAAAAGAAATAATATATTGATTTACGAAAGATCAAAAGATTTGATAGATAGATTTTTACCTGAACTCGCCAAATTTGAAAGAAATGAAAATTACAATCCGCAAATTCTTGAGAAATATTACAGAGAGATTATTCAAAGTTTTATAATCAGGAATATTAACGATCATTCTATTTATTTAACTCCCGAAATGGTTAGTACGGAATTAAAAAGCGGCTGGCTTGTTTTACCTGATACTTTGAGAGTTATCCCTGATTTATTCCTATTTAAAATTGTGAAAGATACTTTTTATCATCCCTTAAAAATGAAAGACTATTCGATTAGTTTTAGAGAAGAAAAAAGTTATTATACTGAAACATTAAAAAGTTTGATTACAACTGCTCATATAAGTCGTGCAATGTATGAATTGCAGTATGGCAATAAGGCAGAAGCGAAAAAATTAGTTGATAAAGTACTAAAGATAAATCCACAAATACAATTACCAGAAAGTTTGATTTCAGTTTTCCAAGAATAATTTAAGTAAAACTATCTCTTCGCGAAGCTCAATGTCATCTCTGCGCCTCTGCGTTGAAAATAAAAACGCAGAGACGCAAAGAAGTGCGAAGAAAAGTTGAGAAGTAAATTTCTGGGAAATCTCTGCGCCTCTGCGTTGAAGAAACAAATATTAATTATTAAAAATAACTTACTTCCACAGATAACCTAAATTCAATCCAGCAATGAGTGATGCACCGCCAAATGAGAGACCAGCAATTTCACCAAAATAATATCTCAACCCCCCAAAGATTTCTACTCCAAATTGTTCGAAATTCCACTTGTAACCAATATCACCACCAATTCCAAAAAAAGAACTCTTGTAAGTAGCTGGAACAATTCGATTTTTTTCCTTTGCAGACCAAAAAAGTAAATCTGCTGATGGACCATACCAAAATCCGACAATTGGTTTTGAATTTGAATACCATCTGTAAGAACCACCAAAGCCAAATGCCGAATTTGAGAATGAACCCAGATCATAACCAACAAAATTTGCTCTAAGAGCAATCGAATTTTCATTCGTATACTTAAACTCATATTGAACATTCATTACTCCCCAAAATAATCCGAGCGGATTAACCATAACGCCTTTGTCAGGTTGTGCATTTAAATTTGAGATAATAAAAAGACTTAAAATCAGTATGATATAGTTTTTCATTTTAATCTCCTTCAATTTTTTTGTTCAAGTTCTTGTTTTAAGAATTGACCGGTATAACTATTTTCAACTTTTGTTAGGTCGAGCGGAGTTCCTTCAGCAACAATATATCCGCCAGCATCACCACCTTCTGGACCAAGATCAATAATCCAATCAGCTGATTTAATTACATCGAGATTGTGTTCAATGACTATAACTGTATTTCCCTTATCCACAAGTCCATTCAAAACTTCAAGTAAAATTCTAATATCTTCAAAGTGCAATCCAGTTGTAGGTTCATCTAAAATATATAAAGTTTTACCAGTTTGAACTTTAGAAAGCTCAGTTGCAAGTTTAACTCTTTGTGCTTCTCCCCCTGAAAGAGTAGTTGCTTGTTGACCGAGTCTAATGTAACCCAGCCCAACATCGTAAAGAGTTTTAAGTTTTCTCTTAATGCGAGGAAAATCTTCGAAGAAATGTAAAGCTTCCTCAACGGTCATATCCAGAACATCAGCAATCGATTTACCTTTGTATTTAACCTCTAAAGTTTCTTTATTATAACGTTTACCTTTGCAAACATCACAGAGGACATAAACATCGGGCAAAAAATTCATTTCAATTTTTTTCACTCCGTCGCCTTCACATTCCTCACATCTTCCACCTTTAACATTAAAACTGAAGCGCCCGGGTTTGTAACCACGAATTTTTGAATCTGGCAACTCCGCAAATAAATCTCTAATTAAAGTAAATAAAGTGGTATATGTCGCTGGATTTGATCTTGGTGATCTTCCAATAGGTGATTGATCGATCTCTATAACTTTGTCTATTTCTTTCAATCCTGTAATTGAATCATAAGGGAGAGGAACAAGCTTAGATCCATAAAAATGTTTAAATAAAATTCTTCCAAGAGTATCATTAATTAATGTCGATTTTCCTGAGCCACTAACTCCAGTAATGCAGATTAATTTTCCAAGCGGAAATTCTACTGTGATATTTTTAAGATTATTGCCTCTTGCGCCCTTTAAAACAAGATATTTACCATTTCCTTTTCTTGGATTGAGATTAAAAGGAATAAACTTTTTATTCAATAAATATTGAAGTGTGATAGAATTTGAAAAATGTTTTTCGCCGTTGCTAAGTATATCTTTCAATTCTCCCTGTAAAACTACTCGACCGCCATTTTGAGCTGCACCAGGACCAAGATCAATCAGATAATCGGCGTTAAGAATTGTTTCTTTGTCGTGTTCGACGACAATTATAGTATTTCCAAGATCCCGCAATTCTTTCAATGAATTAATTAATTTCAAATTATCCCTATGATGCAATCCAATGCTCGGCTCATCTAAAACATAAAGAACTCCAGCTAGCTGAGAACCAATTTGAGTAGCCAGTCTTATTCTCTGTGCTTCACCACCGGAAAGAGTAGTTGAATTTCGATCAAGTGTTAAGTATTCAAGTCCTACATTTAGGAGGAAATTTAATCGCATCCGAATTTCCTTTAAAATTTGACGAGCGATTTCTTCTTCTCTTCCGGAGAAATGAATTTCATCAAAAAATTTTTTCAGATCTTTAATAGAAAATTGAGATAATTCTCCGATATTTTTCCCACCAATCTTTACGCTTAATGCTTCTGGTTTAAGTCTATAACCATTACATTCAGGACAGATCGAGATTGACATATAAGCTTCAATCCATTCCCTTATACTATTCGATGATGTTGTATCGTAAGTATGTTGTAGTTGAGATATAATCCCGCTGAAACGATGCGAATAAGTTACAAATTCACCCGAGCCGAGTTTGTATCTGAATTCAAGTCTTTCATTGCCCGAACCATATAGCAAAATGTCTTTGACTTTTTTTGGTAATTCATCAAGTGGTGTATCAAAATCAAAATTGTAAGTTTCCGCAAGTGCTCTCAATTGATTAAAGAACCAATTATCTTTTGGCTTTCCATATGGTGCAATTGCTTCCTGGTTTATTGATTTACTCCAATCGGGAATAACAAGAGACGGATCAATTTGTTTTTTTACTCCAAGACCCTCGCAAGCAGAACAAGCTCCAAAAGGTGAATTGAATGAAAAAGTATTCGGTGCAAGTTCAGGCAAGCTGATTCCACAATTTATACAGGCAAGAGTGCGATTATAAATTTTTTCGTAATGACCATCAGATACAATTACAACACCATTACCATAATTCAAAGCATATTCAAGTGATTCGTGAATTCTTCTTTCCGACTTACGAAGAACCTCAACTTTATCAATCAGAATTTCGATGTTGTGGACTTTGTATCGTTCGAGTTTCATTCCTTTAAAAATTTCTTTAACCTCACCATCAATTCTTGCTTTTAAAAATCCATCTTTCAAAATATCTTCAAATAGTTCTCTATAATGCCCTTTTCTACCTTTAACAACTGGAGCAAGAATGTCTACTTTCTTCCCAAAAAATGTGTGAAAAACAGCTTCATAAATTTGTTCACTGCTCATTTTTTCTACTGGATTCCCACATTGAGGACAATGTGGTTTACCTACTCGTGCGAATAAAAGTCGAAGAAAATCATAAATCTCTGTGATTGTTCCAACGGTTGATCTTGGATTTGCTGAAGTAGATTTTTGTTCAATTGAAATTGAAGGGCTCAATCCTTCGATATGATCAACATCTGGTTTTTCCATATTCCCAAGAAATTGCCGGGCATAGGCTGAGAGACTTTCAATAAATCTTCTCTGCCCTTCAGCATAAATGGTATCAAAAGCAAGAGAAGACTTCCCAGAACCGGAAAGTCCAGTTATAACAATTAGTTTATCTCTCGGGATCTCAAGATCAAGATTCTTTAAGTTATGTTCACGAGCTCCACGAATAATAATCTTGTCCATATAGTTTATCTAAATCATCTATTTTATCTATTCATTTTAATTATTATAAAATTGATTTTCAAACTACAAAAAAGTATGTAAAATATAATCGCGAAATATAACTTTTTAAGATCCAGATTACTTGACAAAATTTTTTCAACTTAAATCCACATTTATTGTTTAAAGAAAAAGTTTCTAACTTATAAATATTAAAATCTTAAAATCAACTTAACTTTAATCTATTCCCACTAATCTTGTTTGTAATTCAAATTCAATTAATTTTAATCTCGTAACTTTGTAACCGTGTACTTTAAATTTTGAAATAAAAAATTAAAATTTGTTCGTTCATAGAAACTTTAATTATAAAATGGATAAATACTTTACAATTCAAAAAGTTTTTGTAGATGAATTGAATGTTAAAGATTCAAAATTTGTTGCCTATCTCTATCCTTTATCTTCAAAAGAAGAATTTAAGACAATTCTTGAAAAATTATGGGATGAACATCACAAAGCCAGACATATTTGTTATGCTTATCAACTTGACGAAAAAAATTTTCACTACTACGATGATGGTGAACCGAGTGGAACAGCGGGTCAAAGAATTTATTCAGCATTGAAGATTAAAAACCTAAATTGGGTCGCTCTTTTTGTCGTCAGATACTTTGGCAGAACAAAATTAGGAACTGGGCCACTTGCAAAAGCCTATTTCGATGCAAGTATGAATGTTCTTAACAAAGCAGAGATAGTCGAAAAATATTTTACACAAACTTTTATGATTAAACTATCATACAATCAATTTGAAAGATTGAAGAAATTTCTTCTTGAATCAGCGGTCGATGAATTAAAACCTGTCTACATCGATTTTGTAGAATTAAAAATCGATGTAAGGGAAAGTTTAGTTGAAAAGTTTAAAACTTTAATGGAAGAAAACGGAATTGAGGTTTTTGAAATCTAAAATGTCTATCGCTTCTTACTATTTAAAAATAACTTTATCTCACTGAAATCATTTATCAAAGAGAATAAATTGCTAAAGGATGACTGGTTCATTTCAAAATATCTACTCTTAAATGATTCTTTTTCAAACTCATTGAACTCAGAAATAATTTCATTTAGAAGTGCTTTAATTTTTTGAATGGTTTCAGTAAAATTCTCTGTAATGTCTTTTTTATATTCTTCAGTGACTTCAGTCGAATTTTGACCTAAGATTTTATAAAGACCAATACAATACTTTGATGTAAATGCAATATCTTCAAGTAATTGATATTTATCTTTCTTAAATATTGCTTCAATTAAATTAAAAATGTCAATTTCATTTTTTAATTCAATGTCTGAGAATGCTCTGAACTCATCTAAAAATTTTTCTGTTTTAAATTTTGAATAATTCATGTAATTACTTCCTTAAAAGAATTAATTTTTTTGTTGAATTAAATCTCAATGACTTAAAGTGATAGAAATAAACTCCACTGGCAACATAATTACCATTGTCATCCTTCCCATCCCAGATCAGCCAGTCGTGAGTTCCACGAGATAAACCGATATCATTAAGAAGTGTTCTCACTTTTCTGCCGAGTAAATCATAAATCTCAAGAGTAACCCAATCTTGTTCTGGCAAATCGAAACGGAACCTTGTTTGATAAGAAAAAGGATTAGGATAATTCTGATCGAGCTTAAAATTTTTAACTTGATTTAATGGTTTTCTTGGTGGAAAAACTTTTAATGAAGAAATTTGAAAAGTGTATATCTGGTTTTCATCTGAAGGTTCACGATATTCAACCCCATTCGAATAATATTTGAAATAAAATTTATAAACATCATCTGGACTAAAACTCGAAGGTAATTCTTTAAAAAACTTAAAACCTAAAATTTCAGGAATCATTAACTCATTCAATACAATTGATTGGGAATAATCAGTCTTAACAATCAATCGAACACTATCAATTTGAGTTTCTGAAAAAAAAGTTTTGTAAAGCAAAGTAGTGCCTGACCTATTAATCAATAAAGGATATGATATCGCTTGCTTTGCACTTGCAATTCCCCAACCGAATACCGTATCTGGTAGATTTGCCTGACTTGCTGTATTTCGAATTGCATCTCGTACCTGCCACTGATTAATTTCAGGATAATGGGAAATTAACAGGGCTGCAATTCCTGCGACAATTGGTGTTGATGTAGAAGTTCCGGATGCATAAGTGTAATTTGAATAACTTCCAACGGAAACAGAATAAACCGTTGTTCCCATTGCGCAAACATCAGGTTTAATTCTTCCATCGCTTGTCGGTCCTCGAGATGAAAATGAAGCAATTGAACCATCAGAATTTACAGCACCAACTGCAAGAACATATTTTGCATCTGCAGGAGAAACAATATATTTCCACCTCTGATTATATTCATTTCCTGCAGCTGTAACAGTTACAACCCCACGAACAAAAGCAGAATCGACCGCTCTTGCGACAATCGTTGTTTGTCCATTCATATCCCGGTAAGTATAACTCTCATTTGGATCATCAAATTCACTATAGCCGAGTGAGCTGCTAGTGACATCAACACCCTGTTGTTCCATCCATTCAAGTGCGGCAGCATAATTATCTTCTTCAACTCGTCTTTCTGATCTAATATCTTCTGTCTTAGCAAGAATAAACTTAGCATCGTAAGCAGAGCCGTAAAGTTTTCCATCTTTTTTTCCACCGACAATGCTTAATATCATTGTGCCGTGTACATCTTGACCTGGATCATCTCCAAGTTGATTTGCCGTTATCGTGTCGTGAAAAACAAAATCATATTCAGCGATTACTTGAGTATTTTCGATTGCCTCGTGAGATTTCCATCGAAAACCAGAGTCAAGCAAACCTATAATTACATTCCTTCCAGTTATTCCTCTGGAATGAACATTAGGTATATCTGATAACTGCAATTGAGTAAAAGAAGGTCCATAATTATTAGACAATATTTTATTCAATCCCTCAAATGATTGATCAATATTTTCTTTTCTGGCTTTGAAAGATTTTACTTTTTCAATTTTCTGAATGAATGGAAGATTCTTAATAGCTTCGAATTGTTCGTCCGTTAGATAACAAGATATTGCATTGAACCATCGTAATTTATTTACTGGCTCAACATTATAATTTTTCAATTGTTGAATGTAAGGCTCATAAATTGGATAATCTCCATAACTAAAGATTTCGTTTCCAAGAACTTTTTTTCTTCTTTCAATTGCTCTCTGCGAAAATTCTTTTAATAACCGAAACTCGATTTCCGATTTCTTGAAATATCTTGAATCATTTTCACCTTTGTCTTTAAAGTAAATCAAATACTTGGCCTGAGCTAAAAGTTCAATCGAAATACATAATGCAAAGATTAAAAAAATTAATTTCTTCATCTGACCAAATTTTAATTGTGAATTAATTTAGCAATGCGATTAAGTCTTATTGAAGAAAGTTTTTTAATCACATCTGGAAACAATGGAATTTCTTTATCCCACGACCAATAAATAATCAATGGTTCACCAATTATTAAATCTTCTGGCACATATCCCCAGAAACGACTATCTGCACTATCATCTCGATTATCGCCCATCATAAAATAATAATTTTTTTTAATCACATAAGTTTTTGTAGGAACACCATCAATAGTGATTTGATCGCCAATTACTTTTACGACTTCTTTTTTATACTCGCGATTTATTAATGTTCTGTACTGCTCAATATTTTCAATTGAAAGATGAACAGTATCCCCTTTTTTCGGGACATAAAGTGGTCCATAATTATCTTCATTGAAATTAGAAAACTTAGGAAAGATGAATGGATTTCCTATCCCCTTTGGTGTAGGAACAGGATTAAGAAATTTCATTTTTGGTGGTGGCGGAAAAAGTTCACCATTCACATATAAAACTTTATCCACAATTGTAATTGTATCGCCTGGTAATCCAACACATCTTTTAATGTAATTCATAATTTCTTCATGTCGAAGTTCATCTCTGTCACCAGGATATTCAAAAACAATTATATCCCCCCGTTTTACCTTTTTTAATTTTGGGAATTGATAATATGGAAGTGCAACATTTGTGAAGGGAATATTTCTTGGAGTAGTTGCACCAAGTGTAAATTTAGTCACAAGAAGAAAATCACCTGGAAGCAATGTATCTTCCATTGATCCAGTTGGAATTGTATAAGCTTCGATTACAAAAGTTTTGAGAATAAGTGCAGCAACAGCAGCCCAGAATAAATTTCTTAAATTATCCAGAAATTTTTCCTTTATGGTTCTGTTTGCTTTTTCTTCTTCACGTTTTCTTTTTCTTTCCAGATGCTTACGCCAATAATTTTTGAGCCAGTCGAACATTTAATTTCTCCTTAATTCAAATTAGTTTAATAAAAATTTTCTTTTTTATTTGGTTTTGATTTTTCTTTTGCTCCAGATAAATGAAAATATATTTTGAATACATTGGTTATTCTTCCATTGAAAGAATTGCAAGGAAAGCTTCCTGAGGGATTTCAACATTGCCAACTTGTTTCATTCTTTTTTTGCCTTCTTTCTGCTTTTCAAGAAGTTTTCGTTTTCTGGTTACATCACCACCATAACATTTTGCAAGAACATTTTTTCTCAAAGGTTTAATTACATCACGAGCAATTACTTTGCTTCCAATAGCTGCTTGAATAACAACTTCAAAAAGTTGTCTCGGAATTAACTCTTTTAATTTTGAACAAAGTTTTCTCCCCCATTCATAAGCTTTTGAACGATGAACAATGAATGAAAACGCATCAACTGGATCTCCATTTAAAAGAATTTCTACTTTTACTAAATCAGATTCTCGATATCCAATAAACTCATAATCAAAAGATGCATAGCCTCTCGAAATAGATTTTAATTTATCGTAGAAATCGAAAATGATTTCCGAAAGCGGAAGTTCGTATTGCATATCAACCCGAGTTGAACTTAAATAAGTAGTGCTTTTATGGATTCCTCTCCTATCCATACACAATTTCATTATACTGCCAATATATTCACCAGGAGTAACAATCTGAGCTTTAACATAAGGTTCTTCAATAAAATCAATTTCACCGAGAGGAGGCATATGAGCCGGATTATCGACAATAAATTTTTCACCATTTCGTTTGGTTACATGATACTCAACATTGGGAATAGTTGTAATAATATCCTGATTAAATTCACGGGAAAGTCTTTCCTGAACAATTTCCATATGCAATAATCCCAGAAAACCACATCGAAAACCAAAACCCAGTGCCGCAGAAGTTTCAGGTTGGTAAGTTAAAGCAGCATCATTCAATACATATTTATCTAAGGCATCTCTCAGTTCTTGATATTTGTCACTATTAGTCGGATAAAGTCCGCTGAAAACCATTGGTTTAATTTCTTTGTAACCATGCAATGGTTCATTTGCAGGATTATCAACTGTTGTAATGGTATCGCCGACTTTAGTATCATGAACATCCTTAATCCCAGCAATCAAATAACCAACATTGCCCGCTTCGAGATATCCTTTTCGAACCGGCTTAAGCTCAAGTACTCCGACTTCTTCAGCAATAAAAGTTTTATCTGTACGGAAAAATTTAATTTTCTGTCCTTCCTTCAATTCACCATCAAATATTCTAATGTAAGTTACAACCCCACGATAGGTATCATATTTTGAATCAAAGATTAAAGCACGGAGAGGTTTATTAAGATTATCAGGTGGTGGTGGAATTCTTTCAACAATTGCCTTAAGAATTTCATCCACACCAATCTTCTGTTTTGCAGATGCAAGAATGATTTCTTCTTTTTTACAACCGATTAAATCAATTATCTGCTGAGAGACATTTTCGATATCAGCACTTGGTAAATCTATTTTATTAATAACAGGAATAATTTCAAGTCCTGCTTCAATTGCCATATAAAGATTACTTATGGTCTGAGCCTCAACTCCCTGCGATGCGTCAACTACTAGAATTGCTCCTTCACAAGCAGCAAGTGAGCGAGAGACTTCATAAGTGAAATCGACATGCCCTGGTGTATCTATTAAATTTAGAGTGTATTCAATTCCATCGGTGTGTTTGTATTTCATCTGAACAGCGTGAGATTTAATTGTAATTCCCCTCTCACGCTCGAGATCCATATCGTCCAGAACCTGATCGACAAGTTCTCTTTCAGAGATTGCTCCAGTCCTTTCGAGCAATCTATCTGCTAATGTCGATTTACCATGATCTATATGAGCTATAATGCAAAAATTCCTGATGTTCAGCATAACTCAATTGATTTAATTTCAGTTTTCCTGATTGCAAAGATAACAACTAAATATAAGATAAAAATTCTATTTCAATTTAAGAATGAAGAAAAAGAATTAAAAAATATGGATCAAAAACAAATGTTTAATGCAGAATAAATTCTTGATTCAACATAAATAATCCTCTAAGTTTTTTCTAATTCTTGTCCTCTTTAATTTGCAATAAAATATTTCAGAAAAAATGATGATAAGAATTTTAATACGACTTTTTACCCTATATATTCTTTCAGTCCAGATAATCACAGGACAGATCCGATTTGCCTGGATAACCGATACTCACATCGGTTCACCAAATGCAGATAGTGATTTAGCGAAAGTGGTAGAAGATATTAACAAAAAAGATATTTCTTTTACACTTGTTACCGGCGATGTGACGGAAAAAGGTTTGAACTCTGAAATAATTCATGCAAAAGAGATTTTATCAAGGCTTGAAAGACCTTACTTTGTAATTCCTGGCAATCACGATACTAAATGGAGTGAATCAGGCTGCACTAAATTTAATGAACAATTCGGTGATGACAGATTTATTTTCTTATTAAATGATTATTGCTTCATCGGAATAAATAGCGGTATTCCATTGCGTGGAGGAGGAGGTCACATCTCAATAGAAGATCTTGAATGGCTTAAGAATAAATTAAACCAATTGCCGAATCAGACAAAAATAATTTTAGCTGTCCATCATCAACTTGATTCAGAAGTGGATAACTCCTCTGAAGTAATTGAGTTACTTAAAAAATTTAATAATGCTTTTGTAATAGTTGGTCATGGACATAAAAACCAAGCCTATAATTTTAATGGCGTAAAAGGAGCAATGGGAAGATCTTCACTAAGCAAGAATCAAAAACCAGGCTATAATATTGTGGAATTGAAAAACGACAGCATTACAATTCAAACAATCGATTTCGATCAAAACAAAATCTGGTATCAGAATAATTTACAGATAGAAAAATCTCTTGCAGGTAATCAAAGTTTCAATCAAAACCATTCACAACCAAAAGGATTAAAACAAATTTTTAATTGTAAATCAACGCTTGTAAAGACCGGTTTCTTCAATGGGGAAAATTTATTCTTTGGTGATTTGTCTGGTAATATTTACTCGATAAAATTAAATGGTAAAATAAAATGGAAAAAATTTTTCCATACTTCATTTTTTTCAAAACCAGTAACTTATAATGATAAGGTAATATTCTGCGGGACTGATGGGAATATTTACATCTTAAAAAAATCAAACGGTTCTTTGCAAAACAAGATTACAATTGGTTCATCTATTATAGCTTCGCCTGTAGTGGAAGAGAATTTATTGATTGTTTTTTCTAATGATGGTTATGTGAATTACATAAATCTTAAAAATTTTAAACTCACACGGAAAAAGGTCGGTGAAAGAAACTTTGAAACAATTCCTCTAATTCATCAAGATAAAATCATAATTGGAAATTGGGATAATTATCTTTATGCAGTTTCAAAAAATCCAGATGATACAATTTCAATTTTCTGGAAATGGACAGAAAACAAGAATTTCTATTATTCACCTGCTGCGTGCAGTCCGATGATTGATAACCAAAATCGAATTTTCCTTTCCACTCCTGATAAGTTTATTTCTGCAATAGATTTCAATTCGGGTAAGACAATATTTCGAAGTAATAATTTCAATAGCTGGGAATCGATTGGTATTGATGAAAAGAAAAATCTTCTTTTTATCAAAAGTTTGGTCGATACGATTTATACACTTTCATTAAGCGATTCAATTCTCAAATTGAAATGGAAATCAGCCTTAGGTTATGGACTTGATACAAATCCCATTAATATTTCAGTTATTACTAATAAAGTTCTTGTCCCAGCTAAAAATGGTCTTCTTTATGTGCTCGATAAAGAAACTGGCGATCTTTTGAAAACTTTTTTCTTAGGTAAATCAAGATTAAATGAAATTATACCAATCAACAAATCACAAATAATAATTTCAAATATGGATGGAAAAATTTATTTAATTAATCTGAATTGATATGGAAACAAAAAAATACAAAGGAATAATTTTCGATATTGATGGAACCCTTACATCAACAAACGAATTAATATTTGCAACATTTAACTATATCGCACAGAAATACGAAGGAAAAACTTATTCTGATGAAGAAATAATTGCAATGTTTGGTCCAACAGAAGATGTAATCCTTAAAGAAAAATTCAATGGCGATAAATTCATAGAAGTTTACGATGAGTATTATAGATACTATAGAGAAAATCATCCACGAATGGCTGATCTTTATCCCGGCATAGTTGATATCCTTAATGAACTTAAAGAAAGAAAAATCCTTACTTCGATTTTTACAGGTAAAGGTAGAAAAACAACTGAAATTACTCTTGAAATCTTAGGAATTAAAAACTATTTCGATATGATTGTAACTGGTGATGATGTTATAAACCACAAGCCATCACCAGAAGGAATTTTAAAGTTTATTCAAACTTTTAATTTGAATAAAGATCAAGTCTTAATGGTTGGTGATTCAGTGGCAGACATAATTGCCGCAAGAGATGCGAGCATCGATATAGCTTCCGTTGTCTGGGATTCTTATGCGAAAGATGAGGTTATTAAACTTAATCCTCTTCATTTTGAAACTGTGCCGGACTTTAGAAATTGGTTAATGGAAAGAATTTGATTGAATAATTAGTTACACTTCTCAACCCAGTTTTTAATCAATCATTTAATAAATGAGCTTAAAACATTTTTATTGTGTTTTACTTAATCTCATCTGTCCCCCTGAGCGTGTCGAATGTTGTCACCCTGTCATTCCCGCGTAAGCGGGAATCAATTTTCACACTAAGCCGGTTGAAGTGTGACCTCCTGTCACCCTAAGCCAGTCGAAGGGTAACAGGAGAAAACACTCTCAATATTGTCATGCTTCGACAAACTCAGCATGACAGAACTTTCCATCGGGCATAATTTCAATATAAAGTCTGTAAATTTTTAAAAACAGGAAATTAACTATAATTAATTTCAATTATTTTCTTCCTCCGATACCCAGTGGAAAAACAAGGGTTACTCGTGGTTCAATTCTTTTCTGAGTTTTATATCCAATCACTTTATCTGACCTATCATACTCTGGTGCAAATGTCCACTGATACAGGAAAGATACGAGCAAATAAGAAATTGGTTTGTAACCAAGTTCAGCAGTTAAAATAGATCTTTCATCCAGATTAAAAATATCTTTTTCATCTTTAATTCTAACTTTATCATAATAGGCTCTAAAAACAAAGCTTGCATTTTTGGGAGACAAATCGGTTTCAAGTCTTAAAATTCCAGAATTAGAAATCTTATCATATCTCGAATATGAGCCATATAATTGGACAAAGTTTAGAACATCAACTAATAATTCGCCGAAATAAGAGTTGCCAAGTGAACGTGTGTTTTTTAATTCATTTGCTCTGCTTCCTAAAAAGCCCTTAACAGGATCTACTCTCAATCTATTAACTTCATAAATTTGATTAAAGTACCTTGGAATGAATTGGTCACCGTTAAACCATCTTTCAAATTTTAAATCAACTGAAATAAGGCCAAGTCCATCGAAAGAAAATCCGGCACCAATGGTTGCACCAGAACCAAATTTTAAAATCTTGGTGAAATTAGAATAAAGATCAATATTCAAAATTTGAGAACTAAAAACAGGCAATAAGGCGTCAAGTCCAATAATTGAAATTGTTCCTTCATCACTTAAAATTTTAAGATTTCTTGTGGCTGGATCAATTTCTGCATCAGTCACACCAGAATAATCATTCAAATCTGTTGCAAATGTTCCACCTATTTCAAGTTTTCCAATAATAGGAATGCTTCTTAAATCAGTAAACTGAAATGGTCTGGTATAACCACGAATTCCAAATAAACCTTTGCCACTTAGATCCCCATAAACAGACTCAAAACCAAATTGCCCGAAATCAATATCAAGTTCAATTCCAATTTTACGATTATCATATGAAGCTCGATTATTGTAATAGTACACTATATTTCCTTGTCCTAAAATTGCTCTATCAAGTCCACCAACTCGCACATAAAAAGGATCTCGTTTATGACCATATCTAACATATTTAATCAAACTTAGAAAATCAGAGGTTGTATTAAAATCTTCCTTCCTGATACTTCCATTTCTATCGATTCTTAAATTTACATCCAATCCAAGACCAAACTTTCCAAAAGAAAGATCTGGTGAAAGTCCGAAGAGATAATATGGTTCACCGTTTACCCAGGTTAATCCCAGACCACCTGCAAATTGATTTGGGTCTTTCAAATCACGAAGTGATTGAGAAAATAAAGTAGAGGTTATTGCAACGAAAAAGATTACCGTAAGAAACTTACGCATATTTACTCCTTATTTTTTTATCTAAACTAAAAAATTAAACCTTAAAATTAAATTATCGTGTAATAATTAATTTAGCAGTTGATAAAGTTCTTTGTGCTGTTTTAATAGAAATGATATACAGTCCACTTGAAAAATTTGAATAACTTATCTTAAGCTTATTTGATGATAAATTATAACTTTGTTTGAAAATTTTCTGACCTAAAATTGTAAATATCTCAATATCAATAGGTGATGTAAAAAATTCATCTTCGAAATTAATTTCAATCTCTTTCGTTAAATAATTATTCCGAAAAACTACGATTTGTCTCGAATTTAATTTTTCATCTTCAACTCTCAATGGATTAAAATAAATCTGAATTGTATCAGAAAAATGATAAGAACCATCTGTATCTATTTGTTTTAATCTATAAAAATACAATCCGTAAGCTGGCAGTGTTGTATCAACCATTAAATAATGTTTAGGAGAATTTGAATTACCGCTTCCAGGTACAAAATCGACATACTCAAAAATTTTTGATGTATCGGCTCTTTGAACTTCAAAACCAAAATTATTTATTTCCGTAGCAGTTCCCCATCTCAATAAAATTCCATTCGAAATTGCAAAACCTTCAAAATACAATAGTTCAATTGGAAGGATATCATCACTCCCTGATTTCTGAGAGTAAATCGAAGTAGAAAAAATTAAAATTATAAGTAAAATTTTATAGAAATAATTTTTCATCTTACTACCGCAAGTTTCTGAATTGTTGTTTGAACCTGATCTCCTTTTTTTGCTATCAGTTTATAAAGGTAAACACCATTTCCAATTATATCACCATCTTCATCTTTTCCATCCCAATAAATCTTATTAAAGTTAGTTGATAATTCAATTTGCGATAATTTGATTTCTTTAATTAATCGTCCTGCGATTGTATAAATTTTAATTTGAACTTCATCAGGAACTTGAGTTAAAACAAATGTGAAGTAAGTTCCATTTGAAAATGGATTTGGATAATTATATACTCTAAGTATTTCAAGGTTTGAGGTAACAACGAAATATTTTTCAATTATTGGTTGAGAAGGAATTCGACCAAAAGCATCTTTAAGATAAATTCTTAAGTTATGTTCACCTTTTTCAAATTTTGTTTGATACTGTATATTTATTCTTCTATCGATTGTATCGTAATCAAAAACTAAGCTTTCGTTAAAAATTCTTCTACCATCAAGAAAGATTTGCACAGCTGAAGTATCCTGCACGGGGAACCAGACCGGATAATCTATTTTAAGTTCGATCTTCCCTTCGGGTTCGACATACTCCCAATCTTTTATCTCTTTACCATTAATAGTGAGATAAACTTGAGCAGCAGAAACAGATGTAGTTGTATCCTTCTTAACATAAAAGTTTTGTAAGTAAATGTTATTCGTTTCATAATATTCTCTATTTCTATCCCCATCATCAATTTTTAATCGAAAAGAAAATTCACCATAGCCATCATAAATTTTATTTGTGTACGAATATTCTATGGGTACATAAGTTTGTTGACTCAATGATCCAATAATTGTATCCATTAGAACATAAAAATTATTATCAGGTTTTAATAGTTCAAGTATAATTTTAAAACTATCAACAGAAGATTTTCCAGCATTATATATCTTAGCATAAAAATTAATTCTTTCCCCTTGCATTATTGTATCTTTATCTGTCGAGACAACTTGATAGTTTACAGCAAGTTCTGGTAATCCCTCAAAATAAGCCGATAAAGATTTTATCTTTGGACTTTCTTTTAATGAATTAGCAACAAGTTGTGAGAGAATTGCAATCGATGGATATTCATCTGTATTTATACCAACCAATGATATTGAATCACTTGTAGTTTGTAAATTAAATAGTGTATCGACTTCACCCGTAATTTTATTTCCAATTGGAACACTAAGAATAGATGTGTTTTCTGGAAGTTCAAGTTCAAGTTTTACATAATTCCACTTTTTCGCATTGTTAATTTGAGGGAATGTAACAAAACCTGTATCGTAAGTTACGAGTTTTGTTAATTCAATCGTTGCAACTCCTTCGAAAAGTTTTTTATATGCTTCTGGAACTGTTCCAACTGGTGCACCCTTTTTACCAAGAATACACCAACCTTCACGATATTGAACACTATCGATGTAAAGGCTGCCTAAGGTTTTAATTGCATTTCTTGAACGACTACCGCGACCTCCAAGTATATTTTGTTGTGCATCTGCTGAAATTGTCATTGCAATCCAAGTTCCAGCAGGTAAATTATTGATGTAATTCGTTAATGAATCCATCACACCTGGATCAGGAACATAAAAGTAACGAATTGAATATGGCTTTAATGTAATTGAATCAATTAATGCGGTAGCTAATCCCCAGTAATAAGTAGTGGGTAGTTGTTCATAAGAGTTATACATTATTGAACCGAAAGCGCCATCATGTCCACCAGCAGATTGAATCTTTAATTCTATCTCTCGTTGATCCAGCGTCCAGTTTCTATTAACTGTATCATACTTTGTATTATTGTAGGAAATATCATTTTCAAAAATATTAGGCTCATCTATTAAAATACCTGAACCCGAATAATCACTCTTGAATGAATAAATTTCCGAAAATGCATCTTGTGGACTATCAATCTTTACTCTGTAATAATACCTTTTATTTGGAAGAAGGTTGTGGAGATAAACTTTTGTAAATAAAGTATCAAAAGATTGAACTATTTCTCTATATGATGAGAAATTCGGAGTTTCTGAAATCTGAACTAAAATTCTTTCAGGAGAATTTGACTTTTTAATAAATGGATTTAAAAAATAAAGCGTATCTTTTCCGGAATTATAAAACTTATGATTTTCCAGCACAGAAATAGAAGTGGAATTTATCACATAATTAAATTCCGTTTCATTATCATCTTCATAAATTTCGTTCAATACATTAGTTGGGTCAAGTGCAATCTTTAATTTATGCTCACCGACAATCTGAACCGGTATTTTTAAGAAAAGAGTATCCACAAATTTTGGGGTTAGTACGATAAAATTTTTTTCAAAAGTAAGTGAATCAGAAAAATAATCTTGAATCCTTATTAAAATACTATCAGCTTTAAATAATCCATAGTTTGAAACTTGAACTAAAAATTCCACTGAATCAGTCTGGTCATTAGGATTTTGAGTTAGCAATTTAATCTTAGAATTATCAATATAAAGATTTGGTTTCTCAGGTAATCTTAATCCAATTATTGGATCACCAAAAAGGAGATTACAATAGGTAAAAACTTTATTTACATCGCCTGTTCCTGTTTCATTAATTTGACGAATTTTCGACATTAAATGAGCTCTTCCAATCCCTTTCAAAGAATCAAAAGTTAATTGTTCATAAAAATATTTTGGAAACCGTAGTGAAGTTGAAAGATAACCCCAACTCGAATTTCCAAGATAAACAAGAGCCTGACCATTTGGCGATTGAACTATAAATAATTCACCAAAAGCATCCACATCTGGTTCAGCAAATTTCCCAGTTGAACATCCAAAATCAGTTACAAGTGGAAATCTATCAGAATATTTATTCTGCAAATGTTCAACTTCCGTGATGCTATTATCCCAGACTCTTGTTCCGCTATGACCAATGTATGAAATGTAAAGTCCACCCTCGTCAATTGCTCGTTTAACTTGTTCAGGTGTATAAGGACCAAAGTTTGTTGGTGGATTTACTGTTTTATAAAAGTGTGTCCCTTTACCATATACTGGATTTACTAAAACAAAATTCTGATATAAAAATTCGTTTGTCAGTCTTATTTGTTCAATTTGATATGGATTATTTCCATCTCCTCCGCTAAAGAAAAGAAATGTTTTGTTAAAATCATCATACTTCCTTGTTATATATTTTTGATGTTTTAGAAGATACGATAAAACTTGTTCATCATTTAATGCAGGAACTCTACCAACATACATTTGTGGGAAATAAACATTCACTGAATCCCACATCACATACCAGACATCACTAACAGGATTGCCATAAGAAATAACAAGATTTTTCTTTCTTGGAGTTGGTGCTGGAGTTACAACATCTTTATAATCATAATTTGCGTCACCAATTAAAGTTAAATAAGAAGGCTTGGGCAATTGCCAATTTCTATATGCTGCCATTAAAAATCTTTTAACTGCTTCTGCTTCAACCTGACCATACGAAAATTCATCAAAAATATCTTCAATAAAAACAAGCTCAGTTCTTAAATTATATGTTTGACTTATAAAATTTTTATACTGTGCTGATGAGTTAGATAATAATTTTGTTGTCAATAAAATATAATCAGCACCGCGAGATGAATTTCGGAGATTTATAAATTGTTTTTTCTGCTTAAAGATTGGACTCGAAATTCGATTAACTCTGGTAAAATAATATCTATCTCCACCTCTGACACTATCAATCAGATAAATTGTTCGTGTTGAATTCCCGATTGAAGTATAATTAATGAACTTTCTACCCTCAGAACCAAGCTTGTAAATTACTAATTCAGAATCAGGAAATGCGACATTCTCTATTGTAATGATGCTTAAATCTTTTTGAACTGTATCTGGAATTATTATTAATAATGTATCATTTGAAATAATGTTTTTTCTGAAATATTCAACATCAACCCAATCAACAAAGGATTGATGGAAACTAACCTGTGAGGGAAGTCCAAATATTCTAACTACATTATTTCCATTTACTAATTGACTTGATGAATAAGTTCTTTCAAAATTTACCGTCTGTCTGAAATTATAAATAATTGTGTCAGTTGGAGTAGAAGAATTTAGACTGAGGCCGTTTTTATGAGCGTTTGTCACTCCACTTGTAGCATAACTTATAAAACGGGCTACAACTTTAACCGGTGTTTGGGGCATAAAATCTCTTGCTTGAAAAGCGATCGATTGTGAGCCACCGTTTCCTATTACTAACCATGTAAATACTTTATTCTCCTGCCATTGAGGGAGTTGAACTCTCGGGTCAACAGCATCATAATACCAGAGACGTACATCTCGTTCAAAGTGATACTTAACAAGATGAGATTTAATTGTATCCTGTGTCTGGATTGTAGGGGCTTCGTCAAAAGATATTCTTTTGCCATAATCTCCATCCCAAGTCAACCATACAATCGAAGTATCGCTATATCTATTCATAAAATTAATATAATCCTGAGTCCAATTCACAATTCGTCTATAATCCTGATAACTATAATTCTTTTCTGCCCAGAATTCAATGTAATCATCTTGATTAAACTGTAAATCATCTTCACCTTTTACAAATAATGGAAGCTCTCTACCCAATCTGTATAATTTAAATGTTTTTGGATTGATCAAAGAAGGATTAACACCATAACTCACTAAATCATTGTATGTAATTCGATAAATATTATCCACAGGTATTGCAAGTTTTACATATTCTTTTGTGTAATCTATCCAGTTATCCGTTGAGTCGTTTAGAGTTAGAAAAGGATTAAACGATTTGTATTCCTTAGCTTCGTTGAAATTTAAAATTACTTTAGAAAGTAGTTCATCAAAGTAAGGATCAGGGGAAAAATTTCTTGTAAAATTTTTAGTGACCTCAAGTTTAATTTTTAATGTTGCGGAATCAAGTATTCTAAGTACCTTTGAATTAAAGAAATAAGTATGAGTATTAATTTTTACAATTGCACAGTAATAATCCCTGACCCAGATATAATCAATCACCTCTATTTCGTCTTTAGGATAATATTCAGAAAAATTATTAAAGATTAAATCATCACTTTCAAATTTTTCATAAACAATTAATGAGTCATCAACAAGCCTTGGCTTTCGATTTTTTTCAATTAAAACATCTGAAATTTCGGTATAAGATTTATTCAATAAATCAACCTGAATTTTACTCTCGGGTGGAATTGCAATAAAATAAACTTTCACTGGAAGTTTTGGTAATCCTGGCTTTGATTCATCTTCATTAAATATAAAATCATATTTATTTAGATCCCCTTCATTATATCGAAGATATTCAACCGGATCAAAATTCAATTTTATTTCAAAACCATCTGCTGTTTTTATAACAGATTTTTCCTGAGACAATAAGTTTTGAAATAAAAGAATAAAAAAAACACTTAATGCAAAATTTTTCATATAAACACCTAATTTCTTTGATGAAAATTAAAACTTAAAATTTAAATTTCAATTTCATTAAACGATAGAAGAATAAAGGAATTCCAATTATATATCTATTAAACATTCGTCCTGGTTCAAGTAAAAATCTGAACAACCACTCAAGTTGTAATTTTCTTATCCATTTTGGTGCTCGCTTTTGAATTCCAAAATAAAAATTAAAGAAGTTACCGACGCAAAAGTAATTAACATTGGGTATTAAAGTTTTCAACTTCACTGCAACAAATTCTTGTTTAGGTTGCCCCATACCAATGAGTACAAATTCAGCCCCCGATTTCCTAATCTCTTCAGCAATCCTGTTAATTTCACTTTCTTCAAAATAACCATTTTGATAACCAACTATTTCATTGAAACTAAAATAAACTTTTTCTTTAAGAAATTCGTCACTAAAATTATAACCAATTAAAAAAAATTTTTTTCTTAATTCTATCAGCCTTATAAAAATAATTCCATTAATATAAGTTGAGTCGATTCTTTTAACATTATTAAATCCTAAGGTTTTAAATCCCAGGTAGCAGCCTATACCTTCTTGATAGAAATGAATATCCTGAAATATTTTACGAAATTCTTCATTTGAATAAAGAATGTTAAATGTATGTTGATTAAAATAACTTAATATTAAACTGCTTTTTACCAAAAATTCATTTGACAAAAATGTTTCAATCTCAATTAAATTTTTCAAAATTTTATAAAATTCATTAACCATTTCTAAAAATAATTTTTTGATTTAATGAGATAAAAGTTACCTATTTTTTTGCGGAAAATTCCACCATAAACTAATGGATATCTCAGTATAATCATATCGGGACTAAACTCAAACACATATCTATCAAATGACCGAAACTCATATTTGATTTTCATTCTGTTTATATTAAAACTGTATAAAATAAAATAGTCAGGATTTAATTCCCTTAAGTAATCTAACAAACTTCCTTCTTTAAGAATTTTGTAGTAAGTAAAACTATTGATTAAACCATCCCCATTCACAATTTTTCTTTCAGAAAAGAAACTAATTAATCCTGAATAATCAATTTGATAAATAATATCCCGATCATTAACAATTTCTTTTACTTTTTTTGAAAACTCATAAGCTGAGTCGTGGTTATAGTAATCCATTCTGAATAAAGTAAAATATGACATAAATACCAAAATCAAAGGATAAATTATTACTTTTAGAAGACCTTTCCTATCAAATACAATAATTAATAACGAGAAAGCTATAAAAAGAGGAAAAGCATAATACCATTCCCTGACTCCCTGACGATTAAACAAAAAATGAATTAGCAGATAAATAAAAGAAACTATATAACTCAACTCAAAAGTCTTAATTGTATCTGGATAGGTTTTACTGTTAATTGCTTTGTAAATAAAATAAATTATTCCTGATAAAAGAAACATTATCAACATCGAAAAATCAATTGGATTGGAATAAGGAGTTGGGAAAAATTTCAGATTATTTTTTACATCAAACGAAAATTTATAGTAAGAGCTTATCGAACTGAATGTATCGAAAAATATTTTATTCACAATTCCGTAAGTCGAAATAAAAAATAAAAGAATGAGGAAGGTATAAATGAACATTTTATAATAAAACTTATCCTTACAGTAGAAGAGAAAAACTAATGCTATAAAAAATCCCAGATCGATTCTTGTTAAAAATAATAATCCTGATAAAATCCCAACTAAATAAATAAATCCTTTTTTATTTGATATACCACACTTAAAAATACACAACATTACCAAATATAGAAGTATAAGTAACTGTACTTCAATTCCAATTATATAAAAAAGAGAAAAAGGAATAAGCATCAATAGATATACGGTAAGGCTTAAAGTGTAATTTGTAAAATTAAATTGACGAAAAATTTTATCTATTAAAAATACTGAGATAATGTTAATAATAGCCGTAAGAGAAAAAATTATTCGTAATAAAGTTTCTGGTTCAAATTGCTCAAACCTATATGCCAAAAAAAATACAAATGAAACTATTAAAAACCAGAGAGGATGATAACCGTTGGTTGAATTAAGACCGTCAAATGATGAACCAAGTCCTTTAGAAAAATTTAAGGCTGTTTTTAGATAAAAGTAGGTATCATCCGAAGTAAAATGTATTAAGTATTTAATCGGTAGAAAAAACCATATAAGTATTAGCAACAAAGCAAATAAATAAATGATGTAATTATTAATTTTTTTCATTTAAATTTTCATAAATATTTATTATGCTCTTTGAATATTCTTTAAGCGATAAAAGTGAATATACTTTATTGCTCAGGTTAGTTCTTAATTTTTGTGTATCTATTAAATTTTTTACAACCGATTCAATAATATTAGTAAGTCCATTACTATCTTCTTTTTTTATCAATAGTCCATCTCGACCATCTTCAATAAACTCTCCAACTCCGCCAACATTAGAACCAATAAATATTTTTTTATATAAACCTGCTTCGAGCATAACAAAAGGGAAAGATTCAACTCTCGAAGGTAAAATTATCGCATCACAAATTTTATAGAAATAACTAATGTCTCTCTGAGGTTTAATGAAAACAAAATTTTGATTAATGGATTGAATTCGTTTTTTCCCTGTTTCAGAAATGTCAGTAATTAATATCAAATAAACCTTCGGATAATTATTTGTGATTTTTCGAAAAGCTTTAACTAATATATCCACACCTTTGATTTTTGTCCATCTTCCAACAAATAAAAACACCTTAGCATCATCAGGAATGCCTAACAATGACCTATCCGCTGGTTCGTCAATATTCTTGTATTCATTAAAATCTAATGGATTATAGATTTGTATTATCCTTTCTTTTTCTACACCGAATTTTTCAATCAAATTTTTTTCTACTGTCGTACTTACAGCAATGATTTTATCTGATTTGAAACTTAATCGTCTATACCCATCAACCAGACTATGAACTGTGGTAATTGTCTTTATGTTAAGCTCTCGTTTCAAATTGTTGGCAAGCAGTTCAGGATAACGATGATGAGTATGAATAATATTAATCTGATTTTCAATACAAAATCTTTTCAACTCAGCCAAATTCTTTTTTACATAAAAAATATTTTTCAAGCCTTTCTTGAAACTCATTATGTAAGGATATATACCAATGTCTTTTAAACGTTGAAGACTATCTCCACCATTGGTAATAAAGAACAATTTTACTTCGTCATAATTTTTCAACTCTCGCAAGAGCAAGTAGATATATTTACTTACACCACAGACATAATTAAAATCTGGTGAAATGTGTAAAAGATGTAATCTATTTTTCATAAACTAAATCAGTGTAAAGTTTTTCAAAGAATTCTTTGAATTGTTTTTCATTATATTTTTCAATTATTGCTCTTCTTCCATTTTCACCCATTTGTTTTAATTTTTCTCGATTGTGGTAAAGATCTGAAATTATTTTTACACAAGTTTCTACATCTCCGAATGGGTAAACAACTCCACAATTTTCACCTTCAAGAATTTCTTTTATTCCACCAACATCACTGGACACAATCGGAACTCTGTTAAACATAGATTCCCATATGGTCAAAGGAAACCCTTCAAATTCAGAAGTAAATAAGACCAAATCGAAAAATTGGATATAATATCTCACTTCTGGTAAATAACCAAAGAAGCAGGCTCTATCATCAACCTGTAAAGATTTTGAAAATTCTCTCATATTTTGAATTAATTCCCCATCACCAACAAAAAGAAAAAAAATATCATTTTGTTGTTTTTTTAATTTTTGCAACACTCTTAACGCAATGTCAATTCTTTTCTTGGCATCAATTCTGCAAATTATCCCGACTAAAAAATACTTCTGTTTTAATTCCCTTAGAAAATCAATGAACTTCTCATTCTCATCACTTTTCGAATTAGATGAAATTCTAAAGCCATTGTAATAAACTAAAATTTTTTTGAATTGTCTGGTTTCTAACTCGAGTTTTCTTTTGCTTCCATAAGAAGGAACAATTACAACATTCACTAATCTTAAAAATGAAATAAAACTATGAATTACCCTTAAAATTAACTTTTCAACAGAGTTGTAATAATCATTTTCAATAAAAATTCCATGATAATTATAGATTACTTTTTTGTTAAGAAAAAGATTTAATAACCCTGAAATTATATACGGTTTAACTAAATGCGCCTGAATAATATCTACATTTTCATTTTTTAGAACTTTTAATAAATGAAAAAATAACTTAAGAGGAATCTTTTTATTCATCTCGGGTATATTATAGACTTTTACTCCCATTAACCTAACTGTTAAATTAATGTTTTCATCAATTCCTGAATACATCAAGATATGCTCAAATTTGTCTTTATCAACTAAATCAAAAATCATTTTCAAATGATTAAAAACACCATCAGCTTTACCAGTCAATCTGTGAGCAATGTGGCAGACTTTAATTTTTCTTTCTAATGATTGATGCATAAACTTTTTCATATTCCTTTAATTGTTCCGGCCATTGTAATTGTAATGCTGTTTTTCTACAATTTTCTGAAACTTCTTTAAGATTATTTTTCATTCCCAGAATTTTCTTAATAATCATTTTCACTTCTCGATTATCTTCAATTGGATATAAGAAACCATTAACTCCATCCTTAATAAATTCAGATATTCCCACTTTTTTATGAATGATTGGAATTATACCAAGTGACATACATTCACCGACAAAAATCGAAAATGAATCAACAACAGGACCTTTAATTATAAAATGTTTATCCATTAAAAAATTGATTAGATCTTTTCGCTTAAAAATTTTACTCCAAAAAACTTTCAATTTCTCACTACCAGCAAAGTTTGAAATCTGCTCACCAACCACAAACAGTTCTATTTGAAATTTATCTATTTCTTGCAGTGTCTCAAATACAAAATTCAATCCTCTATCGAGATATTGAGCATTACCATTATAAAACACAAATTTGAACGGTTCATTAAACTCAATTCTCCTTTCAACAATAAACTCTGGATCAATCCCACTATATATTACAAAATTTTTTTGATCATTAATTTGATATTTTTGTTCAAACCAATTTTTGAGAAGATTTGAAACAAAAATTCTAATATCACTTTTATTTAAAGCCAATCTTTCAAGAATATGTATTTTTAACTTCTGTAAAACGGAATAATTATATTTTGAATGTTGTATCTCATAAACTAGGCTACCATGAAAAGTTGTTAGAACCCGAAGCCTAAGTAACTTTTTAAATAAATATATTGGAATTTGAAATCTTTCTAGATTTACTATGTGTATTACATCGGGTTTAGTTTTGCAAAGTATACCAAAAATTCTAAATATGCCTAATCTTAATACAAGTGGCTCAGACTTTAATAGTTTTTTTCCAAAAAGACGATTTAGGAAGTTGGCATCAGAACGATCTTTAAAATAATAATCAATGAATATTATGTTCAGATTTTTTTCGTGCAAATAAGATAAAAGTCTTTTAGAAAACTTTTCTGGCCCTGATAAAGCCTCATTTTCAGTATATCTTCCAAGTAATAAAATTTTCATTTTAGTTTTTGATTTTTTTAATAAAGAGATAAATAAAAAGCCCCTGTATCAAAAAAATAAATCCCTCAGTTCCAATTGTTGCAAAAACAGCTCCGTTTAGTTTGTAAACCGGAATTAAATTTAAATTCAATATTACATTTATTATTAACCCTAAAAATGTTGTGAGCATTGATATCTTTTCTTTATGAATTGAATTTAATAGAACTCCAGTCAAATTATTTAAAAACATAAAAGGTATCGCAAAGGAAACTAACCTCAATACTTCCGCCGATTGAATAAATCTGTAAGAATAAAATAACTTTATTAAGATCTCACCACCATATATGAAAATCAAAATTAATATCAATGATAAAGAAACTACAATAAGACCACTTGTTTTTAATGTCAATAAATCAATTTGTCTGTATTCTTTGAAAAATTTTGAAAACTCATTATAAACTCTAAGAATAATTATTCCCGATAGAATTGATGAATTCCTGTAGAGTGAATATGCAGCAGAATATATAGCAACTGATTCATTGTTTAAAAACTTTTGAATTAATAAAACATCAATTCTATCATACATCATAACAAAAATTAATCCAAGACCAAATGGATAGGAATTTTTTAGAAGCAATTTAATTTTTGAAAATTCAACTCTGCTTTCAATAAAACTGATTAAACTTAAATCTGAAAATTTTAATAAAAATTTCAATTGAATAATCAAGGTTAGTAAAACCAGGAATAAAACTATGTGAATATCAATTTTATAAATGGTAATCAAAATTAGAAGTAAAAAATAAGGGGTTCGTGAATAAAAGATACTGAAAAAATTTTCCTTGAATTTATTCCGGCCATTCAGGTAAGCAACTAAAATTTGATTTAATGCATTGAAAAAATTTATTAATGAGATTGTAATGATGATTAACCAATATTCAACATTTTTAATAAAGTAAAGAAATGGAATTAGAAGAAAAATTATTAATAGAATAAACTTCAAGTATATTGATTGAATAAGAATTGACTTTGCATCAAAATCAAAAGCACTTTCTCTTTGAATATAAAAAGGAATGCCAAAATCGAACAAGGCAATCACGATATTGGTTAAGGCAAAAACCGCAACAACAAAACCAAAAATCTCTTTATCAATGTATCGCGCGATAGAAACATAAAAAGCAAAAAATGTAAGTCGTTCAAAGACATTATAGAAAAAAATAAACTTAGCCGTTTCCAGGTAATTTTGAGTCTTTTGAATAAAAGATTTTATCTTAAAGCCAGCCACAATTCAGGATTCTGTTTTTCTCTTTCTTTCCATATTTCAAGATGAACCATTTCGCCTGTCAAACTCTCTCCGCTTTTAGCTATTACATCTCCTCGCTTGACAATGTCGCCTTCATTGACCATTACTTCAGATAAATATGCATAAACAGTTCTGTAGTTTTCAGAGTGTGAAATGATTACAATATTCCCATAGCCTGGTAACCAGTGAACAATTGAGACTTTACCATCAGCAATTGCACGAACAGGCGAGCCATAAGGTGTTTCAATATCAATTCCAAAATTTAAAGTAACAGTATTTAAGTAAGGATTTCTTTGTTCACCAAATTTATTAACAATCCGTCCACTTACAGGCCAGGGTAACCTGCCTTTCATTTTAGAAAAAGATGAAAATTGAGGTAGTGTGAAGAAAATATCATCTTCATTGGAAAGATTAATGTTTTCCTCTTTTGTCTTATGTGGTTTTAAGTTCCGTAAATTCTTTTTTTGAGCTTCTTGATCCAATTTTCTTTTTCTTTCAAGTTCTCGCTCACGCTTAGCAAATTCCTCTCTTCGCATTTGTTCAATCAATTGATCAATTAAAGCGGCAATTTTCTGAGCTGATTGTTTTTTTCTCTCAAGATCTTTTAAATAAGCTTCCTTACTTTTTCTTAACTCACTTATAAGACTACGCTTCTCTTTTATTTTAATTTGAAGTTGACTCTCTTCAATTGTCTTTTCCCGTTTCAATCTTTCTTTTTCATTTAGGACATTCTCTAACTTTGATTTTTCTACAGCTACTTCTTTGGCTTTCTGGTTTATAAGCTCAATTCGTCGTTTTCGATCCTCAGTAAATTTTTCTAAATACTTGTATCGTATTAAAGCTTGATTTACAGATTGACTTGTTAACAATAACTCAAATGGGTTTTTCCTTCCAAATTTGTAGAGATTTACAATGTTCTGTTCGTATTCACTTCGAAGAGCATTCAACTCTTTTTCAGCATCCGAAAGTTCTATCTCACGTATTTTGATTTCTTCATTCAGTCTTGCTTCTTCTTCAGAAAGTTTTTTGATTAAATCTCTGATTAATTTGACCTGTTTATCGTACTCATCAATTACATTTAAGTTTTGTTTTTCTTTTGAAAGAGTTTCCTTGAGTTTCTTATCGAGTTGTTCGATTTCTTTCCTAATCTTGTTTAACTCATCTTTTTTTGACTGAATATCTGTTGATTTCTGAGAGTAAATAGTCGATAAGAATAAAACTACGATTAATAAAACCTTGACTACTTTTACCATCTTATAATCCCGGCATCTTCTGGTAATTCAAAGTTAATTTCTTCATTCAGTTCATTAAAATTAAGTTGCTTAAAATTTAAAGAGATCTTTTCATTAGTATTTAAATTTATAAAATCAATTTTCTTAGGAAAACTTATTTCACCTGAATTTACTAAATCTGAAAAATGAATCTCAAAGACCGGGTTATCAATACTCTTAAAAATTCTGATTTTACTTAATGAGCTTGAAGATCTATCATAAATAAATTCAAATTTTGTCTTATCAATAAATTTTACAAGTTCAATTTGTTTTTCTTTATTTTGAATGTATGAAGAATCTGCAGTTATATAATCCTGATCGAGATACCCAAAAAGCACAGCATAGATTATTTTCCTATCTACATTTATAAAATTTAATCGTTTAAGTTTCTCAAATGAAAAATCTGTTATAATCAGTTGATTTTGGATTGAATTATAAATGAAAATTGAATCACCATTCAAATAAACTTTTCCAATATCAAATCCAAATGGACCATAAACATCAATTAAAGCTTGAGCTGGTTTTATTGCTGTAATTGTGAATTGAAAATTTGCAATAAAGTTACTGAGATTAATTTCAATTGTCCCATTACCAGAGTAAGAAATAATTCTTTCAAAATTTGATTGAGACTTTTCCAAAATTTCCTCAAGTGTAATTTTTTTACTCGAAATTTTTTTTGAGCTTGTGCAAGAGCTAAATAAAAAACTGGCAATAAACAGAATTGTTAAGCTTCTAAAAAATTTCATTCAACTTCTTTCAATTTAAGTTGTAGAGCTTGATTTTCAGGATTAAGTTTTAAAGCCATCTTATAGTATTGACGAGCTTCTTCTTTGTTGCTTAATTTCAAATAAACATCTCCCATATGTTCAAGAATTTCTGCACTTGGCGATCCCTGTTCAATTGCCAGCTTAATATATTTTTCAGCATTGGTAAAGTCCCCCATTTGAAAATAAATCCAACCAAGTGTATCCAGATAAGAATCAACAAGCGAATCTTTTTCAAGTGATTTTTTCGACATTGCAAGTGCTTTCTCAAGATTTACTTTTCGTTTTGCAAGACTATATGCATAATTGTTAAGCAAAGTTGGATCATCAGGATATAACTTCAACGCTTCTTCATAAACCGAATCACTTTTTTCAAAATAACCAGCATCGTCTAAAAGCAATCCAAGATTAACAAGAGCATTGCGATGTTTATTATCGATTGAAAGAGCTCTTTCAGAATATTCTATTGCTTCGTCATATTTTTTTAATTTCCCGAGAGCAAAACTAATAGCGACCAATAACTCTGGGTTTTGTGGATTAACTCCAATTGTCTTTTTGAGATAATTTATTGAACCATTATAATCTTCGAGTGAAAGATGTGCCTGACCTAAAATCAGATTAACATCAAAATCATTCTGATAAAAATCATAGACACTCTTTAATAAATTAATTGATTGCTTAGATAAACCATCATAATAAAATTGAATGCCAAATTTTTTGATTATCTCTCTGTTTGTCTCAACTGTTAAATTAATTTTAGGACTGACTTTTTCAAAACTTTCAGTTTCGATATTGTTCAAAATGAATTGATATACAAAAGAGAGTGAATCATTTCTATTATTTCTTTTGGTGATAAGATCCATTAGATAAGTTCTCATAATAGAATCTTTAATTGCTCTTGAAGTCACATAATCATAAATCGAGATCTTTAATTGCTGATCTTCAGTAACTAAATCTAAAATTTCTTCTGTTTTTAGAATTGAGCTCTCATAATTTTTCTCATCAATTAAAATTTCAACTAATTGTAATTTTGGTAGCGGTTCATCAGGGAAACGTTCAATGATTTCTTTTAGAACATTTTTAGCTTCGTCATCTTTTTTCATTTCCCGATAAAGTGAAACTAAACGCATTCTGAGTTCAACATCTGATGGTTCATTGTAAATTATTTTTTTCAGCAGTTCTTCTGATTTTTCGAGATTCATTTCTTCGTAATAAATACTTAATAAATTCTCGAGCACTATTCTATTTTCTGGTTGAAGGTCTAAAATTTTTTCATAAAACTTTTTTGCACGAGCTTTATCATTTTGCTCAATAAGTTGGGCTAAATTGTAAAGTGCATCAACATTGTTCGTATCAATTTTAACCAATCTCTCAAGAACTTGGGTAGCTTTCTGCGGGTTTCGTTTGGTCAGATAAATCTGAGCAGAAACAAGCAAAAAGTCTGGATGAATTTGAGAATCCGGCAAAACCAAAACTTTTTCAAGATATCTTAAGCAAAGATCTAGTTTATTTAGTTTGTATAATTGCACAGCAAGAGCAAAATTTATATTTGGATTATCTTCAAAGATCAATGCTTCTTGAAATTCAATCACAGCCTTCTCAGGTAACTCCTGCAAAGCATAAGTCATCCCTTGAATAAAATGTTGTTTGGCTTGAAGATTTTTAATTGTAACTATGGATTCGTTAATTGATTTTTCTTTTGGTGTAACTTCTTCTTTGTCGATTTTTTTAGAAGCACTGCAACCAATTACTAAAATTGAAATCAAAAGAATAAATTTTTTCATTTACTATTTCTCACCGCCAATTTGTTTGAAAAATTCTTGTTCAAATTTACGAATTCAAATTTTATAAAATTTATAAAAATTCATTCTACTTTATTTTTTAACTTGCAATAAAAATCGTAGAAGAATGAACCAAGTAGATCTTGCAATTGCATATACCTGGGAATACGATGAAGAATTTGTGGAAGCAATCGTTAATACCTTCAAAGAGAAAAATTTAACTACTCTAAAAATTACTTATGATAATGTTGAAGAAATAATCCGAAAAGTTTCTCAAAAAGAAATATTTGCAAAATATTATTTAGACAGAGCATCGGATGTTGCTGAAGAATTTGAACCCCTTGCAAGATTAATGCAGGAAAATAAAACTAACATTATTAATAAGTACTCAAATGTTCAGTATGCAATAGATAAAGCAACAATGCATCTCGAGTTTATCACAAATGGAATCAATACTCCATATACCATAATTATCTCACCATATAAAGAGAAAAAAGACATAGAGCTTTCACTTGAACAGCTTGCAAAACTTGGCAGACCTTTTATCATTAAACCAGCAAATACAACTGGAGGTGGAATTGGTGTTGTAATGGGAGCTGAAACTTTAGCTGATGTTCTGAAGGCTCGACAACATCTTGAAGATGACAA
>JBNAWO010000009.1:0-6110 GCA_049699815.1 Ignavibacteria bacterium | reverse complement strand
TGAAAGTGCTTCTTGTAAAACGATTAGAGAGCAGTTTTTATGCATTTGGAAAAATTATCCACTGCTGGTGGAATGATTTAACTCATATTTATTCTGAAATTAAAGAAGAAGATTTTAAAAATTATAATTTGCAAGAGTTGGATAATATTATCAGAAAAATTCAAAAAATAACTAATCTCGATTTCTTCTCGACTGAAATTGCTTTAACAAAAGAACAAAAATTTATCGTCATTGATTATGTAAATGATCAGTGTGATATGAGATTTCAATCAAAACATTTCGACGGAGTGCCTGATAATGTTGTTTTACAAATAATTGAGGCAATGGCTGAATTTATTTTGGGGAATAACTCTCTTTAGTTTTTCAACTCGCACTTAAAACTTTTCTTCATCAAGCGTCTCTACCAACCTCAAATAACTCTCATACCTTTCATAAGGAATTATTTCTTCCTCCACTGCTTTTTTAACAGCGCAATCCGGTTCGTGAGTGTGTGTACAGGTATTGAACTTACAATTTCGAGCTACGATCGCAATCTCTTTGAAATAATGAGTTATATCTTCTCTTGTCAAACCATATGGCTCAATCTCGCGCACACCTGGAGTATCAATTACAAAAGTATTTTCATTTAATTTGAAAAGTTGTGCAGTAACTGTAGTATGACGACCTTTATTCCAGGCTTCTGAAACTTCACCAACTTTCTGATTAATTTTTGGATCAAGCTGATTTAATATTGAAGATTTACCAACTCCTGAATGCCCAATGAATACCGAAGTTTTTCCTTGAATGATATTTTTGATTTCATCAATTCCCTGACCTGTGACTACCGAGGATCTGATTACTTTATAACCAAGCGTAGTGTATAGTTCATACCAGTAATCTCTTTTCTTTTTTTTCAGCAAATCAATTTTATTTATAACAATAATTGGAGTTGTTTCGCAGCTTTCTGCTGTTACGAGCATTCGATCCAGAACTCTGTTATTGAATTTCGGTTTATCAACAGATACCACACAAAATGTGTAATCAATATTTGCCGCAATTATTTGTTCAAATCTTTTACCTTTTTCAGATACTCCTTTTATGTAAGGCGCTTTTCTCGAGAGATAATTTTTTCGATCAGGAATTTTTTCAATTACACCGGTTCCATCTTCGTTTAATTCGAATTCGACATAATCACCTACAACGATTAAATCGGTGTAAAGAAGTTTTTCTTTTTTCCACTCGGCTTCAAGTTTTAGTTTTCCTCTGAGAAAACATCTTATCTCTTTGTCTTCATATAGGACATAATAGTCCTTACTTTCTATTCTGCTTACTATTCCTTTCATAGTTACCAAAAATACGAAAAGATTTTTTATCTGAGATTCTATTTGAAAAAATAATTAAACAAAAAAGTCAGTCTTTGATCTTATCGCCGACTGACTTTAATATGTCTGGAAGGTAAATTAAAGATTAAAATCTAAAACTTGTAGTAAAGACGAAATCAGTTGTTCTTAGTGATTGGTATGTCCTCGATACTCCACTACCATAATTATCGCCAATGTTTTTCCAAATTCCTTTTACATATGCAAGATCAATTGAAAATCCTTCAGGTGTAATGTAACCAATTCCAAATGTAAAATACCTGCGATTGAAGTCAGATGGATCATCTTTAAATGGAGAATTTTTTACGAAGTATCCAGCTCTTAATCTCAACCCACTCTGTAAAATGTTGTATTCAGCTCCTAGATTATAATCTAATACACTTCTAAAAATTTGCTTTATGTCTCTATTATTTTTTGCAGTCTTTGAGGGGGATAATCCTTTAAATTCCATCTGAGTATAGTCGATCAAATTCAAATCACCACTAATAGTCAGACCAAATTTTGTAACTGAAAAACCGGCTCCAAATTCAAAAGGAGACCAGATTTCATATTCAATCTTACTTTCAAGTGGAGGATCAATGTCAGCAGAAAATCCTGTACCAAATTTAGAATATCCATCTACAAGATAATGTTCTTTGATTGTATAAATAGTTGGAAATTTAATTGTAGTTCCAAATCTAATCTCATTACCAATTCTGTACATCAGACCAATTTTAGATGAAAAACCGGAAAAGTCCCATTTTAAAGTTTCCTGAAGTTTAAAAAATTGAAAATCAGCTGTTCTTGCATCATCAGGATCAGTTCGAATTGATGAATTATAAATATTATTTACATCTTCTTCCGAATAATCTCTATTTCTTTCGAATTCACCGCTGACAATTCCAATAGTTGCACCGATGGATAGATTTTTTGCAACTTCGACAGCACCGCTTAATATCCAATTACTCTCAGAACCGGAGCTTAAGATTGAACCGGATTGATAAAGTTTTCCATTAATTGGAGTAATTTCACCAGTCTTATCAGTTAAATAAAGTAGATAAGAAACATCTCCCTTGCCAAGCAGAGCTTGTATCATTGAAGTGTTAGTATTATTAAATCCATCAAAAGCCACTGCGTCATTAAAATTATTTGTTCTATTAAACCCAAAAGCAAAAACTAAACTTCCTCGAATTACCGGGAATGGAAATACAAATCCTAAGTCAGTTAATTTTGCAGAACTTGTATTGAAAGTTGATTGATTTCCGAAAAATGTTGCATTGTTATCAAGAGAGAGGTAATTAATTCCGCCATGAAATTCCATTCTTCTCAATTGAAATAAACCTGCAGGGTTGTAAGCAGTTGCAGTATAATCATCGCTTACACCAATGAAAGCTCCACCCATACCAAGAGCTCTTGCACCAATTCCATAAGGCTGGAAACTTAATCTTAAGGCATCATTAAAATTTTGTGCAAATAAAATTGAAGTTGATAAAAAAACTAAAACTAAAATTTTTGATTTCATTTTTTTCTCTCACCTGAATTGTTTCTGGATTTGGGAGTGTCTGAATCTCGTTCCCGCGAATTTCTATCGTTAGATGAATTTGTTGTATTTCCATTTGAAGCATTAGAACTTGCCGATGAACCGGATGATGAACCAGAATTTCTTGAAGGAATTGAAAAATCAGAAGGCGCCGAAGTTCTTCCACCATCATAATTTCGTAAGCGTGTATCGTCATTTCTTGGAGTATTATTCTCCTGAACAACCGGAATTCTGATATCTGACCACCAGGGTGGTACATCAGTAGGTGTTATATAAAGTGGCAAAGTTCCAATCGGAGCTTGTGAAGGATATTGTTCAAGATGGTAATAACCAAAATCAACTAATTCAGAATTTGAGTGGCAGGATAAGCAGTCATTATAAAATTTTACTCTTGAATAAGAATTTTCATTTTTCACAACAGGATGAGATAAAATTGTATAACAACCAAAAAGTCCAATTGAAATAAAGAACAACAATCCAGTTAATGTTAATCTTTTCATTTGTCTCTTCCCCTATCTCCAGATGTAGCTGGTGTTCTTGAAGGCGGCGATGTATATGATGGTGGTGTAAATGATGGTGAATTGTTTCTGTTTGGAGTTTCAAATCTTGGTGGCTCGTATCTTGGCGTTTCTGTTCTTCGAGGTGCATCGTAACTTGGTCGTTCATACTGAGAGCGCGTAGAACTTTTTACATTTTTATCATAATCCGAATCATTCGAACGAATTGACTCGTTTCGTCTTTCCTCAAATCTTGGAGTATATTCCCTTCTTGGAATTTCATATTCGATACGAATTCTTTCATTTCTATAATTTCTCAAATTTGAGTCATCATTCTTTCTCGATGGCAAATCATTATTTCGATAATCAGTATTTCTTTCAATAATAACCTTTTGTTCCAGATTTGGAACAAATGTATCAAATCTTCTTGATGATGGATTTTCTTTCCGATCTGGTGAATTTTTTGGACGTTCATCATTTCTTTCACGTCCGGTATTCGGAGTTCGATCAGGTGTTCGATTTGGAACTTTACTACGATCCATTGATGGAGGTAAAGGTCTGTCTTTACTTCTGTCCTGTACATTTTCTTTTCTTGTGTTAGGTTTCTCTTGGGTCCTTGGAGATGTTCTTCCATCGCGATCTATTGTTGCACCTCTATCTCGAGTTGTCGGAACTTTTAAATCAGTATCAATTCTTGTATCTCTCACTCTATTGGAGCCTGTACGAATGGTGCTTCTTTCAATGTCCCGCAATCTCGTTCTTTCTGTTGCAACCTGAATATTTAAATCTCTCCCCCAATTTCCAGTTCGAATTGCACCACTTCGCCCACCGTCTTGATCTCGCAGTCTAGTGTAATCATTCTTTCTGTACTGCACGATTGGTGGATAATATCCTCCATACCAGTATGGATCATACCACCAATATGGCGGGGCATAAAAAGGATTATAAAATGGATCGTAATAAACAAATCCATACCAGACTCTATAACAAGAATAGTAACCATACCACCAGGGCAAGTAATAAGTTCGGCAAATTGTGTAAGGGTAATAGAAATAATCAAAATACCAGGGATCATAAAAAACTGACCCACCAACTACAATTGTTATACTCGGATGATAAAATTTATAAGCTCTTCGATGTCTTGGATAGTAATAATGATCTTCATCATTTTCATAACCATAGTCATCTGTTGATTCATAAGTGGTGTCTACACTTTCTATAGTTTCACCTTCTTTTTCTTCAACTCGTTTTTCAATAATAACTCTCTTCCTTTCCTTTTTATAAGCGTAATCATCATCTTCAAGCTTTAATTGAGTATAACAGCCGCTCAACAAGAGCACCCCGATAATTAAGAAAACCCAGAAATATAAATTTTTAAGTTTCATATCTACCTCCAGACACTTTAGTAATCGGTTTATTTAATCAAAGCAAATGCCAATAAGTTCCAGATTACAAATACTGATTTCTTTCTAAAAATTCGACCAATTCAATGAAAAATTTTTTTTCGAATAAAACTATGTCCATAAAACTAAATCGTTTGCTCAGAAAATTATACATCAAAAAATCATAGCAGCAAATTCAAGTCTGAAAGCTCTATCTCCTCCAAAAGTATCAGTAATCCTATTATTTGAAAGATTTCGGAAATCGAAACCGAGCGTTAATCCTTTACCAATTGACCAACGTATTCCTGCATTAAGGTAACCTCTGCCACGTCCTACTTTATTTTCATCGTCGTTTAAACCAAAATCATACTCAGCTACAACGGAGATTTGCTGCCCGACCGTCTTCTCAACTCCAACCATTATATTCAAATTTTTATCTTGATCAGAAGTCTCAAGACTATAATTTAAACCTCCATGCAAACTCAGTAATCCCATAAAATTAAAATTTTTGCTTGCAACTAGATAAAATCCGGGTGATTTAAGCTCAAATCTTCTAATTGAATCGATAAATTCTCCCTTGCCTTGAGAATCGAAACCAAGTAAGATTGCTGGGAAAGAAGGTTCTTCATCGAACAATCTGAATCTGACATTTACACCTGGATATTTATAAAATTTCATCTCACCTTTTCCGACAAAATTTGCTGCACCATATGAAATTCCAAAATTAAATTGATTAAAAATTCCAACATCCATTTTTAAAATGAAAACACCTTCAGGCAATTGTTCTGTCATTATTGCAAACATACCTTTTTGAAGTATACCGGCAGTATTCATATCGACTAAAAATCTCGGTTCAATTTCAGATTTGGTTCCTGCGCTACCCTGAGCAAACAAGTTTTGTAAGTTTAGAGAAATTAGTAGAATAAAAAATTTTAATAACTGAAATTTCATAGCAATTATCTCCTTGAGAGTTAAATAAAATTGAAAATTTTAAAAATAATTTTGTCAATTCTCAAGTTCATATTTTGATTTATAACCTTCTGTCACGCCATTTTTTGATACAACATAATCAAAACCTTTAATTACAGAATAGGCTCCAATCTCTCCTTTTTTATTTAATGCAATGAATGCAGCTTGATAAGGTTCTTTCATAATATTTTTATTTTTTTCAATCAATCTTTTAACTACAAATTCACAGGCTTCTTGAGGCAACATTCCTTCTCTCATCTTTTCTACAACTAAAAATGAGCCTACTGTTCTCATAATCGTTTCACCAACTCCAGTAGCTCCTGCGGCACCTACTTCGTTATCTACATAAAGACCTGCCCCAATAATAGGTGAATCACCTACACGC
>JBNAWO010000008.1:0-48791 GCA_049699815.1 Ignavibacteria bacterium | reverse complement strand
ATTAACTCACTATTGAAAAAAAACTTCAATCATTTTTTTGTGATTGGTAAGAAACCTGAAAACTTAAATGATAAGTCGTTGCTTGTTCTGCCTAATCATTTTTCATGGTGGGATGGATTCTTTGTTGATCTGATTTATAGAAAGTTTTTCAACACGCATAAGATTTATATGATGGTTTTGGAAGAAACTGTCAGGAGATATTGGCTCTTCAACAAAATTGGTGCATTTTCGATAAAACAGAAATCACCAAAAGATATTGTGAGTTCATTCAGTTATGCAAAAAATCTATTGAAAAAAGAGAAAAACTTTGTTGTAATTTTCCCGCAAGGTGAATTGAAACCATATTCAACTCAAGTGGAAATTAAATCAGGCATAATAGAATTTTTATTAAAAGACCAACTAAATATTGATATGATCTTTTTAGCAATGAAAATTCAATTTGAAAACCAAAAAAAACCGAATGTTTATTTTAAGTTAAGTGATATTAAAAATTCGAGCGAATATTTGAATAATTCTGAAAAGCTAAAAAATGATTTTCATAATAATTTAAGGGCACTTGAAAACGAGATTTTGAACTCAGAAAAATTTGAAATTAAAATTTAATGCTGGATCTATTTTTCTATATTGTACTTTCCGTTCAATCTTTCTTATTACTTATTGTAATATATAATTTTCTATCAGACATTAATCTGCGAAGACAAAAGAATGCAAATTCTTTTAATGATAAAATTTCAATTTTAATTCCATTTAGAAATGAAGAAAAAAACATAAGAGGTTGTCTGAAAAGTGTAATTCAACAAAATTTAAAGAATTTTGAGATTATTTGTCTGAATGATAACTCAGAAGATAATACAAGGGAATTGCTGTTAGAATTTTCAAAGCTATATGATAAAATTAGAATTATAGATGGTAAGCCACTACCGAAGAATTGGACAGGGAAAAATTGGTCTTGTAGTCAACTTGCGGAAAATTCAAATGGCGAATACTTAGTTTTTCTTGATGCTGATGTTAGATTAAATAAAGATGCAATTATTTCAGCTTTGAGAAAGATGAAAGAGTTGAACTTAAATATGTTATCAATATTCCCGACACAAAAAATGAATTCCCTTTCAGAATACTTGATTGTACCATCAATGAATTGGTTGCTCCTAAATTTTCTTCCATTGAATTTTGTTTACAAATTTTCTCATCCATCTTTTGTTGCCGCTAATGGTCAGTTTATCGTTTTTGATATCAAAACTTACTTTTTGATAGGTGGACACCAAAGTGTTAAAGACAAATTTGTAGAGGATATGGAACTTGCTCGGTTATTAAAAAAGAAAAAATTTAAAATAGCCACTATGCTCGGGGGTGATTTAATTTTTGCAAAAATGTATGAAAGTTCTTTTGATTCAATCAATGGATTTTCAAAAAATTTTTTTCCTGGATTTAATACTTCGTATTTAAATTTTTCAATGTTTCTTGTATTTATTTTTTTGATGTTTATTTTCCCATTCCTTTTATCTCTATTTTATTGGAAATTCATATTCATTGTTGGATTAATTTATATTCAAAAAATTCTAATATCTCTGAAGTCGCATCAGAATGTAATTCTAAATTTTTTGTTAGTTCCACTCCAATTAATTCTTGTGATATTTGTTGGAATTAGATCAATGATTTACACAAAAAAAGGTAAGCTACAGTGGAAAGGAAGAATTTTAAGAAATTAATAATTTTTATTCTTCTGATGTTTTATTCTATTGGGGTTTTAATCCATTTTAATTCTTACTTTACTGACAGTTTAAAAATTTTGACCCCATTATTTCTGCTTTTCACTTCGTTGCTTGTACTTTTTGAAGATAAACCATCTCCGAAGTTTTTAATATGGTTTCTATTGAGTTATACTCTGACAACAATAATAGAAATTATAGGTGTAAAGACTGGACAAATATTTGGTCAATATCAATACAACGAAAATTTGGGAATTAAGATTTTTGAGGTTCCTCTAATAATAGGTTTAAATTGGATGATCTTAGTTATTGCCGCAATTGGATTTGTTGAAGTAATTAAAGCATCAAATATTTTCAAATCGTTTTTGTCTGGTTTAATTATGGTTTCGTTTGACTTATTGCTTGAGATAGCAGCACCGAGATTAAATTATTGGAATTTTATAAACGGACATCCGCCATTTCAAAATTATTTTGCATGGTTTTTAATCTCATTTTTTCTGAGTTATTTATTTTTTGTTATAAAAATTAATAGAACATTTTTAATTGCCAGATTTAATTTAATTTTCCAATTCATTTTCTTTTTGTTGATAATCTTAGGCAGATAAAAATGTTTCTCAAAAATTTGTTCAATCACTTTCTTAATCGATCCTCCAAATTCTGATTAAAAATTTCTTTACTTCAAATTAGATAGCTCAAATACAATGAGTAAAAGTTTCTCCTTGTGTAAGCATTTTCCTTCATTTGTTCAATAGTAGCCACCAGTTAAATCTCGAAGCTTCAAAAACTAAATAAAATCAAAGATTTTATCTCTGGCATTTGTCTTGTTCTATATAGAGAAACATTTAATTGAAATTCTGAAAAACTTAAACAAACAAAAAAACAAAAATCAACAAACTCATGGAGGTTCGTATGAAACGTTTACTTCTTTCAACGGTTCTCTTACTAGTCATCGGTTCAAGCATCTATGCACAATCAAGTGCAAGTGCAACTGCCACTGTATTAGCTCAACTCAAAAAAGGATTATCCGTTTCATTAATTGGTGGTAGTCTTGATTTCGGTGAAATTATTTTAAATGGTAGTCCGCAGTCACCCACGATTTCACCAGCTGCAGGAGCTAATTTCAGAATCATTGGCCATCCAAATAAAAATGTTGTTATTACGTTTAACAATGTTACTCTCAATAATAATGCTTGGGTGAGTAGCAATGGTGGAACCAACGGAACAATGGTATTTACTCCATCAGTTAAACAGACGGGCTCAAGTAGTACTTATGATTCTGCAACAGATGTTGTAAGTGGAAATTCAATTCCTTTAGTTAATGTTTCTGGAGATGGTTATTTGTATCTCTGGGTTGGCGGATCTCTTTCAATTGCTGCAAATCAACCGCATGGTGATTATACAGGTACATTCAGCATAACAGTTGCATACTAATATTTCAATCCTCTCGCTTGAAGCCCCTTTAAAAAGGGGCTTTTTAATTTTATAATGATTTTAATGAATCCAATCATAAAATAGAATTTTTTCAATGAGCATTTAAATTTTATATTCGCTTTATGAAAAAACTGAACCTGGGATGTGGTAAAAAAATTCTTGATGACTATATCAATTTAGATGTAGTTGATTACGGTGGTAATATGATTCACGATTTAAATTCTTTCCCTTATCCTTTTGATGACAACACTTTCGATGAAATTCTTGCAAGTCACATTTTAGAACATCTTCAAAATTTTAACAAAGTTATAACTGAGCTTTATCGAATTTCAAAACCTGATGCAATCATTCGAGTATACGCACCTTTTTTTCTTAATACAAAATATTTTGGTGATCCTGATCATAAAATTCCATTTTCAATTAGAACTTTCGATAACTATGAATACATTGGGAACAAAAGACTAAAATTCTACGAGAAGTGGAAATTAAATCATCGAACGAATTATGAGACCGGTGTAAAATTTGAGATTTTAGAAAAACGATTTAATGTCTCCAACTTTGCTCCTTTAAAGTGGTTTAATCCAATTGTAAATATCGAACCAGTAATTTACGAACGACTATTTGCCGGGATTCTTTCGCCTGAAGAGGTGATCTTCACTCTTCGAGTTGTAAAATAAATTTGCATAAGAGAGTCATCTTTATTATAATCTTTAAGATAAGAAAGTTCTTTTCAAACTGTGTGGATAAGTTGTGGAAAATCTTTCTCTGTGAAAAGTTTTCACGGAATAAAGAAAACATTTAAAAGTTTTCCACATCAGCCAATGTTGAATTTAATCTAATTGAACATCTATTATATTGATTTTTAAATACTTAGAGAGATTGTCTGATGTGGATAACTTGTGGATAACTTTTATTGAAAGTAAAACTTTAAAAAAATCAACCAAGTGAAAACAAAAGGGTTTTACTATGAGTGTGGAAAACTTACAAAATCAAAAAATACAATTATTAAATGATAATAAAAGAATTGCTTTTAAAAATCCTGAAAAGGCGAAAGAGATATGGAATAAATGTATTGATATAATTAAACAAAACATAAATGGATTAACTTTCAAAACCTGGTTTGAACCAATCGAACCAATAGATTTTGATAGTGATGAACTTACAATAAAAATTCCTAATGATTTTTCATGGGATTATATTGAAGTTAATTTCAACACTTTGTTGAAAAAAGCTTTGCTTCATGCAATTGGTGAAAGAGCAAGACTTACTTATATTTTTGATTCTGAGAATTCTCCCGATGAAACACCAGAACAAAGATCATTAAATTATTACCGGAGTCATCTGCTTGCAAGTAAAAATTCGGGATCAAACGGTAATACAAAAACAATCAATGTTCCAATTAAGAAAGAACAAGAAGATGTATTTGAAACTAATTTAAACGAAAAATTTACTTTCGATAACTTTGTAAAAGGAGAGAATAATCAACTTGCACGGGCTGCAGCCTTAGCTGTTGCTAATTCACCTGGAGGAACTTCTTTTAACCCTTTATTTATTTACGGTGGAGTTGGTTTAGGTAAGACACACTTGATTCAAGCAATTGGAAACTCTATTATCCAGAATAAAAAAGCTAAAAGAGTTTTATACACAACCGCAGAAAAATTTACGACGGAATTTGTTGAGGCAATTAAAAAGGGTAATCCTAATGAATTCACGAGTTTTTATCGAAATGTTGATGTTTTGATAATAGACGATATTCAATTCTTTGCTGGTAAAGAATCTACAACGGATACTTTTTTCCACATTTTTAACAGTCTCTATCAACTGGGTAAGCAAATAATTTTATCCTGCGATAAACCACCGAAGAGTTTATCTGGACTTGATGAAAGATTAATTTCTCGTTTTCAATGGGGACTATCTGTCGATATTCAACCGCCTGATCTCGAAACAAGAATTGCAATTCTAATCAAGAAGAGTGAAGCTTATAATCTTGATATTGAGCTCAACATCATAGAATACATTGCAACAAATATTACAAATAATATTCGTGAACTTGAAGGTGCATTAATAAAATTACTTGCAAAGGCTTCACTTGAAGGTAAAGAAATTACGCTAGAACTGGCGAGAGAAGTTGTTAAATCTGTTGCAACTGAGAAGAAGTCAACACTTACTCTCGATCAGATTCAAAAGATTGTAGCTGATTATTTTGGGGTTTCGACAGATGTTTTGAGATCGAAGACTAAGAAAAAAGAATTTGTTCAGGCTCGGCAAATTGCAATGTATTTCTGTAAAAAATTTACTAACGCATCTTTAAAGACAATCGGTTTGAATTTTGGTGGTCGAGATCATTCAACTGTTATTCATGCAATTCAAACAATAGAAGAATCGATGAGGGATGATTCTTTTGTTGATATGTTAAGTGCAATTCAGAGAAGGATTGAATATAATTCTTAAGTTTTACTCAAAATTTTGATTAAAGTCAGCCGGAAAAGGCTGACTTTTTTCTTTAAATTAATTCACCTTGCAGCTCAAATAATCTTCACAGATTTTTTGAATTGCCATTCTGGTTGAGTTAAACGCCCAGTTAATCGAACCCCCCTTCATTCCAGCTGAAAGATCACCAACGAGGAACAATCCAGGAACATTAGTCTCAAATTTCTCTTTCAAAACTGGCTGTTCTCCATTAAACTCAATTCCAATTGCTTTAAGGAAATTTTTGGGAGTTGATCCACCAAGTGCATAAACAATATAATCAAAAATCATAGGTGGATAATCAGGTTCTTTGAAGAATACTTCCGGCTTTCCGTTGTTGTCTTTTACTTCGATAATATTTGAACTTCTCAAAATTCGAAGTTTATTTTGTTTTTCAAGGGCTAAAATGCTTTCACGATTAATTTCGTTCATTCTTGTAAACTCATTTTTTCTATAACTTAATGTGACTTCATTCCCATTTTGAACAAGATATTGACAATATTCAGAAGCTGAATCACCTCCGCCAACTACAAGAATCTTAGAGTTTTTAATTTCTTTATCGTTTACATCAAATAGAATTTTTTCTTTTAAGGAAGCCGGGAGTTTATAATCTGGTTTATTCGGTTTGCTTAAAATTCCAATTGCAACAACAACAATTTTCGAATTGTATTGAGATCTGTCGGTGAACACTGTAAAAGTTCCATCTTCATTTTTATTTATTTTGTAAACAGTTTCTCGATAGTTTACTTGTAAATTATTATCTTTAATTGCTTTATCGAGGTAAGATATGGTTTCTTCTTTGGTTGAATCGGTAATACACATAACGCCAAGACATTTTGCTTCCATTCCTTTGTAGTTTGCTGAAACAGGCTTTGAACCAGGATAAAATTTCTTGATTGTAAAAGAATGCTCTTCTGCTTTTTCCAAAATCAATATTTTATTAACAGGTACACCTGCATATTTAGCTTCAACAGCCATACTTATCCCGGCAGGTCCTGCACCAATAATGATGATGTCGTATAACATAGTATTACTTCTCCTAAAATCTATTTGTTAAATCCAGCATTAAGTAAGTTGATTTTTCATTATTTAATTTCTGTTCGAAGGTAAAAGAAAGTGAAAGATTTCTAAAAATATTTAAATAGGACCCAAATTCAATAAACCTATCAATAAATAATCTGTTTGTTGAAATTTGACGAAATTCATAAAGTCGGAAATTGAGAGTTAATGTTAAATCATTAAACAAGTTTTTTGAAAAATAACTTGAATAATTTGTACCTGTTATAAAAGGTGTTTGAATTTTATTAAATCCAAAGCTTAGTGATGAATAAATAATTGGCAAATAATTAAAACCTACAGTTGCTCCGTAATTATTAGATGCACTCTGATCTTTTGGGGTTTCTCTTGTCCCGAATTGTAGATTTATGAGGAGGAAATTTATTGGTCTAATAAAGGCTGAGATTCTTAGTCCTTGCCGAAGCGCTTTTTCAAATAATGTATCAATTGTGTTTTTGAAGCTTTCGATGTAGTAAACATTTTTCCTTGAATCATAACTGATATTAAAGTTTAATTGTCTAAAAGGTCTGACTGTTAAGAGTGCATTGAGAGAGGTTAAATTAATTTTTTTTGAAATATTTCCTTTGTTTATAAGGAAAAAATCAAATTCAGTAGAAAAGAAGAAGTAAGAATTGGGAAATAAATCATTTCGATGTTGAAAGTAAATAAATCTTCTATCTGTTTTAAGCTGATTTGTTTGCTCTACAAAAGCTATTGTATTTTCAATTGATTTATTGCTGATTGAATCTACTCTCGATAGAAGTATACCACCCTGTACGAGTTTTCCATTGAACCAATAGGTAAAATAATCTGGTCGGGAACCTAAAAAGATGCCGAATTTATTTTGTCTAAATTTATATGAGTACTGAATTCCATCAATTGAACCAGTACTGAAAAGATCCGGATTCAGACTTCTACCAAATCTTATGTTGTGATTTTCTTGAAAAATGTAATTAAAGGAGAGTTCATAAATTTTTATATAATTTTTAAGCTCTCCTTTTGGGGTTGATAGGTTTTTATGCGTAGTCAATATAAAATAAGTACTGAAGTTAAGATTGTCCACGAAAAATTTTTCAGAAGTGTAATTAAAACTATATCTTAATCTATTTGTTGAACTATAGTTTTTGAGGTCGCCATAACTTTGAAGAGACATTCTAAGACTATAGTATCTTCTAAAATCTTGAGAAATATCTGTCTTAACTTTTACTATACTATCCTTGGTGATAAAAGAAACCGTATCTGATATAGAAATATCCTGAGAACTTTTTGGTGAAACGATTATAATTGCAAAGACAGTGTCTCCAACTTCAAGATTTTTCAAAGATTTAGCGGCAACGGATGTAGAAGACTTAAATTTTACTAAACCGACGGGAAAATCTTTTGGGTTATAAAGTGTATCGTCTGAGTTTATTCCTTCGGTAGAACTAAATTTAATGTAAATATATTGTGATGATTTGAATGAGACGATCCCGAGTAATTTTTGTTTTTCCTGAGCATAAATCATCAAATTAATAAATAATAAAAATACTAAAACTCTTTTCATATTATTCATCCCTTAAATTATTTATATGAATAAAATCATCTCCGTTTGGATGGCAATTATAACAAGCTTGACTGTTATAAACATAACCACTTACATTTTTATGTTTATTATCCATTTTGGTTTTATTGTGTTCGTGACAAGTTATGCAAGAGAACACGGCAAAGTTACTTGGATTAGTATGACAAATAGAACAGTTTGCCCATTTATTTTTATGCTTTCCTGAAAATATCGGGAAATATTGCTGATCATGATTAAAGTTAGATGGACTCCAACCATTTGTGGTATGACACATTTCACATTGGTGTGGAAATTGTAAACTAGCATGATTTGGATTTGTTGTTCCATTATAATCATTGATATGACAACCCTGACATTGATTTGGAGTATTGATGTAATTGCCATTGTGACAGGAATTACAATTATTTCTGATTGAATTGTGCTGGCCTGTTAATGGATAGTAATTATCGTGCATCGGGAATAAAGCTGGTTCCCAATTTGGATTTGTTGTATGACAGGTTTCACAAGTGTTAGGAAGATTTAAAGCTATATGACTTGGATTTGTAGTTTGATTATAATCATTCTGATGGCAGCTGAAGCATTGAGTAGAGGTTCCAGTGGTTTGACCTTGGTGACAATTTGCACAATTGGTTTGAGTATGAGCACCAGTCAATGGGAAGTTAGTGTTTGAGTGATTGAAAGTAGAAGGCGTCCAGGCATTTGTAGTATGACAATTGTTACATTGATTACTCATTCCAATTTGTTGATGGTTTGGATTTTGAGTTTGATTAAAGTCGTTCATATGACAGGCTTGACATTCAGTAGGAGTATTTTCAAATCCATTCTGATGACAATTATTACAACTTACATTTGTGTGAGCGCCTGTGAGTGGGAAATTTGTTAGTCCATGATTAAAAGCACCATCTTCACTTCCTTTCGGATGACAGCTTAAACAAGCTTGGCTATTGTATATATATCCATTGACATTTCGATGCTTATCATCCATTCTTGTTTTATTATGTTCATGACAATTTAAGCAAGAAAATTCAGCATAATTGCTTTGGTTAGTGTGGCAATCATTACAAGAATTCCATTTGCTTTTGTGTTTACCGGAATAAATTGGAAAGAATGAATTGTCATGATCAAATTGTGCATCATGCCAGTTAGTAATTCGGTGACAATTTTCACAGTTAGTGGAAAAACCAAGTTGTTGATGATTTGGATTGCGTGTTTGTTGATAATTTTCTAGATGACAGCTTACACATTTTTTGTCTAATCCACTGAAAGTTTGTTGATTATGACAAGCATAGCAATTGCTTATTTCGTGACCTCCTGTTAATGGAAAGAAGGAGTGAGTAAAATTTCTTCCACCCCAGCCTTTAGATTCAAATGAGTGACATTCTAAGCAATTTGTAGAAAAGTTTGCTGCAATGTGATTCGGATTTTTTGCTTGTTCAAAATCTTTTCGATGGCAAGAATAACAGTCTGTACTTTGTTCCTAGAATATTAATCTGTTAAAAGTTTGATGACAGGATTGGCAGTTTACATTTTGATGGACACCAACAAGTGGAAATCGAGTTTGATTGTGAATTTCTCTAATGTTTTTAACAATCCAGGCTTCTGTATTATGACATCTTTGACAATCAACCCCAAGTGTATTCTGATGAACATCATTGTGACAGCTCTTACAATCGTTTTTTGCTTCTTCAAATCTTAAACTTGAATGACATTGTCGGCAATTAACTAATTTATGCTGGCCACTTAAATTGAATCCGGTCTTATCATGATTAAATTTCATATTGGGCGAAAGTACATTCCAGGAAATATCAGAGTGGCAATCACTGCATTCAAGTTTTAAGTTGCTGCCATGAGGTGAACTCTGTGCAAAACTTGACGAAGCGATTAAAACTAAGACAAGTGACAATCTGAACATTTCACCCTCCTTGTTTTGAATATTATGAAATTGCCACCGTCATCCTTTGTAACGACTGGATGACATTTTATACATTCAACCTTCTTATGAGCCCCGTCTAAAACAAAATTTGTATTGCTGTGATTAAATTTCGTAGGTTCCCAATTTTCGAAAGTATGACAATTTGAACATTCTTCAGATAAATATTGCTTATTATGGTAATCCTGATGACAATCAAGGCAACTAGACTTTAAAGATTTAAATAAGTGAACTTTTTGATTTTGAATATTTTTAATGTGACAACTTCTGCAGGCGATTTTAGAGTGTTTCCCGGAAAGAGAAAATTTTGTTTGGGAATGATCAAATTTTATTGCCGACCAGGAGCCTGTATTATGACAATTTTCACAATTATCTCTTTCTATAAATCTAAAACTAATCTCTTGATCATGGACATTTGAATGACATTCAATACACTTCATCGAAGTGAATTTAAATTTCCATTCATCATTTTTGTAATGGCAGACTTTACATTCTATTGCCAGATGAGAACCGGTCAAAACAAATTTAGATTTTTGATGATCTTCGATTGTAAACCTTGATGGTGTGAAACCTTGTTCAGAATGACATTCATCACAATCTTTTGGAACATTATTGATTATAAATTGACCCTTGTGATAGTCCTTATGACAATCGAGGCATTTATTATGTTTTACTGGATCTGTTAATTTCCCTTTATGACAATCTTTACATTCTACAAGTTGATGTTTACCAACTAATGTGAAACCAGTCTTTGAATGATCAAAAGTTTGTCTGGCTGCATTTTTAAATGAATTGAAATTGTGACAACTCAGACAATTGTTCCCAAACTTGTTATTGTGGACATCGATGTGACAGTCGGTGCATAAGTTTTTAGAATTTGAAATGAACTTTATTAAAGATTTATTTCCAATTTCAACTTTTTTATGACATTCTAAACAATCAACTAATCTATGAGCTCCCAGCAAAAGGAATGATGTTTTTGAATGATCAAATTTTATTTTTGATGAGAAAGAATTTGTATTATGACAATTTTCGCAACTTGAACCTGCTGTTTTTTGATGAACATCTTCGTGACAGGAAAAGCAATTTTTACTTAAGCCAAGATAGGTTTTATCTTTTTTGAGCTGATTATCTTTAAGTAATTTTTGATTATGACATTCGGAACAATTAATAGATCTATGTTTGCCGGTTAATTCATAGCCTGTTTTAGTGTGATTAAATTGGTTGGGATCAAAATTAATAATCTTAAAGTTTCTGCCATTGTGTTCAGAATGACATTTCCAGCAATTTTTTCCTTTAACTTCATTTGATGAGTGATATCCGGAATTTCTTTCTATTCTTGATTTAATTTCTGTATGACATTCGAGACATTTTTTATTCTCCAATCCTTCTCCAATTGTATGACATTTAGTGCAGTTATTTAGTCCATCAAACTTAGCGTGATGAGAGCTGAGTTCTCCAGGAGAAATTTGAGCGAAAATAAATTTCACTATTACTAGATTAATTACGATTAACTTTTTCATTTTTGTGTGATAAAATTACTTCACCATATTTTTTAGTGATTTTGATTCCGATTTTTTCAAGAAATTGATTGGGCAATTCACCGCCAATAAAAACATAAACAAGATCATTCGGAATTTTAATTGTATCGTTATCACCAATGTTTAATTCAACATATTCGTCGAAGATTTGTTTAACCTGTGAATTGAAAAACACAGTAATTTTTTTTGAAGCAATAGTATCGTGAATGAGTTGAAAATTTTTTTCCTTTAATCTTGAAAATTTTTCTCCTCTGTATGAAAGAGTCACTTTATTACCTTCATTTATTAGTATTAATGCAGATTCTATGGCAGAATCACCACCGCCCACAACAAGAACATTTTTGTTCTTTATCAATTCAGGATCTAAAAGTTTGTAAAAAACTTTTTCTTTGTCTTCGCCGGGAACATTTAATTTTCTTGGACTTCCTCTTCTTCCAATTGCAAGTAAAATAGAAGCGGAGTTATAAATGCTTTTGTTTGTGTAAACCTTAAATACATTTTCTTCTTTCTTTATATCGAGTACTTTTTCTGTTTCGTTAATCTTAATCGAATACTTATCAAAAATTTTATACCAGAGATTTAATAATTCATCCTTAGTAGTTTCAGTTAATTTAATTTTTCCGTAGAGTGGTAAATTCATAGGTGAAGTCATAATTATTTTTTGTCTTGGGAAGCTGTAAACTGTTCCACCGATTGTGTCCTGTTCCAATGTCAAATATTTTAAACCATGATGTTTTGCATTTAAAGTTGCAGAAATGCCAGCTGGACCGGCACCTACAATTATTGTATCGTATTCAGCATTATGACTTTTTGGTAATTTATTGGTGATATTATCAATGGCTTGTTTTCCTTGTTCAACAGCATTTTTTATTAAACCCATTCCACCAAGTTCTCCAGCTATGAACATCATTGGAATGTTTGTTTCAAATTCGGGCGAGATATGAGGAAGGTCTACTCCTCTTTTTTCTGTTCCCATTACCAGCGAAATAGCTTCAACCGGGCAGGCATGAAAACAGGCGCCATGTCCCACACATCTTGATGCGTTAATTACAACTCCTTTGCCATTTAATAGTCCAAGAATATCTTTTTCTGGACAAGCTTCAACACAAGCTGCAGTGCCAATACAAATATCATAGTCAATTACAGGATGAAGTGAAACTGGTTCAAATGTACCCAATTCTTTAGCCTTTTGTATTTTGCTCAATACAACTTTATTCTTCTTTTTTACTCGAACTAAATATATAATCAGGACGATGCCCACTATCAAAAAAGTTATAAAGTAAATTAGAAATTCTAAAAGCTCTTCTTCTTTCATCTTAAAACTGCTAAAAATTCTTTTGCTTTTTTTGCTTCTTCTGTTTTTGGGAAACGATTGATCACTTCATTCCAATATTTTTTTGCTTCTTCTTTTTTACCCATTGAAGCTTTAATTGACCCAAGATTAAATATTGCTTTATACTCGTTGGGGCTTTTTTTCAAAATAAATCTTGTTATCTCTTCTGACTTGGATAAATTCTTTAAGTTGTAATAAGCAAGAGTTAAATTGTAAAGAGCTTCAATTGACAATTCATTTCTAAATTTTTCATAAATCTGAATTGCTTTTTCATTTTGATGAGCTGCGAGATAAAAGTCAGCGAGTTCTTCAGCGACTTCGACTTTATCTGGATTTGTTTTGAATTTCATTTCTAATTCGTGAAGTTTATTGCGGAATGCATCTGAGACATTTTCTTTTGAGGGCGGTGTATTCTGGAATAAGTTTTTGTGTATTGAATCATCAGGCATATTTTGATGAGGGTTTTGCATTACAACTTTTGATTTATTCATTTTTGAAACTGACCGACTGTCTCTTAGAATATAAATAAGAAACAAAACTGAGATAAAAATTAGAGTTAAGTAAAAATATTTGATTTTCATTTGAGTTCTCCTAAAAAATCCATTTTGCGCCAAATAGGATCGCTACTATTATGTGAATAAACATCAGTAGAAACATTGTAATTGCAAAAGGTAAATGAAAAATGTGCCAGTGACGAAATAAACTTTCAAAGGCATTGAATAAGTGTTCTTTTGTATTTAAAGAAATTATTTGCCTGCCAATTTTCATTAATTCTTTTTTGTCCGTTTCAGGAATTTTTTGTAGTTCAATCAAAGATTTCAGAATTTTTATTTTTTTTCGTCTTCTGGAATTTTCCTGTAAAATTAATTTTAAAGAATTCAAGAAATCTGGATTTAAATCTACTTCAAAATTTTTAGGATTTGAATTTTGAATTTCTAAGTGCAAGATTTTTGAAATTTCATCTCTTAATGAAGGAGAAAGTTTTAGCAATAATTCAGAAATAATCTTTTCAATTTCTGATTTTGAAAGATTTTCTCCTTGAAGAGTTTTAGGAAGTTGGATATAAATTACTCTTCCAATAATTCCACTTAGAACAACAATAACCATCGACCAGAAACCAATTGAAATGATCCCTCCAAATTTAAATGCCGTATGAAACAAAATCAGAATAGGACCAACAGAACACATAAAAATATGAAACTCAAGCCAGTGTTTTAAGAAACCAATTCTGTGCATTTTTTTCCATCTCTTTCTTAACATATAACTTGATACTCCAATTATCATCATAAGACTACCAATTATTCCAAGTCCGTGGCCTACCAATCCGCTTGGTTTTAGTTCAAGATGTTTTGGGTGAAATACTCGACTTTCTAATGGAAGTTTATAATAATCCCACCCCTTAATTGAAAAGTATAAAAAAGCAAAAATTCCTAAAATGAAATAAATAGAAACAATAAACGTATGAATTTTCTTTTTCATTGAGCCTCATGTAACTCTACAAGATTATTTTTAAGCGTCTATATTAAAAGTAATGTATTGTTTTTTGAATTACAAGTGAAGGATTCGGAATTAGATTAATTCAATTAGAGCGGATTTGTACTTTAGGTATAATGAAAAAAATATGTATGAAGTTAAAGATTCTTACCTTAGAAATCTTGAATCAAATCCAATTGAAATAGAAATTAAATTTTGATTCCCGAACAGATTAAAATTTAAATCTCCCTCTGATTTATGAATTTTTGGAATCGTATAACCAATCAAACTACCCACAATTGCTCCAGCAATAATATCTGTCGGAAAATGTTTGCCCGAAAAGTATCTCAAAAGTCCTGTCGATGTTGCAATGGATAAAGAGCTAATCCAAACAAATATTTTCATCTTTTCATCAGAACCTAATTCAGAGAATACTGTCGAGAAAAAAACAGCTGATGCAAATGAAATAGAAGTATGACCTGAGAAAAACGATTTCTTTGTATCTAAATCAAGTTTTTCTGAAAAATTAACCGATTGATTATAAGCATATGGCCGGAATCTTTGGAAAATATTTTTTGTAAGATTTGTTATTCCATATGTTAAAGTAAGTGTCTCAAGATATAATATGCCAATGCTTTTTAATTCGCTTTTTGCTTCTTTCATTAAAATAAATGAAACTGGAAGACTGACAGAAGTAATCATCAAAACATCGCTGACAACACTCAAGTTTTTTGAATAATAATTGACTGCAGATCTGTCGAATGAATTAATATCATTTACACTGAGAGAAAAAATTTCCTGAGGATTTATTCTTATGTTTTTCTCCAAAATTAATGAACTTAGTATTAGAGCAGCGCTACTTCCGAGAATTATAGCTTCTTTTTCTGAGGAAATTTGAAATTTTTTCTGCCCAAAAATTAAATCTTGGTTGTAAAATGATGTGTATAATATAATGAGGATTAAAAATTTAAATGACTTCATCAGTTATGGATCTCTTTCTTCAAATTTAAAGAAAATATCAAAATATCTTTGAAAATTTGTTAATCAATATCTTTGTGAGATAATAAAAGAAATCAATATTTTGGAGTAAGAAAATTTATTTTGTGGAGGATATAATGGCTGAAAATGAAATTGTTACAAGCGAAATTAAAGATAAAGTATGTACAATTAGTTTTTTTAATCCAAAAGGAAATTCTCTTTCGACTTTACATCTGCTTAGATTGACTAAAGAGTTCAATGATGTCAATTATAATGAAAATGTCAATGTCGTTGTACTAAGAAGTGGCGGTGATGGAGCCTTTTGCGGCGGAGCTTCTATTGACGAGTTAGTAAAATTTGATCGTTTCGAAAAAGCAAAGGAATTTTTCTTTGCTTTTGGAAAATTGTTGTTAACAATAATAAGATGTCAAAAACCTGTCATTGCAAGAGTTCACGGTAAAATTGTCGGTGGTGGAATTGGCCTTGTAAGTGCATGTGACTATTCGATTGCAAAAAAAGATGCTTCGTTAAGGTTGAGTGAACTTACAATTGGGATTGGACCTTTTGTGATCAGTCCATTCGTAATTAGAAAAATCGGTATCAGCGCTTTTACGCATTTAAGTCTTGATACACAATGGCGTGATGCAGAATGGGGAAAAATTTTTGGTTTATATTCAAAAGTCGTTGAAACAAACGAGCAACTTGACGAGGAAGTTTATAAGCTTGCATCGGATTTGTCAAAGTTTAGTATGAATTCGCTCATTAAATTAAAAGAAATATTGTGGGAAAAAACAGAAAATTGGGATCAATTAATTGATGAACGAGCTGAAATAAGCGCTCGCTTGATTTTAGCAGAAATAGCAAGCGGTAGATTACAAAAAATTTTGAGCAGTTAAAGTTGAAAAATGTTTTAAGTATCAAATGAAAAAACTTTCTCTAATTTTCATTTCATTGGTAATTTTAATTTTTTCGAATTGTTCTCGATCAAAAGATCCGTTGCCCGAAGAAGTTTACCAACTCTCTTTAGTAAAAACGATTTCTGGTCGAGAAGCGAAAGATTACATCAATAAACTTCACTTTCAACCCGTAACTGAAAATGAAAATTTAATTGGCCACTATGAAAATGCATCTGGCAATGCTGTGGTCTATGTTACCCTTTATAAAAATGAAATTGATGCAAAAAATGATTTTATTAAGATGACTCAAAAAATATCTCCCGAAAATTCAGTATTCATTTATCCACAATTTTTTGATCACAAGGGAAATAAAATTTATAAGTGTTTTGGAATGGGGATGACCCATTATGTTTTTGTAATTGATAAAAAATTATACTGGATTTCAGTAGATACTCATTTTGCAAAAAATTTTTTTAATGAATTTTATAATCTTGTTCAGTAAATCAAATAAATGTTTTTTCATTTATGGATGAAAAATTTTTTGTAATGATCTTAAGAGCATCAATTTTTCTGCCTTCTTTATTTATTATTGAATATTATTTTTTTAGATATTTCCGAAAGTCGCTCCTTGAACTCAATATATTTACAGATAGAAATAAACTCTCAAAAATTATTTTATTTGTTCTGATTTATATTAATTTATTCCCGGTTTTTCAATCACTTGTCAGTGTTTATACAGCTATTTATCCACGAACTGATTTTGAAATCCCAAAGGGTTTTCTAATTGACTATATATTAAGAATACCATCCTGGTTTGTAATTCTTATAATGGTTCAAATTATACTTCTGTTTTCTCCGATACATTTAATTTTTGTTTTTATAAAAAAGATTAACCGTCCTATTTATGAACGATTTAAGATTTATTTATGGAGATATTTGATTCTTCTTTCCATTTTTTTTGTTGCCTATGTTCCATTGAGAGCTTATTATGATTTTAAAAATGTTCGAGTTGATGAAAAGGTTTACTATTTAAATACTTCGAAGAATGATCTTAATGATTTTAAAGTTGCTTTCTTTTCTGATATTCAACTTGATAGATTTAACAGAGTGGAACGAGTGCAGAATTATATCAACAAAATAAATGAATTGAAAGCTGATATTGTTTTAGCTGGTGGAGATTTTATTTCTGGTGATGATAGTAATTACATCCCTATTGTTGCTTCGTTAGCTGGAAAAATTAAATCAAATTATGGTGTTTATTCTGCAATTGGTGATCACGATTTTTCTGCTTTTAAGAAAATGTATTTTAGAAGTCTTGACTCGGTAAAATCGGCTCTTAAGGTAAATAATGTCAATATGATTGATAATGGAAATGTTCTTCTTTATGTAAATGAAAGTCTTGTAAAGATTACATTTTTGTCTAATACTTACATTAAATCATTCGATGAAATTATTTTTGACAGTCTTGCAAGTTCAAATCCAGAAGCAGATTTAAAAATTTTAGTTGCTCATCAACCTGATGAATACATTGCAAAAAAAGCCGCAATATATGGTTATAATATTTATCTGGCAGGACACACACACGGCGGGCAGGTTAATTTTATTTTCCCATTCAAAAAAATTACTCCGGTTATGTTTGAAACTAAGTTTATTCACGGAGATTTTTGGTTAGATGGTTTACTAATGATTGTAAATGGTGGACTTGGAATGTCAACAATGCCAATTCGATATCATTCACTTCCGGAAATTACTTTAATAAAATTTAAAGCTAAAAAACAATCTGCTTAACTAAGAAAACTTAGAATAAATTATACTGAAATGTCATAGCCAGGCCAAACCTGGGTTTTTCATTTCCAAGTTTTTGGATTGATGTTGTTAAACCAAAGTAAAGTTCATTCTCGAGATAATAAAGAAATGAAGTTTGGAATACATGATCAATTGTGACTTTTGATTGTTGATAAGATTTTTTAGAGACTAGAAGATAATTGGCAACGAAATTAATTCGATTACTTAGCTCATATATAAAATCAATACTCAAATTACTAGTAACCTTACGAAAGAACATCGAATCCATTGGAGTAAAAGTTTCAAAAGACCCATTTATTTGAAATCTCCATCCAAGTGGATAACTATATCTTCCCGAAATACTCAAATTTGGTGAACCAACATTTGACTTATCATATGTGCTGAGAACAAATTTTGAACCTACATTAAAATCGTAGCCAAAATATCTATTATTAACTTTTTCGTTTATGTTAAATAGAACCTGACGCATTCTAAGAATACCAATTGCACCCACATGATTGCCGATTAATTTTCCCGAAGCTCTAATTTCATTTTCAATATCGAAAAGCCAGAAATTCTCGTAAGTCTCACCATAAATATTTATATACTCAGCCTTTCTGTCAATTATGTTAGCAATTTTAATCATAGTTTCTTTTGGTAGATGATCTGTAATAATTTTTTCTTTTAATAAATGTTCTTCAATTCTAACAGCTTTAGCTAAAGCAGTTGCATCAATGTATCGGCCGTAACCAGCTCCTAAAGTTAGATTGGATGCAATCTGTTTATAATAGTCTTGATGTTGCAAATCTAATCCTGCAAAAGCGAAATAATCTCTTTCATCCCAGATGTATTTTCTAGCACTTGAAGAAATTTTAACTGAATGCTGATATTTGGCAAAATTTTTCCCTCCGTTCAAATCAACATCAAAAAACCAGGCAAATGGAAGTGATGAATAAAATTGTCTGTAAATTAAATTTGCAGCTGCTGCATTATTAGTAACAGAATCTCCAATTTGATTCCAGTTCCAGAAGCCGTTCATTCGTAAGAGTTTTGCACGACTTATCGGGACTTGATAATCCTCGACCTTCACATTTTGAGAGTATAGCTGATTCAAAATGATTAGAAGAGCGATTAAACAAGTCGTAATTCTATTTTTCATCTTTTACCTATAAGTTTTGATGCAATATAAAAAAGTTAGTGAGCTAAATTGTATTGTCAAATGAAGTATTTAACTTTTTTAGTGAGAGATATTCCAATAAAAAAAGCCATCCTTTGGGGATGGCTTTTTTAGTTGCTATATATTGGATTCAGTCTTCAATATTTGATAAAAATCTTGCTCTGTAAAATTCTCTATTTAATCTTGCGATATTAGTAATCTTAATTTCTTTTGGACATTCAGCTTCACAGGCTCCAACATTTGAACAATTACCAAATCCGAGTTCATCCATTTTTGCAACCATTTTCTGAACACGAATTTCTCTTTCAGGTAAACCTTGAGGAAGCAGAGCGAGGTGTGAAACTTTTGCACTTACAAAAAGCATTGCCGATGCATTAGGACAGGCAGCGACACAAGCTCCACAACCGATGCAGGCGGCTGCGTCCATTGCAAGTTCAGCATTTTCTTTTTTTACAGGAATTGAATTTGCCTCGGGTGCACTTCCGGTATTAACAGAAATGAACCCTCCAGCCTGGATAATCTTATCAAACGCAGATCTATCAACAATCAAATCTTTTATAATTGGAAAAGCTTTAGCTCTAAAAGGCTCGATATAAATTACATCACCATCTTTAAAGTGCCGCATATGGAGTTGACAGGTTGTAATTCCTTGAAGTGGTCCATGTGGTCTACCATTAATCACCATTCCACAAGTTCCACAAATTCCTTCACGACAATCGTGTTCGTATGCAATTGGTTCTTCACCTTTTGCTTCTAATTCTTCGTTGACAATATCCAGCATTTCCAGGAAAGATGCGTCAGGTGAAATGTTTTTTGCATAATAAGTTACAAATTCACCTTTTGCGTTGGGTCCAGCTTGACGCCAGACTTTCAAAGTCAAACTTAATTTTCCGCTGCTCATTACTTATAACTCCTTGTGGATGGTTTGACATATTCAAATACAAGAGGTTCTTTATGAAGCTCCCAGTTACCTAAATCCTTGTATTCCCACGCAGCAACATAAGCGTAATTTTCATCATCTCGTTTTGCTTCACCTTCTTCAGTTTGATATTCTTCTCTGAAATGTCCGCCGCAAGATTCGTTTCTATGCAATGCATCAATAGCCATTAGTTCACCGAGTTCAAGGAAATCAGCAACGCGTCCAGCTCTTTCAAGAGTTTGATTGAGATCCATATCGTTACCAGGGATTTTTACATTTCTCCAGAATTCTTCTCTTAAATCTCTGATCATTTGAATCGCTTTCTTCAAGCCTTGTTCATTGCGGGACATACCAACATAATCCCACATAATTTTACCGAGTTCTCGATGAATATCATCAACAGTTCTATTACCATTTATTGACATTAATTTTTTAACCAAGTCTTTTTGAGCTTTTTCCTCTTTCTCGAATTCTTCGTGGTCAGTTTTAACAGGAATAAATTTGTGTGATGCGAGATAGTCTCCAATTGTGTATGGGAGGATGAAATAACCATCTGCCAGACCTTGCATTAAAGCACTTGCACCCAAGCGATTCGCACCGTGATCAGAGAAGTTTGCTTCACCAATTACATAAAGTCCGGGGATTGTACTCATCAAATTGTAATCAACCCACAACCCGCCCATTGTGTAGTGAGGAGCTGGATATATTTTCATTGGAACTTCGTAAGGATTATCACCAATAATCATTTCATACATCTGGAATAGATTTCCATATCTTTCTTCAATTACTTTTTTGCCAAGTCTTTTAATCGAGTCAGAAAAATCTAAATAGACTGCTTGACCTGTTTCGCCGACACCATAACCTTCATCGCACATTCTTTTTGCTGCTCGTGATGCAATATCCCTTGGAGTTAAATTTCCATATGATGGATACATTCTTTCAAGGTAGTAATCCCGTTCTTCTTCAGGAATTTCATTCGGCGGACGTTTGTCACCTTTTTTCTTCGGAACCCATACACGACCATCATTTCTCAAACTTTCACTCATTAATGTAAGTTTTGATTGTTGTTCGTGATGAAGTGGAAGACTCGTCGGATGGATTTGAGTGAAGCAGGGATTTCCGAAGAATGCACCTTTTTTATGAGCACGCCAGATTGCTGTTGCATTACAATTCATTGCGTTTGTTGAAAGGTAAAAGACTCTCGAGTAACCACCAGTTGCTAGAACAACAGCATGACCTGCAAATCTTTCCATTTCACCGGTAACCAAATTTCTTGCAATTACTCCACGAGCCATTCCATCAATTACAACCAGTCCAAGCATTTCGCGACGAGTGTAAAGTTTTATTTTTCCAAGTCCAACCTGTCGACTTAAAGCGCTATAAGCTCCAAGTAGTAGTTGTTGACCGGTTTGACCTCTTGCATAAAATGTTCTTGATAATTGAGCTCCGCCGAAGGAACGATTATCTAACAACCCACCATATTCCCGTGCGAAAGGAACTCCTTGAGCCACACATTGATCAATAATGTTATTACTTACTTCTGCAAGACGGTATACATTTGCTTCTCTTGCTCTGTAGTCACCGCCTTTCAATGTATCATAGAATAATCTGTAAATGCTGTCGTTATCATTAGGATAGTTTTTTGCTGCATTTATTCCACCCTGAGCTGCTATACTATGTGCTCTTCGAGATGAATCATGAAAAGTAAGAACGATTACATTATATCCAAGTTCAGCAAGCGATGCAGCGGCTGATGCACCAGCGAGACCGGTACCTACAACTATTATGTCAAATTTTCTTTTATTGGCAGGACTAACCAGTTTGAGATTGAATTTATGGTTTGTCCATTTTTCCTGAATTGGACCAGCAGGGATTTTAGATTCTAATGCCATAGTCAATTACCTCCATAAAAAAAGAAGAAATAAATTGGGAATGAAGCAAATCCAATTGATAAAAACAGAGCAATAAATCTTCCAAGCCATACTATAAAAGGAGTATATTTTTTATGATTAAGACCAAGGGTTTGAAATGCACTTTGAAAACCATGATGTAAATGTAAAAATAGAAAGATCATCGAGATAACATATATAATCATATAAACTGGATCTTGAAAAGTTTTGACGACAATATCATAATCTGTAATGTTTTCAGTTCTTGGTCCGTATTTGAATTCATACCAGAAATTTCGCAGGTGAATTACAAGAAACACCAGAATTATCAAAGCAGAGTAGATCATATTGCGAGAAGTCCAGGTGGATTTTGGATCAGTAGCTTTGATGTAATATTTAACAGGGCGAGCTTTTCGATTCTGCCACCAGAGGCGAATTCCATCCCAGATGTGAAAGCCAAATCCGAGGATAAGGATTAATTCTATAAATCTAATTATATATACTAAATCAGTTTCGTTCAAAATGTGAACATAACCATTAAATGCATCGGGACCAAAGTATAAAAATGTATTTCCGAATAGATGAATGAATAGAAATAATATTAGAAAGAAACCGGTAAGAGCCATAAGCAGTTTCTTACCGACCGAATAATTAAAAGTCTTTAGAAACCAGCCCATTAAAAATCTCCTTCCTTGTGTTTAAACTTTTGTGAGAGAGGAAAATTATGGTGAGAATTTTTGAGTGAATTCGAAAGTGCGCAAATATTTTTCATCATTTTCAAATTCAAATTAGAAAAGATGATTTATAAAATCAATTTACATAAAAATAAGTTCATTGAGTTTTTGACTTGCGTCATTTTTTAGAGATGTTCAGTAGAGAAGAGAATTTCAAATTCATCTCTAAGGTTTAGTAATTTATTCTCCATTAAGAATTTGTCAATTCAATATTCTGAATTCAAAGATAAAATTTCGATTCTGTGTCAGAATTAAAATAAGGGGAATAAAATTCGATTGAACATTCGATAAAAATCTTACTTTAAAATGTCCAGCTTTTTATTTAAAAAACTGGACAAAATATTTTATAAAAGATTTGCGCTACTTTGAAAAAGCATTAAAAACAAATTAATATAGTAGCTATATTTAGAGAATTACATTATTCACCTAAACGGATCTTTTATTAGAGGTAATGAGTAAATATTTTCAAAAGTGGTTTGTAATATATTAAACGGTTTTAGAAATTAAGTTTTGAAAAAATTTTAATTCATATCAATTATGGAAAAATTCAAATTAGTTACAAATCTTAAACCGACTGGCGATCAACCTGAAGCAATTAAACAACTTGTAGAAGGAATAAAAAGAGGAGAAAAATTTCAAACGCTTTTAGGAGTAACAGGAAGCGGAAAAACTTTTACAATTTCTCATGTTATTGCTCAGGTCAATAAACCAACACTTGTACTTTCTCATAATAAAACATTAGCAGCTCAACTTTACGGCGAGTTCAAATCTTTCTTTCCCGAAAATGCGGTTGAATTCTTTATAAGTTATTATGATTACTATCAACCAGAAGCTTATGTTGTTGCAACCGATACATACATTGAAAAAGATTTTTCAATTAATGATGAAATTGATCGATTACGATTGAAAGCAACAACAGCCTTAATTGAAGGAAGGCGAGATGTAATAATTGTTGCTTCTGTAAGTGCAATTTATGGAATCGGTGCACCGCATGAATATGCCAGTCAGGTTATTGTGCTCAAACAAGGACTACGTATTAATCGAAAAGAATTGCTTAAAAAACTTGTCGATATCTTTTACACAAGAAATGATGTTGAATTTACAAGGGGAACTTTTCGAGTTAGAGGAGAAACAATCGATTTAATTCCAGCTTTTCTTGATGATCAGGCTATTCGAATTGAGTTCTGGGGTGATGAAATTGAATCTCTGAAAATTATTGATCCATTCACTGGTAATGTAATTGAAAAAGTTAATTCTTATGTAATCTATCCTGCTAAGTATTTCGTAACTCCGAAAGATCAAATTCGGAAAGCAATTAAATCAATTGAAAAGGAACTGGAGCTAAGATTGCACGAATTGCGAAGTCAGGGAAAATTTCTTGAAGCACAAAGACTTGAACAACGAACGAAGTTCGATATCGAGATGATGAAAGAACTTGGTTATTGCTCTGGAATTGAAAATTACAGTCGTCATCTTGATGGAAGACCACCTGGTTCAAGACCTTATACATTGTTTGATTATTTCCCAGAAGATTATCTTTTAGTCATCGATGAATCGCATGTAACTATTCCACAAATTCGTGGAATGTATAATGGCGATAGATCAAGAAAAGAAACTCTTGTTGAGCATGGTTTCCGTTTGCCATCGGCACTCGATAATCGTCCAATGAAATTTGAAGAGTTCGAAGAAAAAATTAATCAGGTAATTTTTGTTAGTGCGACTCCAGGTGATTATGAACTTGAAAAGTGTAAAGGTGTCGTTGTTGAGCAAGTTATCAGACCAACTGGATTGCTTGATCCGCCAATTTCTGTTAGACCAGTAAAAAATCAAATTGATGATTTACTCAATGAAGTCAGAATTCGAGCTGCAAGAAAAGAAAGAGTTTTAGTTACAACACTTACAAAGAAAATGGCTGAAGATTTAACTGATTATTTTGATAAACTCGGTGTGCGAGTTAGATATATTCATTCAGATATTGATTCACTCGAGCGAGTGGAAATTTTGCGTGATTTACGACTTGGTGATTTTGATGTCTTGGTCGGTGTAAATCTTCTAAGGGAAGGACTTGATCTTCCGGAAGTCTCTCTTGTTGCAATTATCGATGCTGATAAAGAAGGATTTTTAAGAAGTGAAAAATCTTTGCTTCAAATTGCTGGAAGAACTGCACGTAATGTTAATGGACTTGTGATTATGTACGCAGATAAAATTACTGTATCGATGCGAAAGGTTATTGAAGAAACTGAGCGTCGAAGAAAGAAACAGATTGAATACAACGAAAAGCATGGAATTACTCCAAAAACAATCTACAAAACTACCGAGGAAATTCTTTCAACTACAACAGTTGCTGATGTTAGAAAAGGCCGAGAAGATTACGGCAGGAAGAAAACTGGGTTTACAGTCGCACTTCAGCCTATTATTAAACATTTGACTCCTGAACAGAAAAAAGAATTAATTGAACAGTTGACTGTTGAGATGCATAACGCGGCAAAAGATTTAGAATTTGAACGTGCGGCTGCAATTCGTGATGAAATCAAGAGATTGAAAGATAGTTTGAAAATCGAAAATTAACTGAGTTAAAAATCTTGCCAGATCGAAAAATCTACAACGAAATCCTTCAGAAACAATTAATCCTTCCTGAAAAATGTGAAAGAATTATAAGTTTTAGTCCTGCAATTACCGAAAGTTTGTTTTTAATGGGACTTGGAGAATTGGTAAAAGGCGTTAGTGTCTATTGTGTCCACCCCGAAGAAGCAAGGCAAAAAATCATTGTTGGTTCTTACAATTCATTTAAAGAAAAAGTTATTGATCAAATAAATCCCGACATTATTTTTACAACAACAGGCTATCAACTTGAATTGATTAAAAATCTCAAAGATAAATATCCTGTTTATCCTTTAAGGCTTCCACCAACCCTGGCAGAGTTAATTGCAAATTCTGTTGAAGTTGGTATAGTTGCAGGTTATTATGATGAAGCAAGAAATCTTGAGGATCAATTGTTTGAAGAATTGATTAATCTCAGGACAAAAAATAATTTCAAGCTTAATAGAATTTATATCGAAATTGATTTAGGCGGACCGGTTTCATTCGGGGCTTTCAGTTATATTACTGATGGAATTAATTTCATTGGCGGTAAAAACATATTCCAAAATGAAAGTTGTGAATGGCTTACTCCTGAAGATAAAAAAGTCGCCGAACTCAATCCTGATATTATAATTTATGAGCCCAAAATGTTTACAAAAAATCGAGATAGGGAAATAATAAAAGATAATTTGACTGAACGATTTGGCGAAATTGAGGCATTAAAATATGATCGACTTTTTATTACTCCTGGAATTTACGATTTCTTTGCTCATCATGGACCAGGATTTATTTTAAAATCATTGAAGTGGTTAAAAGAGATTCTTGGCGAGATTAATCGAGATTATTAAAAACTCTAAATGTCTATAAATTTTTACTTCTTATTAATTGATACAATATCTGTTTAAGAAAGTTTTTTATCAGAAACAATTATTTTTTCATCTCACTTCAAATAAATCACCTTGATCATTTTATTAAACTTTCCATATTCCAATTTCAAGAAATAAATTCCGACAGCCAGATTAAATTTTGTTGGAGAGAATTTTATCTCATATTGACCTGAGGTTTTAATCTCATCAATTAACATGCCGACTTCCTGACCAAGTATGTTGAAAATTTTAATTTTTACATTTCCAAATGTGACTAATTGATTTGTTTCGTCATAAAATTCGGGAAGATAAAAACGGATGTAGGTGTAACTTGAAAAAGGATTTGGATAATTTTGATAGAAGAGTAATTCTTGATTTTGTGTGGTTAAGGTTGTGTCCCTTCTTGTGAGATTAATCAAATCAATTTTTCCATTCTGACAGTATTGAAGTGCTCGTGACTTCAAGTGTCCGCCATCAGTAAATTGAGTTGTCATTTTAGGAATTCCAGCTCCAAAGAGAAGAGAGATGATACCTGATTTTGCAATATCTAAAGGATAATCAAATATATAATCCAAACGATTATCTGCGAATTGATTTTCTATATTAGGAAGCATTTCATTCCCAATTGGAATTTGCCATAGAACAATTTTTTTCTTTGTAAAAACAGAAAGATAATTTGTAAACATTAGAACTCTTGCAAAATTTGGCAGAGAAATGTTTCTCTTATCCCACCATATCCCGTCATAACCAGCGTCTCTATCTGACCAATCCGTAAATATCAAATCGAAATCAGGACTTAGTTTTAATAGAAAGTTTGCTGTGTTTCTTGCAAGATTTTCGATGTCGAGAACTTTTTCTTCATTGTCTTTCAAACTGATAATATTTCCCCACAGTGATGCATGAAATGCAATCATTCCTTTTTGCGGGCAATGCTCACGAACGATGTCTATCATTCTCTGATGCATTCCGACAAGATTATTTGGATAGCGCGAATCATTTACAAAAGCAGAAATTTGAGATGGCTCTTTATTCTCTTTAATTGCTCTTTGTTGCAAGTAACCGAGCATATCAGGTTCAATATGAAAAATTACTTTTGAGGTCAAACTTCGATTTGCTTCATAACACATCTGAATGAAGCGATTCCAGAATTCGTTCATAATTGATGGATTATTAATCGCACAATAAATTTTGTCGTATTCACTACCAGAGCAGCCGTAATCGCTTGGGGCGGTTTGAAACATATAAATTGGAATAACGGGAATATATCCACGACGATGAGCATCATCACAGAACCTTTTGACAAACTCGCCGTACCAATTCCACCAACCCCAGGTAATATATTGATAACCTAAATCCCAGCAATCATTTCCATTGTTTGTTTGCCAGGAAAGATTTGAGGTTGTTGTGCCAGTGCCAATCGAAAGATATTTCGGCATTTTTGTTGGAATTGAAATCGAATCAAAAACCAAAACGCCTAACCAAATTTCTTGATATGCCTTTTTGCCGGAATTATCTTCTGCGATAATGTTAATTATTCTTTCTCCAGTTGACGAATTGGATGGAATTCTAATTTTATTTCCAAAAATTCCATCGTTAGCATCATAATCATCGTGGGAACCATCATCAAAGAGTTTAAATTTTAATTCGTTTAAAATTGAGTTAAAATCAACTTCAACTGATTTGATATCGGTTAATCCATCTTCGTCATAGACTTTTGCGTTAATTGAAATTTCATCACCAGGATAAAAATTATAACTGCTTAAAGTTGTTTCTAAAATTTTGGGATTACCTGAGATTGAAGTGAGATAAATTTCATCAATAAAAAATTCTGGTTGTGATTGATTTTTATTTTCCTGAAATAAAATTGAAACGATATAAAAATTTCCATCAAGAATATCATGAAGCGGAATTTTGACTTGTTTCCACTTATTCGCTTCAACCTGAACATAATCGGTTGAGGATTTTCCATCAGAAAAGTTTTTGCCGTCAGTAGAAACTTTAATCCAGAAAGATTGATCACTGCCTGTTCCGCCATTAATCCAGAATACAAGCGAATCATAACCCGATGTATTTAGATTTGCAAGAAACAGAACAAATCCAGCGTATGCATTTTGATATTTAATCGAAATAGAATTTAGACCACTAAATTTCTGTGATTGATTTTTTAGATTGATTTCAGTATTCCAGGAATGATTGGTATGCCAGTTCTTTTTTGATAGTGAATCTGTGTAAATAAAAAATGGCTGAGCAATCATTTTATTAAATAAAGCAAATAAGATTATAACAAAAATTTTTCTCATCATCTTTAGTCTAAGTTTTTTAATTTGAATTTGAACAAAATAATTTATGAATTCAATATGATAGTAAAAACAGATAAAGAGACAATCCAAAATTATCTTACTGACGCTTCGAACTACAAAAGTATCGGTTGTGATGGAGTCTATATCCCTGAAAATATTGATGAACTTTCTCAGCTTATAAAAAAAACTGATAGTGCAAAAATTCCAGTTACAATTTCTGGTGCAGGAACAGGACTTGTCGGAGGAAGAGTTCCTTCCGGGGGGATTGTTATTTCGCTTGAAAAGTTCAATCAGATTGTCTCATTGGATGCAGAAGACAAGTCAATAAAAGTTCAAGCATTTGTTACACTGAAAGAGCTTCAGGAATTTTTGAAAGATTACAGATTATTTTATCCGCCAGATCCAACTGAAAAAAATTGTTCGATTGGTGGAACAATTGCAACCAACGCATCGGGTGCAAGGACACTGAAATACGGTTCCACTCGCAATTGGATTAATTCTCTTGTGATTGTTTTTCATAACGGCGAGATTTTTAATATCAGAAGGAAAGAGATTAAAGCTAAAAATTTTGAGTTAGATTTTACAACTCCATCGGGAACAAAGTATTCTTTCAAACTTCCTGAGATCTCAATTCCAAAAGTTAAAAATGCTGCTGGTTATTTCATCGAAAGAAATATGGACTTAATCGATTTGTTCATTGGTTCTGAAGGCACACTCGGAGTAATTGTCGAAGCAGAATTGAATTTGTTGGATCAACCAGCTGATTTAATTTCATTGGTTATTTTTTTTGATAGCTTTGATGATGCTTATGAGTTTGTGAAACAATCACGAAAAAGCGCAAAAGATGAAAAGTATAAAATGCTCACTCCAAGAGCACTTGAATTTTTTGATAATAGAGCATTGGAATTTTTATCTCAAAAATTTCCTAATGTAAAAGATAAAAAATTTGCAATCTGGTATGAGCAGGAAATTTATGATGAGAATAAAGACAAAATAATAGATCAACTTTCGAATTTGATTTCTGAATGCAATGGCAATCTTGAGGATATCTGGTTCGCTTTTAATGAAAAGGAAATTAATGATATTAAAGAGTTTCGGCACTCAATTTCCGCACTTGTAAATGAATACATATCAAGGAACGATTTAAAGAAAGTAGGAACAGACATTGCAGTTCCTTCAGTTCAATTCAAAGAGTTTTATAATTTTTGTTGCGAAAGTTGTCAAACAAATTCAATTGATTATGTCGGTTACGGACATATTGGTAATGATCATCTTCATTTTAATATGCTTCCAAAAGATAAACCTCAAAATGAACTTGCAATAGAACTTTATCGTGAGTTTTGTAAGAAGGCGGTAGAGTTTGGTGGAACAATCTCAGCTGAACACGGAATCGGTAAATTGAAACGTCAGTATTTTGAATTGATGTATCCTGAAAATGTTTTAAGACAGATGTTTGAAATCAAAAAAGCGTTTGATCCGAATTTGATTTTAAATCGAGGGAATATCTTCCCTGAGAGGTTTTTTGGTGATGAAATATCGTAAAAGTTTTTTGTCAAATTGAGCTCTTAGCATCCAGAGACTGATTTGCCTCTTGCGGAGAAGCATGACATTTTTAATAGTGTTTCGTCCTGTCACCCTTCGACACGCTCAAGGTGACAGATTCATAATATTACTATGAAATAATTTTTAATATAAAAGAGCGAAGCAATGAGTAAATACTTCTATTTTTGTCCAACCTGTAAAAAAGAATATTCCAGAAATTTCATTGAAGAAAATTTGATCTACCTTTGTCCTGGTTGCGGAAGAGCAGAAAGAAATAAACCACTCGAAGGGGTTTTGAGAATTAAATATGACTACGACGAGATAAAAAAATCTAACATCAAAACTAAACTCTTGAATTCATTTCCTGGATCAATCTGGAATTTCCCTGAAATAATTCCTCTGGATTTTAACGAAAAGGAAAATGTATTTCCAGAGATTGATGAAAAATTATTGAAATCACTAACTCTCACGACAAACCCATTAATGAAATTGAAATTCGAAAACTTTGATCTTTATGCTTTTGATGATACAAGAAACCCAACTTTTTCTTATAAGGACAGAGCAAGCATATTGATTGCATTGAAAGCAATTCAACTTGGATTAAAAAAAATTTCTGCTGCATCGACTGGAAATGCTGGTTCCTCTATTGCTGGCATTTGTGCACGACTCGGTCTGAATGCAAATATTTTTGTTCCGAAGACAATTCCTGAATCAAAAAGAATTCAAATTCAATCTTATGGTGCAAATCTTTTTATTATCGATGGAACTTATGACGATGCTTTCGATTTGTGCCTTGAAGTTTCATCAAAGAAAAAATGGTTTAATAGAAATACTGCTTATAATCCATTGACAATTGAAGGAAAAAAGTCAGCTGCTTACGATATTTTCATCTCCTTCAAAGGAAAAATTCCAGAAAATATTTTTATTCCTGCTGGTGATGGTGTGATAGTTGGCGGAATGTATAAAGGTTTTTATGAATTACTTGAACTTGGATTGATTGAAAAACTGCCTCGATTGATTGCTGTTCAATCCTCCGGAAGTAATGCGATTGTGAGATATTTTCAAACGAAAAAATTCGAATTGCAACCAGCAGAAACAATCGCCGACAGTATTTGTGCCGCAGCTCCAAGAAATTTGTATATGGCTTACGAAGCAATAAATAGCTCATCTGGATTCGCAATTGAAGTTGATGATGAAGAAATTTTGAACGCTCAAAAAGAAGTGATTCAAAAGTATGGAATTTTTATTGAGCCCTCTTCAGCAGCAGCATTTGCAGGTTTTAAAAAATCAATTTTATCTGGATTGATTGAAGAAAAAGAAAAACACTTAGTAATGTTTACAGGCAATGGATTGAAGGATATTAATTCATTATTAAAGTGGAATGAAAAAATTGAACCAAAAACATATCAACAACTGCTTGATGAGTTAAATGCAAAATAACTTAGATGCAATTATTCTCTCAGCTGGAAAGTCAGGTCGAATTGGTGAACCTAAAGCCTTATTGAAATTCAATGGGAAATCATTTATCGCAAACATACTTGAAAAACTTTTACCTTTATGTAATAAAATTGTGATTGTTCTGGGTTATCAGTCTAAACAAATTTTCACCTCGATTGTAAATGAGAAAATTTATAGTGATCATCAAGAAAAAATTTTTATTGAGATAAATGAGAATTTTGAGAAAGGAATGTTTAGTTCAATTCAAAGTGGTTTAAAACAATTTAGAAATTCAAATTATGTTTTAATTCATCAGGTTGATCAACCTGGTTTGCCGCAAAAATTTTATGACGAATTTGCTTCTCAAATTGATGAGAGAATTGATTGGTTACAACCATCCTATCAGGGCAGATTGGGACATCCAATTATCATCAATAAGAAAATAGTTAATTTGATTTTAGTTGAACCTATTGACTCGAATCTTAGAATTTTGAAGACTAAACATCAAATTATTCAAAAAATCTGGGAATGTTCTTATCCTGAAATTCATCAAGATATTGATACAATTGAAGATTATAACAAGCTCTTGGGAGGAAATTGAATTATGAACATTTTCGAAAAAATTGCTGAGTTAGTCAATCAAAATAAACCTTTTGTTCTTACAACAATTGTAAAGACAGAAGGCTCTACTCCAGGTAAAGTGGGATTTAGAATGATTGTTGAAGATAAAAATAAAACTTTTGGAACGGTTGGCGGCGGTGAAATTGAAAGAGAAGCAATCTTCGAGGCAATGAGAAGAATGAAATCAAGAGAAAATGGAGTGGTAGAATATCTGCTCTCAGCTGATGCTGTTATGGATAAAGAAGAAGCAAAAGTTCTCAGTATGAGTTGCAGTGGTCGTTGCTGGATTTTATATGAAGTGTTTGGTATCAAACCAATTGTTTATGTCTTTGGTGGTGGTCATGTTGGTCAGGCATTGCTCAAACAATTAAGTCTATTAAACTTTCATAAAATCTTAATTGATAATCGTCCTGAATTTGCTAATAGAGAAATCAATCCTTTTGCAGACGAAATCGTTTTGTCCGATTACTCTGATTACGCATACAAATTTAATCCGCCTGAGGATGCATTTATAATTATAATGACTCACGGTCACAGTCACGATTTTGATGTACTTGAACAAATTTACGCTCGAAATTTAAAAGTGAAATACATTGGAGTGATTGCATCAAAGACGAAAGCTCAGAAATTGAAAAATCAAGTTAAAGAAGTTTTTGGAGATGTTGACATATCAAATTTGCATTCACCTATTGGGCTTGATATTGGTGGTGAAACTCCACAAGAAATTGCTTTGAGTATTGCTGCTGAGATGCAAATGATTTTGTATAAAGATCAAAAGTGAAATTCAAGATTGTCAATGTTTGTAATATTTAATGAAGCACTCTTTATTATGGATCAGACTAAAGCAAAGAAGCCTGACAACTTAAATGTTATGCTGAGCTTGATAAAGCATGACATTATTGAGTTCATTTCGTCCTGTCATCCTTTGACCTGCTCAGGGTGAAAATGGATTCCCGCTTGCGCGGGAATGACAGAGCGACAACATTCGACTGACACAGGGTGATAAAAAGTCACCTCTATCTCCACACTCTCAGAGTGAAATTGGATTCTCGCTTACGCAGGAATTACAGGATGACTACAATCGACAGGCTAAGAATGACAATTACAATGTCAGGCTGAGCGTCTCACAACCATAGACTAATTCGTTTTAGTCCATGATGTGATTTCTGAAAATACTGACAGCATTCTCACTTGTAGAAATTAATTTTCAATTTTATCTTGCTTTGTTAATCTGGAATTTAAACAAAATGACTTACAATCAAATTAAATTTTTACAAGAGTTCGAAGAGAAATTTCGTAATCTTTATATCAAAAGTTCGTTAGCTTACTGGAATGCCTCAATTGAGGGGACTGAGGAAGGGTGGAACGAGGTTACTAAATATCAACTGGAAATGATAAAGCTCTTTCGAGATAAAAACTATTTCGATGAAATAAAAAAACTTTATTCCAGAGTTGACGACTTTGATCCACTGACTAAAAGACAAATAAAAATTCTTTACAATGAATTCCTCCCAAATCAATATGACTGGGCAAAAATTGAAGAGATAACCAACCTTCAAAATAAAATTGAAAATGTTTTTGCAACTTTTAGAGCAAAACTTAATGGAAAAGCTTTAACAGATAATGATGTAAATCAAATATTAAAAGAAGAACTTGATTCAAAAGTCCTGAAACAAACTTGGGAGGCAAGTAAAGAGATTGGCGATTTGATCGTCGATGATTTGAAAAATCTGGTAAGACTTAGAAATGAGCAGGCAAGAAGTTTGGGCTATAAAAATTATCACGAAATGAGCATCCTCCTTTCGGAGCTCAACGAAGATGAGCTCGATAAAACATTTAACGATCTCGAAAAGAACACTGATGAAAAATTTGCTGAGATTAAAAGAAAGATTGATAAAGATTTATCACAAAGATATAAGATAAACGAAGACGAATTAATGATCTGGCATTATCAACAAAGATTTTTTCAGGAAGCACCACCAATTTATCTTTTGAATTTCGATAAGTTCTATGAGAGCAGTAATCTTGTCGAGATCACAAAAAATTATTACAAAAGCATTGGACTTGAAATAGATGATTTAATTGAAAAGAGTGATTTGTTCGAAAAACCTGGAAAAAATCAACATGCTTTCTGCATAAGTATTGATCGTTCGAAAGATGTTAGAGTTTTGTGTAATGTTAAATCAAATGTTGATTGGATGGGAACACTCCTTCATGAATACGGTCACGCTGTTTATGATAAAAATATTGATTCGAAATTACCTTTCGTTTTAAGAGATGCTGCTCATATTTTCGTCACTGAAGCAATTGCACAGCTTTTTGGAAAACTTGCTGTTCATCCAATCTGGATTAAAGAGATTTTTAATCTGACTGAAGATGAAATTGATGAAATTAAAAATGCGGCGATTCAATTCACAAAAATGAATCAAATTATTTTTGCTCGATGGGTCTTTGTGATGTATAGATTTGAAAAAGCACTCTATGAAAATCCTGAACAAGATTTGAATTCACTCTGGTGGGAATTGCATAACAATTATCTTTCAGTCAATAAACCAGAGAAGAGAAACAAACCAGACTGGGCCACAAAAATTCACATTGCGACTTCTCCTGTATATTATCATAATTATCTTCTTGGAGAAGTATTTTCATCTCAATTAAATAATTATATCCACAAAAACATTTTAGGCACAAACGATCTCTGGAATGATGTATTGATTAATAAAAAAGAAATTGGCGAATATCTAATTCAAAATCTTTTTAGATATGGTTCTTCTTTGCACTGGAAAGATGTAATTAAAATTGCAACTGGAGAAGAATTAAATACTAAATATTACCTGATGCAGTATCTGGTTTGATTAGATTAAAAATACAACCCGAATTGCTTCAACTCTCCCACCATAAATCTCTATAGGTTGGTCTTCTACTTTTTTTCTTAAAAATATTTACTGCAATCATACCAAAAACAAATCCACCTATGTGAGCCCACCAGGCAACTCCACCTGTGGCAGTTGTTTCGATAGCAAGTGCCAGAGTACCCTGAAAGATTTGAGTTACAAACCAGAAACCGAGAACAATTAATGCAGGGAGTTTTATTACATCCCAGAAAAATAAAATTGGAATCACTACTACAACTCTTGCAAAAGGATAAAGCATCAGATAAGCACCAAGCACGCCAGCTATTGCACCACTTGCACCGATGGTTGGTATATCTGATTCTGAATTTGTGATGATGTGAGCACCAGCAGCAGCAAGTCCACATAAAACATAAAATAAAGTGTATCTAAAATGTCCCATTCTATCTTCTACATTATCGCCAAAGATCCAGAGATAAAGCATATTGCTGATAAGATGAAGCCAACCTCCATGCAGAAACATTGAAGTGAAAAGAGGAATTATTCTTTCTTCAAGTGAAAATAAAATTACGCTGCCATCTTCTAATCTTATTCCTGAATAAAAATATTTAACAGGAATTACACCAAAAGTTCTAATGAATGCTTCCAGATTTTTACCGAGTGATAATTCATAAAAAAAGACAATAACATTAATAACAATAAGAGTTACTGTAACAACAGGATAGCTTCGAGATGGAATATCGTCTTTGATAGGTATCATTGAATTAAACTCGCTTAGTTAGAAAATTTTGTGACAAAGTTAAGAAATCGTCAATAAAAATATTTTGAAAACATATTGTATCTACAAATTCGATTCTTTAATTTTCGAAAAATTGGTGAATTTCTATGTTTGCAAAAGTTTTTTCAGCTGCAACTTATGGAATCGATGCAATAATAGTTGAAGTTGAAACGCACATTGAAAGTCAGGTCCCCGGGTTTGCGATCGTTGGTCTCCCCGATAATGCAGTTAAAGAAAGTCGTGAAAGGGTTATCGCAGCAATTAAAAATTCTGGTTATCAATTCCCTAACAAAAAAATCACAATTAACCTCGCACCTGCTGATATCAAAAAAGAAGGAAGTTTGTACGATCTTCCAATTGCTTTGAGCATCCTCCAAGCAAATGAGTCAATTCAACTGAATAATTTTCATGATTATTTAATTCTTGGTGAACTTTCCCTTGATGGATTTCTCAGACCTGTTCATGGAATTCTTCCAATTTGTATTCGAGCAAAGCAGAATGGATTTAAGGGAGTAATTCTTCCTGAAAAAAATGCATTGGAAGCAAGCATTGTAGATGGATTGAATATTTATTCCGCAAATACTTTAAATGAATGCATCGAGATTTTAAATGATATTGACTCCCGAACACCAATTAAAACAGATGTTCGTTCTATTTTTGAAAAAGCAACTGAATATCCAATCGATTTTTCCGAAGTCAAAGGACAGGAAAATGTAAAACGAGCACTTGAAGTTGCTGCAGCTGGAGCTCACAATATTTTAATGATTGGACCTCCCGGTTCAGGAAAAACAATGTTAGCCCGCCGACTTCCAACAATTCTTCCTGTTCTAACTTTTGATGAAGCTCTTGAAACAACAAGAATTCATTCGGTTGCAGGACTATTAAATCATGATAGTCCAATCATTACAAATCGCCCATTTCGAAATCCACATCATACAACATCTGATGTTGCATTAATTGGTGGTGGAAGTTACCCAAAACCTGGTGAAGTATCCTTTGCTCATAACGGAGTTTTATTCCTGGATGAGCTGCCCGAATTTAAGAAAAATGTTCTTGAAGTTTTGCGTCAACCACTTGAAGATAGAAAAGTTACGATCAGTCGATCAAAACTTACCCTCGAGTTTCCATCAAATTTTATGTTAGTTGCTGCGATGAATCCCTGCCCTTGCGGTTATTACACTGATCCAACAAAAGAGTGTACCTGCACACTTCAACAAATTCAAAAATATCTTGCAAAAATTTCAGGACCGCTTCTGGATAGAATTGATATTCACATTGAAGTTCCTGCTGTTAAGTTTAAAGAGCTGTTATCTTCGCATCAAGGAGAAAGTTCTAAAGATATTCGTGAAAGGGTAACTCGAGCTCGTGAAATTCAGTTGAAGAGATTTAAAGATTATCCCGGAATTTATTCCAATGCAAGTATGAATAATAAACTCGTAAAGAAGTTTTGTGTAATTGATTCTGTCGGAGAAGAGCTTTTGAAAAATGCAATTACAAAACTTGGACTTTCTGCTCGTGCTTATGATAGAATTTTGAAAGTTTCAAGAACAATTGCTGATCTTGAAGGGAGTGATAAAATCCAACCACATCACATAAGCGAAGCTATTCAATATCGCTCACTCGATAGGAGTCACTGGGGATTAAGTTGATTATAATGTCCTTGTTGTAACTTAATATAAGGGTGAGTTTATCTCATCAAAGGGCTGTTGTTAGGTGGAGAAGTATGATATTGTTTTGAGATCGTTTCGTCTTGTCACTCTGCGGCAGGCTTAGGGCGACAATCTTTGAAAAGCTTAGAGTGAAAGTGGATTCTCGCTTATGCGGAAATGACTTGCTGACTACATTCAACGGACTCAAGTTGACAATTAAAATGTGAGGCAAAATTTGAAAATTAATTTTATTTAGAACACAGAAGAAAAAATAAAAAAGAATAAAAATTTACTTTCTTCTTAACTTTGCAATAGAAAAAACAAAAATGAGGAAAGATGATGAGCGGGTTAATTGAACAAATCAAAGAAAAAGCAAAGCAAAGAAGAAAGACCATTGTTCTTCCAGAAGCACACGACGAACGAGTCATAAGAGCAGCAGAGAAATTACAAAAAGAATCCATCTGTTCTGTAATTCTTCTTGGAGATGAAAACAAGATTCGAGAAGATGCAAAAAAATTAAATGTTGATTTAACTGGTGTAAGAATTATTAATCCTCTTAAATCAGACAAATTAACTGACTTCACAAATATTTATTTCAATCTCAGAAAAAACAAAGGTGTAGATTTTGAAAAAGCAAAAGAGACGATAAAAAATAACCTCTTTTTTGGTGCGATGATGGTTCGTGAAGGAATGGCAGATGGATTTGTTGGAGGCTCTGCATCACCAACTGCTGATGTTCTAAGAGCAGGAATTCATTGTGTCGGTATGCCCGAAGGAATTTCAATTGTTTCATCATTCTTTTTAATGGTTTTACCAGATAAAGTTTATGCTTTTGCCGATTGTGCAGTAGTTCCCAATCCAAATGAAGAACAACTGGCTGATATTGCAATTTCGACAGCTGATAATTTCAGTAAGTTGGTTGGTGAAGAACCTTTAGTTGCAATGCTTTCATTTTCTACAAAAGGAAGTGCAGAACACGAGATGGTTGATAAAGTCAGAAATGCGACTCAGATTGTTAAAAAGAAACGCCCCGATCTGAAAGTCGATGGTGAACTTCAATTTGATGCTGCTGTTGTCGAGAAAGTTGGAAAATCTAAAGCTCCTGGAAGTGAAATTGCTGGTAGAGCAAATGTTTTGATATTCCCTGATTTGAATGCAGGAAATATTGGTTACAAAATTGCTCAAAGATTCGGCGGTGCTGAGGCAATTGGACCAATTGTGCAAGGTTTACGAAAACCTATTTTTGATTTAAGTCGTGGTTGCAGTGTTGATGATATTGTAAACACTGCAGCAATTGCTTGTTTGATGGCTGAGTGAATGATATGACTCAAAAAAGTTACTCGATTAAGGAAATAAATCTTAAATCGAAAAACTTTGTTAGAGAACAACAGAATATTTTTGAAAAATATTCTTTAGCTGAAACTTTTCAGCCAATAGTTTCTGTATTTATTGGAGATGTTCTGGATTCTTTACAACTCATTCCAGACGAAACTGTAGATTGTGTGATTACATCACCACCTTACTGGAAACAAAGAGATTACAAGCTTCCACGGCAAATTGGTCAGGAAAAAGATTACAATGAATACATAAATAACTTAGTTGAAGTCTTTAAACAGATTAAGAGAGTATTAAAACCATCTGGTACTTTTTTTCTGAATGTGGGATATAAGTATCAAGAAAAGGAATTACTTTTAATACCTGAAATGCTCGCCATCGAATTGCAAAAAAATGGATGGGCTTTAATTAATAAGATTATCTGGCACAAACCTAATGCAATGCCTTCTTCTTTTGAAAGCCGATTAACAAATGTTTATGAACCAGTTTTTCTTTTTGTCAAAAGAGATTCAAAACATAAGTATTATTTTTCTTTAGATGAGATTAGAATCCAAACAAAAAATAAAAATGAGACTAAACCTCTTAAGGAGTTTATTGGTTATTCTGTTGAAGATTCAGTTAACAAAGATCGAAAGAGAACTGGTATAATACAAAGAATACAACAAGATGAAAACGGTAATTGTTTAGCAGAAGTTAATTGGAATAATAATGAGATAACTGTTGAATTTCTTAATGATATAAATAATGAATCAAAACTTGAAGCAACACTGATTTGTCCAAAATGTGGATTCAAGATCAAGAATGAATTTGATTTAGAGGAACATAAAGGTTGTAGTGAATTTCCTATCCCCATATTACCTGATAAAATAATTAAGGATAATCTTTCTTTTACTGTTGAACCTACATTATTTGACAAATCATTTACGATTAAAGAAAAAAATAAATACAATGGAAAATTTAAATTGAGCCCCGAAAATCGCGGTGCTTCTCCTGGAGCAAGAAAATCTTTGTTTGGTGAATATTTTGTCGTTCAAAGACGATTTAGAGTTTATCAAAATCTAATAGCAGTTTATCTAAGACATTGGAAGGAAAAAAGAAAAATTACTATTAAAGAATTAGATAAAATCTTGGGGTACAGAGATACTGCAAGTCATTGGTTTAGAAAAGATAGTGGACATTGGGGTAAGGGTGGTTCAATTCCTTCGCCCGAAGATTGGTTAAAGCTTAAAGAAATTTTAGAGTTTGATGACAGGTACGACCGATGGATTACAGAGACGCATCTTGTTTTACAAACAGTAAAACCACATCCAAAAGGGAAAAATCCTGGTGATGTATGGTCTATTAAGTTACAACCATTTACAGATGCACATTTCGCAGTTTTTCCGGAAGAATTAGTTAAAATGTGCATATTATCAGGTTGTCCTGAAAATGGAGTTGTCCTTGATCCATTTGCAGGTTCTGGAACAACAGCAAAAGTTGCAGAAGGTTTGGGCCGAAGCGCTATTCTAATAGAACTTGTTCCAGAATTTTTAGAGATAATTAAAAAGAGAGTTAAAAACATAAAACAGATAATTTATGTTAGATGATTTTCATCTTGAAAAACTTGAATTCGATTATTTTAAAATTATAAAATTTCATTTGCTCCAGGATTTAAATCATATACTCAAAGGATTAAATTCACGCATAGCTACATTAAATGATTGGTATGATCAATTCATAAAAACAGCAAGATCAGGTTATCAAGCATCTGATCTGGAAACCGGGGCTGAAAGAATATTTCATCATTTTTTTGCACCTATCTTCAAATTTCCAAATTCCTCACCAATTGGTTCTGATTTAATGTATCAGATCCCTGATGCTATAATTCATATTGATGTTAAAACAGCGCTAATCACAAATCCTTCTGATTATAAAGGAAAGATTAATGTCTCATCAAATCAATCTTCCTATAGAGTTGATAATAAATTTAGTTCAAACCTGCCCTTTTATTATCATATTAATGGGAATGAAATTCCGTGTTTAACTTATGTAATTCAAATTGTTCATGAACACGCAAAACCAAATATAAAAGCTTTAATTCTTGCTGCAATTCCTAATGGTCAATTATTCGGGTTCTACAATAAATCAATTTTCAGGAGTGGCAAATCAGGTGTAAATAAATCTAAAGACTTTATATTTAAATATTCTGATGAACCAAGGTTTAAAATTATTTCTGAAGATAGTGGTAGAAATATATTTAGAGTAGAATTGATCTATCTTTCTAATGATTTACAAGTTGAAGAAATTACGGCTAACAAAAATATTCCTGTTAATCAAAAGTTTTAAGTAAATCTTATGCATTTCCTTTCAAAACAAAAAGTTTGGGTTTTTGATGGGGCAATGGGGACAATGATTCAAAAGCTTTATCAAGATGAATACATTTGTCCTGAAGAATTAAATCTAACTTATCCTGAGATCATCTTTAAAATTCATCAAGAATACATCAAAGCTGGTTCTGATATTATTCAGACAAATACTTTTGGTGCTAATTACCTCAGACTTAAAAGATTTGGACTTGAACAAAAAACATATGAGATCAATTCAAGGGCTGTTGAAATTGCTCGAAAGATTTCTGATGGAAAAAGAATTGTTGCCGCATCGGTAGGTCCGCTCGGAGAATTAATCGAACCTTACGGAGAAGTTACTCAAGAAGAAGCATTTCAATCTTTCTACGAACAGGCAAAAGCTTTAAGCGAAGTTGATTTTATAAATATTGAAACAGTTCAGTCACTCGACGAAGCTGAAATTATAATCAAAGCAATACGGTCAAGATTAAGTTTACCAATCTCGGTCACGGTAACTTTTCATAAAACTCCAAGAGGTTATTTTACAATAATGGGAGAGAGTATCGAAGACTTTGTTAATCGAGTTTCGAGTTGGGATGTGCAAATGATTGGAACAAACTGCGGCGAAGGTTTCAATCAATCTCTCGAAATAATTTGTGAAATAAAAGAATTAACGAATCTTCCATTGATCGCAAAACCAAATGCTGGGCTTCCCCAATTTAAAGATGGAAAAACAATTTATCCTGAAACTCCAGAAGTCATTGAGACTTTAGTTGAAAAGTTTTTTAATAATTGCATCAAAATCCTTGGTGGTTGTTGTGGTACAACTCCTGACCATATAAAAGTGATAAAAAAAATTGCAAATAAAATTAATTACAATGGATGATGTAAAATCTCAATTACTAGAGAATATCTCTGAACTTGTAATTAAAGGCAATTATAAATTGATGAGTGAAATTGTACAAAATGCCTTAAGCTCCGGAATTTCTCCAAAAGAAATTCTTGATTATGGTTTATTAAAAGGGATGGAAGTTGTTGGAGTGAAGTTTAGAGATGGAATAATTTTCTTACCAGAAGTTTTAATGTCTGCAAAGGCTTTCAAAACAGCTATGAATATTTTAGAACCTTTGCTGCTTAAAGAAAAATCTTCAAATCAATCACAAGGGAAAATTTTACTTGGGACTGTTAAAGGCGATATTCACGACATTGGTAAAAATTTAGTTGGCGTAATGTTAAAAGGCAATGGTTTTTCTGTTGTCGATATTGGAGTTGACGCATCAGCTGAAAAATTTATAGAAGGTATTCAGAAAGAAAATCCAGACATTGTTGGTCTTTCAGCTATGCTTACAACAACAATGATTTCAATGCAAACAACAATTCAAGTTTTGAAAGAAAAATTTGAAAGTAAACTGATTATCGTTGGTGGGGCACCAGTTTCACAAGATTTTGCAAATGAAATTGGAGCTAATGGCTACGCTAAAAATGCAATTGAAGCTGTTGAGTTGTGTCGAAATTTACTCGGTTTAACTAAATCGTGTATATCTTAGAAATCAAACTTATTTTTACTAACCTTTATTATTTCTTTAATGATTTAATTAAGACACTTAATTTTCATAAGTAGAAGCAGAAGTAAAAGTCATTATTTTAATATGATTTTTACCAAGCTTAGTTTGTATTATTCAGTTATTGATCTGATTTAGGCTGAAAATCTTTAAATAGTTTTATAGACATTTCATTCTGTCATCCTTCGATAAGCTTATGGTGACAATCTTTGAAAAGCTTAGAGTGACAATGGATTCCCACTTACGCAAGAATGACAGGGTGACTACATTAAACAAGAGCAGGATAACAAGAGCTTACCCTTCGACAGATTAATATTAACACAATTCAATAAATTCAGGATGAGATATAAATTCAATTAAGACAAAGACTCTATCAGCAACTTGTTTTTGTGATAAATTAATTGAATAATAAAAATTTAAATTGGGTTTGATAACTTCCAAAGTGATAGACGCTTTTCGCTTGGTCTAAGTAGTTTCTTCAAGTGAAACGAAAATCTTAACCTTTGTTCCGACACCAACTTTGCTTTCGATTGTCAATTTACCATTAAAGATATTCACGAGCTTATTCACAATTGTCAATCCAAGTCCACCACCTTGCTGTTCATAAAACTTTCTGTTGTATTGATAAAATGGTTCTAGGATTTTTTCAATTTCTTCTTCTGGAATTCCTCTGCCTTTGTCTTCAACAATCATTTCAAAAAAATTCGGAGTTGCTTTAGCATAAACAAAAACTTGAATTCTATTTTCAGGAGAAAATTTAATTGCGTTACTTACAAGTTCAGTTAAAATTATGTTTACTGTATTATAATCAAACGGGCAGGGGTTGTTTATTCCTTCAAGAGTGTAATCGATTTTCTGATTGAACTTTTCAGATAAATCTTTAAGGAGTGTTTCAAATTCAGTTTTCCAGTTCTGATTTCTAATTGATCTAATTTCTTTGATTTTATTTTCATCTGTCTCTGTAATTTCAAGTTCAGCAAGTTTTAAGAAATTCATTACAAGTCTATAAAGACGATCGCTGCTTTGTTTGATGTACTTTAGAAACTCTTCTTGTTCTTCTTCAGATTTTTCGTATTGCTTATCGAGCAAGAGAGAAAGAAAACCATTCATTGTGCTGAGTGGATTTTTAAACTCATGTGGGAGAGCATACAATATTGATTTTCTGATTTCGTCAAGTCGTTCATTAAGAGTGCGTTTTCTCTCCATATATTTTTTAAGCTTTGCGTTTATCGAGACAAGTAGATCTTCAAACTCGAATGGTTTGGTTATATAATCTTCAGCACCAAGGGATTTTCCAAATCTTATATCTTTCTTGTCTGATTTTGCGGTCAAAAAGATTAATGGAATATCCTTAAATCTTACATCCTGACTTAATCTTTCTGCCATTGTAAATCCGTCCATCACAGGCATCATTACATCGCATACAATCAAATCTGGCTTAAATGATTTAACTTTATCCAACCCTTCAGCACCATTTGCGGCAATATCGACAATAAATCCTTCGTTCTCAAGCTCCATTTTGAGAAGTTCTCGAATTGGTTGTTCGTCCTCTACGACTAAAATTTTAAATGATCGCTGTTCCATCATAATTAGTTTTTGATTTTATTTTTTCTTACAAGACACTTAGCGTGTTTGTTGTTAAACCTTTCAAGGATTTTACACCAAACAGCAATATCCCTTCGGCAGGCTCCAACGCACTCCGGGTCGGTAAAGTCAGCAAATTCACAACTATAATCACAATAGAGGGGAAGCTCTTCTACGCTATACTTTATTTTGTTTTTTTTCATTTAAGCATAATCTTTTAACAAAGCAAATTTAATATTTTAGTATTAAAGTTAGAACAAAAATGAAAACACTTATTACATCATCAATCAAAAAAGCATCTGAATTTATTAAAAAAGGGGAGGTAGTTGCTTTTCCGACAGAAACAGTTTATGGACTTGGTGCAAATGTTTATGATGATGAGGCGATTAAAAAAATTTTTATTGCGAAGAAAAGGCCGACTGATAATCCTTTAATAGTCCATATCTCAAATATTAATCAAATTGAGTTTCTTGTAAAAAAATTAAACAGATGTGCCAGAGTAATAATTGAAAATTTTTTTCCGGGACCAATTACAATTGTTATAGAAAAAAATGATGCAATTTCAGAGCTTGTCAGTGGCGGACTAAATACAATTGCAATTCGGATGCCTTCACTTGAATTGTCAAGAAAATTTATTGAAGCTTGTGGAGTTCCAATTGCTGCGCCTTCGGCTAATCTTTCGGGCTCGCCAAGTCCAACAAGCTGGAAACATGTTTACAATGATTTAAATGGAAGAATTCCGTGTATCTTAAAAGGTCCAGACTGCGAAGTAGGTATTGAATCTACTGTAATCGATTGCACGAGAAATAAACCCGTAATTCTTAGACCTGGAATAATTTCAATTGAAGATTTAAGTAAAGTCTTTCCAGTAGTAAAAATTTATAAACATCAAAAAGTAAATAAACCAAAATCACCAGGAATGAAATACAAACATTATTCACCGAAGGCAAAAGTAATTTTGATTGATAGTGAAGAAGAACTGGAAAGATTTGAATACGATAAAAATAAAGCAGCTTTCATCGGTTTAATGAAAATTAAAGGATTGAAGAAAGTAAAGCGAGTAAATGATTTACGAGATTATGCACGCAATCTTTTTGATTTCTTTCGCAAATGTGATGAAGAAAAGGTCAAAGTAATTTTTTGTCAGAAGGTTCCAGAGACAGGTCTTGGGCTGGCAATTATGAATCGTTTAACTAAAGCTTCTCATTCATAAATTCACTCAGGAGTTGAATTATGACTTTCGAAGAATACAAGAAAAGTTTTTATGAAAAATTAAAAAATTGGGAAGAAAAAACTCTTGATCCTTTTCTGAAAAAAAATCCTGAACAAAAAGAAAAATTCGTTACTACATCTAACAAAGAAATATTAAGACTTTATACACCCTTAGATTTTGATTTTGAAAAGTTTGATGAGAAAGTTGGGTTCCCAGGTGAATATCCTTTCACTCGTGGAATTCAACCTACGATGTATCGGGGAAAGTTCTGGACAATGCGACAGTATGCAGGATTTGGAACTGCAAAAGAATCAAATGAGAGATATAAATTTTTGTTAAGTCAGGGAACGACCGGACTTTCGGTTGCTTTTGATCTACCAACTCAAATTGGTTATGATAGTGACGATCCACATTCCGAAGGTGAAGTAGGAAGGGTCGGTGTTGCAATTGATACACTCGCTGATATGGAAATTTTATTCGATGGAATTCCGCTCGATAAAGTTTCAACATCGATGACTATCAATGCTCCGGCTGCAATTTTACTTGCAATGTATATTGTGACTGCTGAAAAGAATGGAATAACAAGAGATAAACTTTCTGGAACTGTACAAAATGATATTCTGAAAGAATACATTGCTCGCGGGACTTACATTTTTCCACCCAAACCTTCAATGAGACTGGTTACAAACATTTTTGAATTCTGTTCTAAAGAAGTTCCAAAATGGAATACGATTTCAATTTCCGGTTATCACATTCGAGAAGCAGGTGCGACCGCTGCGCAAGAAATCGGTTTTACTCTTGCAAATGCAATTGCTTACATTCAATCTGCAATTGATGCAGGTCTTGATGTAAATTCATTTGCAAATCGAATTTCATTCTTCTTTAATTCACACAATGATTTGTTTGAAGAAGTTGCAAAGTTTAGAGCCGCCCGACGGTTGTGGGCTAAGATTATGAAAGAGCGTTTCAAAGCAAAAGACAAACGCTCGATGATGATGAGATTTCACACTCAAACTGCTGGTTCATCTTTAACTGCACAGCAACCAGATAATAATATCATTCGAACGACAATTCAAGCTCTTGCAGCTGTGCTTGGTGGAACACAAAGTCTGCACACAAATGCAAAGGATGAAGCTCTGGCCTTGCCAACTGAAAGCTCGGCTCAGGTCGCTTTACGAACTCAGCAAATTATTGCATATGAGTCTGGAGTTATCAATACAATCGATCCACTCGCAGGTTCTTTCTTTGTTGAAGCTTTAACTGATGAATTGGAAAAAGAAGCAGAAGAATACATCAAAAAAATAGATGAACTGGGTGGCTCACCAGCTGCAATTGAAGTTGGATACATTCAAAAAGAAATTCAAAAATCAGCTTATCAATATCAAAAAGATATTGAAGAAGGTAGAAGAGTGATAGTTGGTGTAAATAAATTTATCGTTGAAGAAAAAGATAAAACAGAAATTTTGAGAATCGATCCAACAATTGAAAAAAATCAAATTGAGTTTCTAAGAAAAGTAAAGGCTGAAAGAAATAATTCGCTTGTTCAAGAAAAACTCAAAGTGCTCAAAGAGGCAGCTGAGGGCGAACAGAATTTAATGCCTTATATAATTGACGCTGTTCGAGTTTATGCATCAATCGGTGAGATTTGTAATTCATTGAGAGAAGTTTTTGGAGAGTATAAGGAAAGTATTTAGAGCAAGTAAAAGATCTTAAAGATTTATTTCTTTGACTAACTAATTTTTTCATTTATTAATTCAAAGATTTTTGTATAGATGGATTAAACTTTTTCCCTCACGAATAATAAATCAAGCTTTTAAACATTTGACACTAAATCAATTTGAATTTTTACTTAATTCTTTTTGTTTGGTATCTGAAAGAAGGAGATAAATACGCAGAATCAAAAATCAAACAAGAGGGTAATTAAAACAGAAGAAGAATGGAAAAAAATTTTATCACCTGAAGAATTCTATGTTTTAAGGAAAAAAGGAACAGAACCAGCTTTTACCGGGAAATATTATGCTCATAAAGAAAAGGGAATTTACATCTGTGCTGCCTGTGGTGAAAAATTATTCTCATCAGGAGCAAAATATGATTCTGGTTCCGGCTGGCCCAGTTTTTACGAACCAATTTCTTATGACAATATCGAAACAGAAGTTGACTATTCTTTTGGAATGAAAAGAATTGAAGTTAAGTGTGCATCCTGCGGCTCCCATCTTGGTCATGTTTTTGATGATGGTCCTGAACCTACCGGGAAAAGATATTGCATCAATTCAATTTCCCTGAAGTTTATCAAAACAGATTAGTTTTGATTGGAGATATAAGTCCAATTATTTTTGAAAAAATTTTTGACGAAAAATTAAAATTAAATTCGGATATGAAAGTGAACATTTATCCAACATCAATTAAACAAATTTCACCTGAGCAAATTGAAATAATATGGTCAGATGGACACATAAGTAAATACGATCTTAAACATTTACGACTTGAATGCCCCTGTGCGACCTGTAATGGTGAAACAATTTTATGGAAACATTACGGACCAACAAAACAAATTATGATCCCAACACTTGATCAAATAACTTTAACAGGAATCCAGGTCGTCGGTAATTACGCAATTCAGCTTTCCTGGAAAGATGGACACAATACAGGAATTTACACCTGGGAATATTTAAGAAGCTTATGTGAGTGCGATGAATGTAAATTAAAAAAAGAGGCCAAAGATGAGTGAAGCACATTTTTATGAGGTTAATCTAAAATGGACTGAACAAAAGAAAGGTATGTTGACTTCCAATGGTTTACCAGATATTGAAGTTGCAACACCACCTCAATTTTCCGGTGGACATGAGGGGATCTGGTCTCCAGAACATTTATTTGTTTCTTCAGTTGCAGTATGCATTATGACAACTTTCCTTGCAATTGCGGAACTTTCTAAACTGGAGTTTCTTTCTTATGAAAGTCGTGCCGTAGGAAAACTTGAAAAAGTTGAGAACAAGTATTTAATAACAGAAATCACAGTTGAACCTGTAATTGTAATTAAGTATGAAAAGGATTTTGAACGAGCTGAAAGAATTATTTACAAAGCAGAAGCAAATTGTTTAATTTCAAATTCTATTAGATCAAAAGTTAGTTTACTTCCACAGATCAAATTATGACAATTTAGAATTGATTACTATGTATGAGCCAAAATTTGTAAAACCTATCCCTGTACATAAATTTTATAAAAGATTGTTAAGTCACTTTGTTGTCTCCTCTGCATTGATTTTGGTA
>JBNAWO010000007.1:0-50643 GCA_049699815.1 Ignavibacteria bacterium | reverse complement strand
GTTTTTGGAAGTGTGTTTTATAGAAATGCTGCGAAAACATGGAGAAGAGGAATTGAGTTCGGAAGTGATTCAAAATTAATGTATGGATTTAAATTGAAAACCAGTTATACATATTCTTTATTTAGATATGTTGAATATACTGCTCGAGCAATAACAGGTAACCAGAACAATTTTGATATTTCTGAACAAAACTATTCCGGAAATGTAGTTCCCAGTGTTCCAGAACATAACTTAAATCTTGCTTTAACCTACGAAAAATCGATCTTAAAAGATTTAGATTTCTTTTCGAAGTTGAGTTATCAGTATGTCAGTGGAATGTATGTGAATGATATTAATACCGAAAAAACTGATTCATATAATCTTCTAAATTTTATGGCTGGATTTGATCAAAGATTTGGAAGACTTAATCTGTTATTAAGTGCGGGTATAAACAATATCTTGAATAAAAAATATGTTGGATTCATAAATATCAATTCGACATCCGGGAGATTCTATGAGCTTGGTGAACCAAGAATGTATTTTGTGAATATTAATTTAGGCTATACATTATGATTTTGTTCTTGTTCTTGTTGTTAATCTTAAGTTCTGAAATTTTTCCACAATCATTTCAAAATGCAGGGGTAAGGAATTTTCTTCTTTACCCCTCTTCTATTACTCAAACAGAACCCGTAGTTGTTCGACATCCAAAAAATCAAAATACTATTTTCGTTTCTGCTAATACAATTAGGTTTCTTCCATTTTTTGTCTCTGAGGGAGTATATGTTTCTACAGATGGTGGATTGAACTGGTCAGGTTCAGATACTTGCAAAGGTGAGTACATAAATTTTCATGGTGGCGATCCGGCAATTGCAATCGATAAAAATGGAACATTTATCTTAACTCGTCTTGGTCGATCACCTTTTGTAGGACTTTATGCTCATTATTCAACAGATAATGGAAAAACATGGTCTTTTCAAAATGCAATAAATGATCATGATCTTGAAAGAGCTGTTCTTGCTTCTGACAATTTCTCTAACAGTCCATTTTATGGAAGAACTTATTCTGTCTGGGTTAGATTTATTCCACCTTATGCCCTTTATTTTGCTTATAGTGATGATGGTGGTCAGAGTTGGTCACAACCAAGACAGATTAATAATCCAACCCAAAGATGTGCAGGGGGAGATATTGCTATCGGTAAAAATGGTGAAGTATATCTCAGCTGGGCAGTTGTCGCATCAAGTTCTCCATTTTCAGAACAATTTGTTGGATTTGCTAAATCTACCGATGGTGGTGCAACCTGGCAAGTCTCGGAAAAAGCATTTGCTGTTAATGGAATTCAAGGACAATTGCCTGAAAAACAAAATATTCGTGTAAATGGTCATCCAAAGATTGTAATTGATACAACAGGTGGTAGTAGAGACGGCTGGATTTATATTGTTACTACTCAGAAAAATTTTGGTGCAGCTGGTAGAGATCCTGATGTAATTTTACATCGGTCAACTGATGGTGGTTTAACCTGGCAAGGTCCATTTAGAGTTAATCAAGATCAGATTAATAATGGAAAGATTCAGTATTTTCCAGCAATTACAATAGATAAATTTGCGGCTATTAATATTCTTTATTATGATGATAGAATGACAACATTCGACTCAACAGGTGTTTTCCTTTCTCGTTCAACTGATGGAGGTAATTCTTTCGTAGATTACAAGATTAGTGATCACAATTTTAAACCTGAAGCAATTGGTGGATTAGGACAGGGTTATCAAGGAGATTTAATTGCTTTAACCTCCGTCGATAATTTCTTAATTCCAATCTGGATGGATAATTCTACAGGTACTTATCAACTGTGGACCGCAAGAATTAATATTGATCAACTTATAACGGTAGAAAAAGAAATTTCAAATCTTAAAAATTTTCAGCTTATGCAAAATTATCCTAATCCGTTTAACTCTCAGACAAATATTGAATTTGAAATTCCCGAAGATGGAGTTGTCCAGCTGGAAGTCTTTAATTTTCTTGGTCAAAAAATAAAAACACTAATTGATGGTAATCTAAAAAAAGGAAATTATAGCTTAAAATTTACCGCTGAAAACATCTCATCGGGAGCTTATTTTCTAAAATTAAAATCAGCAAACAGAGTATTAACAAAAAAAATGATTTACTTGAAATAAAAATTGTCTGAGATGTTTTGCTTCTAATCCAACCTGATTGAAGATTATATTTTAATGAATTTTTGAGTAATTATTTTTTAAAATCATTGAAACACTTGTTTGAGTATACTTTCCTTTTATTATTTCAGTTACTGGATAGTTTTAAGGGTTGACAAAAATAATTGTTGATGTGATAATATTTTTCACTTGCAATTTTATTTGACTTTATTTAGATTTGGTCTAAATAATGATAGTAATAACAAAAAATTGGAGTAAAAACTGCGTACTTTTTTAGCTTTTTTCACAGTTTTATTTATTGTAAATACCTCAATTGTTAAAGCAGATCGAAGGTATTTCGCTCGTTCATATACATCTTACACGATTCCAGCGAATGCCTTGGAACTTGAGATCTGGAACACCGGCAAATTTCAAAAGCGCGAAGGATACTTTTATAAATGGCAACCTCGCGTTGAATTCGAGTATGGTGTTACAGATAAATTTACTGCGGGGATATATTTAAATTTTGAAGAAATTAGGACTAAAGATAACTCATATCCCGCTAAGTCACTAAGCTTTACCTCTACATCGTATGAATTCAGATACAGACTTTTTGAAGTTGGTGAATATTTTATCGATCCAACTTTGTATGCTGAATTATATTATGGTGGAGATAAAGTTAAGTTTGAACCAAAAGTATTTTTTACGAAAAGATTTTCAAATTTAATTGGTGTAATTAACTTTAATTCTGAGATAGAGAAAAATATTCCTGCCAAACAATATAAAACAGAATTTGAAATCACCGGTGGATTAGCATATGAGGTTAATTCAAATTTTTCAATTGGTCTTGAATTTCGAAACCATTCCAATTATACTGAGATATATAAAGACCTGAAAAACCAGGCAATGTTTTTTGGACCAACAATTAGTGTTCAGACTGAAAGGTTCTATTTTACTATCAATTTTATTGCGCAGGTCTCAGGTTCACCAGCAAATTTTTCTAACCTTGACCTTGATGGTCATGAAAAATATGAAATAAGGAGTATTCTTGGTATTGAATTATGAGAATAATTGCAATCCTTGTATTATTATTAATTTTTATATATGGTTGTGGAAAACATGCGATACATTATGAAGAAACTAAATTTCCTGTAGGTAAAAAATTATATATTTCAAAATGTGGTGGTTGTCATAATCTATACCTTAGAAATGAATTTACTCCTGAGCAATGGGACACAATCGTTGTTTCTATGAGGAAAAAAGCAAAAACTTCATTAGAACAGGAAGAAGAAATATTAAAGTTCTTAAAAGAGAAATGAAAAATATTTTGGCCAGTCTATTTATTATAGACTGGCTTTTATGTTTGATGTAATTAAAGTGATTTTCGATAAAATTGATTATAATATTTTTTTTTAATTTAGATTAAGATGCGAGAAAAAATAATTAAAACATTCGTAAGCATTCTGATTTTAGTTTTCTTTATTGGGAATGTAAGTTTCACCACTGTGCTTCATTATTGTGAAATGATGAAGAAAGCTTCTAAATCAGAATGCGGAATGTGTGAAGTAGAAGATGAATTTTCGAGTGTCGATGATTATTCACTGTTAATTAATGATTTTGATAATCAAGCTTGCTGTAAGAATTCTATAAAATCTACTGACTAGATAGATAATGTGGTCTTAAAGAAGTCCGATTAGAATGAAATCAAAGAGATTCATTATTCTTATATTAAAATCATAAATCCTGAAGTTTTAGTTCATACAACAATATTTTATAAAATAAACTCTCATTCTCCTCCTGAAAAAAATCCTACCTATATAATTAATTTAATTCTTTTGATTTAGGCTCCTGACTTATTTAGTTTCCAATAAACTAATCATCTGTGTAGTTATTTTTAAAACTTAAGTAAAGGAGTCTAAAATGATTGAAAAAATAATTGAGTGGAGTTCAAAAAATCGTTTTCTTGTAATACTGTTTTATTTACTTGTTGTTGGTTTTGGAATATATTCGGTTGTCAATTTACCTGTTGATGCAATTCCTGATTTGTCTGAAAATCAAGTAATCATTTTTACAGAATGGATGGGAAGATCTCCACAGGTAGTTGAAGATCAGATTACTTATCCAATTGTGAGTTCTTTACAGGGTGTTGCTGGTGTGAAAGCAGTTCGTGCAACTTCTATGTTTGGTATGTCTTTCGTATTTGTAATTTTTGAAGATAATATCGATATCTACTTTGCAAGGAATAGAGTATTAGAGCGGCTTTCCACAATTCAAAGTCAATTGCCTGCAGGTGTGACCCCTACACTTGGTCCGGATGGAACTGGAGTTGGTCATATTTTCTGGTATACGGTTGAAGGCAAAAATTATGATTTGGGGACTCTTAGAGCGATACAAGATTGGTATATCCGATACAAGCTTGCCTCGGTTGAAGGAGTTGCTGAAGTTGCCAGCGTTGGCGGATTTGTAAAACAATATCAGGTTGATATTGATCCAAATAAATTACGGGCTTATGACATAAGTATTAATGAAGTAGTTCAAGCGATTCAAAAAAGTAACAGCGAAGTAGGCGGAAAGTTGATTGAAGTTAATGATGCAGAATATTTTGTACGAGGTCAGGGATATATCCATACAAAAGAAGATCTGGAAAATACTATTGTTAAAGTAAGAGATAACGGAATTCCAATTTTGATAAAAAATTTGGGTGTTGTTCAGATTGGTCCAGATATTCGAAGAGGTTCACTTGAAAAAAATGGCGAAGGTGAAGTAGTAGGTGGAATAGTAGTAATGCGAAACGGTGAAAATGCGAAAGATGTGATTGATAGAGTGAAGGAAAAAATTAAGGAAATAAAAGTTGGTTTGCCTGAAGGAGTTGAGATTAAAACTTCTTATGATAGGAGTACATTGATTCGTGAAGCAGTAGGAACGCTTGAGCGAGCATTAATCGAGGCCTCGATAACAGTTTCAATTATGGTTATGATTTTTCTTCTTCATTTTAGAAGTATCATAAGAATTTTAATTGAAATTCCTGTCTCGGTTTTAATAGCTTTTATCTTAATGTATATCTTTAATATTACTTCAAACATAATGAGTCTTGGTGGAATAATTTTAGCAATTGGTGTGATTGTAGATGCGTCAATTGTAATGGTTGAGAATGCATATAGAAACATTGCAAAGAAATTAAGTGAAAAAGGTCATTTATCTCCCGATGAATACAAATCCATCTCAATTCAGTCAGCAAAGCAAGTTGGTAGAGCAATTTTCTTTTCTGAACTGATTATTCTTGTTTCGTTCTTACCTGTTTTTCTTTTAACTGGACAGGAAGGAAAATTATTTAAGCCGCTTGCTTTTACTAAGACTTTTGCAATGCTTGGTTCTGCAATTGTGGTTATTTCTCTAATTCCAGTATTGATGACTTTTTTGATGAGAGGTAGTTTCAGGCTTGAACATCAAAATCCCGTCACAAAATTTTTTAATAAAATTTATGAGCCAGTAATTCACTGGGTTTTAAAGCACAGAAAAACAACAATTGCAATTAATTTAATTGCATTATTAATAACAATTCCGATGATTTTGAAAACCGGATCAGAGTTTATGCCTCCTCTCGACGAAGGCTCAATTCTTTATATGCCTGTAACTTTACCGAATGTATCGATTACTGAGGTGAACAGGATCCTTCAATTGCAGGATAAGATTATTAAGACAATCCCAGAAGTTGAACATGTATTAGGCAAAGCAGGACGAGCAGAAACAGCGACAGATAATGCCCCATTAAGTATGATTGAGACAATCATTTTACTCAAACCAAAAGATCAATGGCGGAAAGGGATTACAAAGAATGATATAATTCAAGAACTTGATCAAAAGCTACAAATCCCCGGTGTAACGAATGGATGGACGCAACCAATCATAAATCGAATTAATATGCTAAGCACTGGTCTTAGAACAGATATTGGTTTTAAAATCTTTGGAACCAATCTGGATACGCTCGAGCATCTTGCAATTCAAGCTGAGCAAATCTTAAAAGAAGTACCACGTTCTGCTGATGTTGTGGCTGAAAGAGTTCAGAATGGTTATTACTTAGATATTTCTATCAAGAGAGATGCAGCCGCAAGATACGGTATAAATGTTCAGGACATTCAAAACATAATTGAGACAGTAATTGGCGGTGAAAATCTGAGTATAGTGATTGATGGAAGAATGAGATTCCCTCTCAGAGTTAGGTTTATGAAGGATTTTAGAGATGAGATTGAAGAATTGAAAAATTTAATTGTTCCAATTCCAATTTCAGCAATGGGAAATTCGTCAATGAGTTCAACTATCAGCTCTGGTGCTTCTAATAAAATGTCGAAAGATAAACTTATGAACTCAATGACAATGGTTGAGGGAAGAAGTTCGAATAATCTTTCTTCAATTAATTTTTCAAATTTAGGCAGTTCATTGAATGAAAATTTTAAGGGAGAAAATATTTATTTACCCTTAAGCTGGATTGCGGATGTAAAAATAACTACCGGGCCACCTATGATTAGCAGTGAAGATGGAATGTTGAGGTCAATTGTGTTTATGAACGCAAGAGGAAGAGATATGGGAAGCGTTGTGGAAGATGCTAAAAAATTGATTCAGCAAGAATTGAAATTGCCTCAAGGTTATAGCTATTCATTTAGTGGGCAGTATGAAAATAAGATTCGAGCACAAAGGACAATCTCGATAATAATGCCGATTGTGTTTCTAATAATTTTCGTTTTGCTTTATCTAGCGCTAAAAGATTATAAAGAGGCTGCTATTGTAATGCTTTCCGTTACTTTTGCGTTAATTGGTGGAATGTACATCATTTTTATTCTTGGATATAATTTTTCTGTTGCGGTGTGGGTTGGTTTCATTGCGCTTTATGGAATTGCTGTGGAAACAGGTGTTGTAATGGTTGTTTATCTCCACGAAGCCTTAGATAAAAAGATTAGAAGTTACTTGAAAGGTGAGAGAGGTGAAATCACAAATCAAGATATCTACGACGCAACAGTTGAAGGTTCTGTTTTACGTTTGCGTCCAAAATTGATGACTGTTTTTACAAGTATGGTTGGATTAATTCCGGTTATGTGGTCAACAGGTACAGGTTCAGATGTAATGAAGCCCCTTACAGCTCCAATGATTGGTGGTTTATTAACTTCTGCAATTCATGTACTTGTTGTTACTCCAGTTCTTTTTGCAATTATGAAAGAAAATGCATTAAAAAAGGGAAAACTTGAACTCTCAAAAATGTCTGAATGGATGAAGGAGGCTTGAAAATGAAATTTAAAATATTATTAATGTTAGTATTATTTTTTAATGATTTATCGTATTCACAAAATCTTGACTCACTGATAAACGAAGCAATATCAAAAAATTTATTACTTAAATCTTTTGAATTTTCAATTGAAGCTAAAAAAAATAAAATTGTTCAAAGTTCTGCTTTACCTTCACCAACTTTAAGTTTTGAGGTGAATCAATTCAAATTTGATAATGCAAATATTTTTGGTAATTCTCTGTCAAATTCAATCACTCTATCACAAATGTTCCCTCTGGGTGGAAAATTAGGTTCGATGCAAAAAGTTGCTGAAAGCGATTGGAGATTAAGTAAAAATAAATTAGTGGAATATAAAAATGGATTGATCACCAAAATTAAAATGAAATATTACGAATTGTGGAACCTGGAAAGGAATATTGAAATCCAGCAAAAAAACATTGACCAATTAAAAGATTTATTGAACTCACTTTTGATGCTTTATCAGGTTAAAAAAGCTAATCAATCAGATGTAATTCTTCTTCAAAGTGAAATTGCAAGAATTGAAGTTGAATTGATTAATCTTGAAAGAAAAAAGAATTCATTATTTAGAGAAATTAATTTTTTAATTGGAAGAGAAAATCTTGATCAAATCATTGAGACTCCAAAGGAAATCACTTTATCAGAATTAAATTTCAATCTTGAGCAGATAGACAGTTTAATTGTTTCATTCAATCCTGAATTAATATCAATGCAATTAATGATTGAAATGAATGATAATGAAATTCGTGCAAATCGAAAAGAACTCATTCCAGATTTAATGCTCGGTGGAATGGCAATGCAAATGCCTAAAGGAATGATAGTAACAACTAAAACTCCATTGACTATGATTGATGGTAATGGAAAAGAAGAAATCATGTTTGGATTAATGGCTTCTATTAATCTTCCTTTTGCTCCCTGGTCTAGGAAGAAAATTGATTATAAAATCGATGAACTTCACAATACGATTAAATCGATCGAGTTTGAAAGATTAAATATGTTTCAACAAATGCGGAAAGAAATTCAAAATCTTATTCTCACCATTAATTCTAACAAAGATTTGATTAAACTTTATGAAGAAAATGTACTCCCAACTTATGATGCGGTTTATAAAACTCAATTAATCGAACTGGAGACTGGAAAAATTTCTATCAATACAATACTTGATACGAATCGAATGATATTAATGGAGAAAATGAAATATTATATGACTATCTCAGAATACTTAATGGCTTTATCCGAACTGGATAAATTAATTGGTAAAAACTTAAATAAGGAGAATTAAAAATGAAAAGAAGAATTTTTCAAACATCGTTTGTTAAAATTTCATTGATTCTTTTCCTGTCGTTAATTTTAGTTTCTTGCTCTAAAGAGAAGGAAGAAATTAAACATGATCACCAGCAGGAACAAACGAAGGAAATCTATTATTGCCCGATGCACCCAAATGTAACTTCAGATAAACCTGGTGTTTGTCCGATCTGTCATATGGATTTAGTTAAGAAATCCAATTCGCAAGAGATGAATCAAGATTTGAATAATCAAATTATACTCTCAAATTCAAAAGTTATTCTTGCCAATGTCAGGACCATGAAAGTAGAAATTTCACCGCTTGAAAAAGAGATTAAGGCTTATGCCTATCTGGATATTGCAGAGCCAAATCAAAGGAAAGTTACAGCTCGTTTTAATGGAAGAATTGAAAAATTATTCGTGAATAAAATTGGAGATTTTGTAAAAAAAGATCAACCGTTATTTGAAATTTACAGTCCTGATTTGATTCAAGCCCAGAACGAATTTTTGATCGCATTAAAAAATTCTTCCTTGGCGAATAATTCAACATCAAGTGCAGAAAATATTTTAATAAAATCTGCTAAGAATAAACTTTTGTTAATGGGATTAACAGATGAACAAATTCGTAAACTTGAAATGACTAATTCAATCGATTACACGATTAAATTTTATTCACCATTTTATGGAACTGTTCTGGAGAAAAAAATTCAGGAAGGTGATTATGTAAATGAAGGTGATGTTTTATATGAGCTTGTTGATTTTTCGACATTATGGGCAATTGGTGAATTCTACGAAACTGATATATGGAATTTGAAAATCGGTGATAAAGTGAAATTAAGAATTGATTCTAAACCTGAAGAGTTCTACTATGGATACATTTCTTATATATACCCATTAGTCGATAAGACCAGTCGAACAGTCAAAGTTAGAGCAGTAATAAACAATTCTTCAGGGAAACTAAAACCAAATATGATTGGTAATATTTCAGTTTTTAAATCTTTCGGGAAAGGTATTAAAGTTCCTTCCAGTGCTGTCCTCATTAAAGGCGAAAAAAATGTTGTCTGGTTAAAAACAGGTGAAAATACTTTCGAGCCAATAGAAGTCAAGCTGGGAGAAAAAATCGGTGATTATTATCAAATTCTTTCTGGGTTAAAAGTAAACGATGAGATAGTTGTTTCTGGTTCATTCCTTCTGGATTCAGAAAGTGAATTAAAATTAATGCCCCAAACCCACCAACATCAAGGAATGAAACAATCTTCGATGGATGAAAACGCTCATTCTGATATGAACGACAATCACAATTCTACATTAGATGTTAATTCCAAACCGATTCGAGTAAAAGATAAAAATATGAAATCATTTAATTTAGTTTGTCCAGTTCAAGGTGAAGAGGTTGATCCAGAAGCACCAAAGGTTTTATATAAGGGTAAAATTTATGGTTTCTGTTGTAAAGGTTGTGATGATAAATTTATGAAAGATCCAGAGAAATATATCAAAAACCTAAGCAGCGATGGAAAGAAATTTTTAGGTGAATTAAATGAGTAAAAAAATTAGTTAATTCAAATTTTCTTGTAAAAGTTGTTTATAATTTTTTAATTCTCTTAAAATTCTGCCTTAATTATTAAGTTTGAGAAAAAAGGAGATAAAAATGCGGTTTTGCGTTAATATTGATCATGTTGCAACTCTTCGACAGGCAAGAGGAGAATTTGAACCAGATCCTGTTACTGCAGCAATGATTTGTGAACTTGCTGGCGCTGATGGAATTGTCTGTCATTTAAGAGAAGATAGAAGGCATATCAACGATCGTGATGTTTATCTTTTACGTGAGCTTGTCAAAACAAAACTTGATCTTGAAATGTCGATGGATCCACAAATTGTTTCAATAGCCTGTAAAGTAAAACCGGACCTAGCCACACTTGTGCCTGAAAGAAGACAGGAACTAACAACTGAAGGTGGACTTGATGTGGTGAAACATTTTGATCGTGTGGTAGATGTTATAAATGAACTTCATTCAAATAAGATAGAAGTTAGTTTATTTGTTGATCCAGTTAAGGAACAAATTAGAGCTGCAGCTGAAGCTAATGCAGATTTAATTGAAATTCATACAGGTTTTTATGCAAATACAATAAGCGAAGAGGAAGCAAACGAAGAACTTGAAAAAATTCGTGAAGCAGCAAAGTTCGGAAAAAGTCTTGATCTAGGTGTAAATGCCGGACATGGATTAAATTACTTAAATATTATTCCATTTAGAGAAATCAAAGAGATTGATGAAGTAAGTATTGGGCACGCTATTATTGCGCGTGCTGTCTTTGTTGGATTAGAAAATGCAGTAAAAGAAATGTTGAAACTGGTTAAAGGTGTCTAAACGAAAACTTACTAAACAATTTTTAGAAAAGCTTTACAAAAAGTATAATCGATTAAATTCAGCGGATGATCCGATATGGAAGATATTACAATACAAAAATGAACTTGATCAGGAATTATTGGCTTTTATTGCAACCGTTTACGCATTTGGAAATGTCAAGCAAATCAATAATAGTATTGCGAAAATTTTTGATTTATTTTATCCATCAGCATTAGATAAAATTTATGATCTCAATTTCATTTTACACATCGAAAAATCTTCTCCAATCAATCATAGATTCATTTTTCATTATGATTTCATTGCATTAATAAAAACATTAAACATTGTTTACCGTGAATTTGGGTCTTTGAAGAATTTATTTCTCCAAAATTATAATCCGCTAGATTCAAATCTTGAAAAACCAATCATAACTTTTTCAAATAATTTAAGAAAGATCATTCAAAGTTTTAATATTTCATCGATGCAGGCAAAATTTCTTTTTCCATCACCAGACAATCGAAGTCCCTGTAAGAGAATGAATTTGTTTTTGAGATGGATGGTAAGAAAGGATAATATCGATTTTGGTCTATGGCCAGAGATTAGAACATCACAATTAGTAGTTCCAGTTGATACACACATCTATAGAATTGCCCGTTACTATGGCTTAACAAAATTAAAGAGCCCTTCATGGAATATGGCTGTTGAAATCACAGATTCATTAAAAAAGTTCGATCCTGAAGATCCAGTTAAGTATGATTTTGCTTTGATGCATTTTAGAGATTTTTGATTGAGATAAGAGAATGTTTTTAATAAAAGATACCCAAAGCCTAACCAACCTTTAATTTTTATACCTTCAATAATTAGATTTTTTGTTCAAGGATGATTTTTTTTACGCGCCAATCATTCATTTTTTCTCACAAGTGGGTTTAATTAAAACTCAATAGCAATATATTTTCATTAATTTATTAGTTCATATGTTTTTAGAATTTGTTTCCTTCGCTTTGATGAATAAACTTAGTTAAGAATAGAAAATATTCAATAACAAATCTATCTTCTCCAAAACAGCAAAGCTATGAAAATATTTACATAATAATGTAAAATATAGTCTTGACAATTCAAATATTTTCATATATATTGCCAAAAAAGAAAAAATTTACATTTATGTCAGCATCAATCAAAGAAATAGCCAAAAAAGCAAATGTATCAATTGCAACAGTATCCAGGGCTTTAAATGATCATCCGAGTGTAAAACCCGAAACCAAAAAACTGATTCTGCAGATCGCAAGGGAACTTGATTATGAACCGAGTGGACTTGTTAAATCTTTGGTAAGAAGAAATAAAGATGTAATAGGATTTGTTGTTCCGGAAATTTGGGGTGAATTCTATACAGAAGTAATAAATGGAATTGACGATGTCGCCTCTGAAGAAGGTTTTCATCTCATAGTGGCAAGTTCTCATAGTAAAAGGAACATTGTTGAGTCTGTTTTGAATTTTATGGAAGAAAGTTTAGTTGATGGCGTCATATTAATGATACCCTCAATGAATGAACAAGTAAAAGAAATAATCACAGATTCAAAAACTCCAATCGTTTTGATAACCGGCAAAAACGAATGGGGAAATATAAATACCGTCAGCATCGATAATTTTCAAGGCACATATTCAATGGTAAAGTTCTTAGTCGAACAATTTGGTTACGAAAAGATTGCTGTGATTCGTGGTCCTGATGGAAATTATGATTCTTCAGAAAGACTAGAAGGATTTATCTCAGCAATGCTTGAACTTGGGTTGCCAATTAAGAATGAGTGGATAGTACCTGGAAATTTTGATGTCCGTAGTGGTGAACTTGGTTGTAGCAGATTACTTGCTATGATTGAAAAGCCTCAGTTGATCTTTTGTTTTAACGATATGATGGCTCTTGGTTGTTATAAATATATACATAAAGTTGGTTTATCAATTCCTGATGATGTTGGTATTGTTGGTTTTGATCACATTCTATTATCCGAAATTATTTATCCTACTTTAACGACAGTTCATGTTCCAAAGCGAGAGCTTGGTTCTGAAGCAATGAATATTCTTTTGAGATTAATCAAAAACAAAAATCAAAACCTTGAAGCTCAACATTTAAAAATTTCTACAGGAATTGTTGTAGGTGGATCAATAAAAAAACAGAAATAAAATGAGTCTTTATAAAAATAAATACGGCTACTTTACTGATGATTACAAAGAATATGTAATTACAAATCCTTTTACTCCAAAACCTTGGATTAATGTAATTTCGAATGGGAGATACGGTTTAGTAATTTCTCAATTAGGTGGTGGTTTCAGCTGGCTTGATCATTCTGAATTTAATAGATTAAATAGATGGCATCAAGATTTAATTCAGGATAATTGGGGAAAGTATTTTTACTTCAAGCTAAATAACGGTGAAATATTTTCTCCAACTTATCTACCGATTAAAACAAAACTTGATTCACTTGATGTAATTCATGGGCAGGGTTATACAATCTTCAAATCTAAGTTTAAATCACTTGAGACAAACTTAAAAGTTTTTGTTCCATTTAATGATCAAATTGAAATTTGGGACTTCACTTTGAAAAATTATTCAAGCGAAAAAATTATGCTTGATGTTTTTACTTACTTTGAATTTTGTCTCGGGTCATCTGCAGATTTTCATCGTGAATTTCATAAAGCTTTTATTGAAACAAAATTTATTGAAGAATTAAATGCATTTACTGGAAGAAAAAGACTTTGGGAGATTCCAATTAAAAATCGTGGCCACTGGAATATTGATTATCCGTATATAGGCTTTATTACTTCATCAGAGAAAATTTTAGAGTTCGATGGTGATAAAGAAAAATTTATAGGCAATTATGGTTCAATTGAAAAACCTTTAGCAGTTCAAAGAGGAAATTTAACCAACACAGAAGGAAAATGGTATGATGCAATTGGTTCGGTCAGAATTCAAATTGATATTCCAGCCAATGGGGAAAAGAAATTTTATTTCATTTTAGGTTTAAAAGAAAATTATGAAGAGTTAAAAAAAGTAATTCAACTTTATTCAACTCCAGAAACTATTGAAGATAAATTTACCGAGGTAAAATCTACCTGGGATAAAATTCTCTCAACTCTTGAAATTAAAACTCCTGACTATTCTATCAATTTACTTGTAAATAGATGGCTTCGATATCAGGCAATTTCTGGAAGACTCTGGGCAAGAACTGCATATTATCAGCAATCCGGTGCATACGGTTTTAGAGATCAATTACAGGATAGTCTTGTTTTTCTGCCAATTGAACCCGAGAAAACAAAATATCAAATACTTTTACACGCTCGACATCAATTTAAAAATGGGGGAGTTTTGCATTGGTGGCATCCTATTACTGAGACAGGACTACCAACAGATATGACTGATGATTTATTATGGTTACCTTTTCTTGTGATTCAATATCTAAATGAAACAAATGATTATTCCATATTAAATGAGCGTGTTGAATATTATGATGATAAAGAGGTATTTGATTCCATCCTTGAGCATTGTTTGAAAGCGATTGATAAGGTCCTGTCTCGATTCAGCCCAAGAGGACTTCCACTAATTGGTGCTGGTGATTGGAATGATGGATTAAGTGCAGTAGGACTTGAATGGAAAGGCGAATCGATTTGGTTAGCTGAATTTCTTTTTTTAGTTCTTAAAGAATTTTCTGAGATTTTAATTCGAATTGGAGAAAATGAAAAATCTTCCCAATACTTAGACAGAGCTGAAAAATTAAAATTAAGTTTTAATGAATATGCATGGGATGGAGAATGGTTCTACCGTGCAACAAAAGATAGTGGTGAGAAGATAGGAAGTAAAGAAAATCAGGAAGGGAAAATTTATCTCAACGCACAAACCTGGGCAGTAATCAGTGGGATAACCTCAAAAGAAAGAGAAGATAAAGCTCTAAAATCAGTTGAGGAAATTTTACTTCAAAAAAATGGACCCCTACTTCTTTATCCTGCTTATTCAAAACCTGATCCTTTAATTGGCTATCTTTCAAGATATGCACCAGGAAGAAGAGAGAATGGAGGTGTTTATACTCATGCTGCAACTTGGTCTATTTGGGCGTTTTCAATAAAAAGGAATAAAAAAATCGTGTATGAAATTTATAAAAGATTATCACCGGTTTTAAACGGATTAAATCCTGATGAATATATAGCAGAACCTTATGTTACTCCAGGAAACATTGAAGGTCCAGACTCACCATTATATGGAATGGGAGGTTGGACCTGGTATACTGGTTCTGCAGCCTGGTTGCAAAAAGTAATTGTAGATTTTTTAATAGGTGTCCGTGCAACTAATGATGGATTACTAATTGATCCTTGTTTTCCCAATGAATGGGAAAGTGTAAAAGTTAAAAGATTATTCAGGGGAAAGATTTATGAAATTGAATTTGAAAATCCTAATAGAATTTACTCTGAAATTGAGCAAATTCTTGTAAACGGAGAAGAGTTTAATAATTCACTTATTCCTGAATTAAATAATCAACACAATCAAATTAAAGTTAAACTAAAATAACAGGAGGACTTATGAGAAAGTCTCTTTATTTTTTCGCCTTATTCTTCCTTACAACTGCAATTGTTTTTTCACAGCAATTGCGTAAGGATGTAATTTGGGCAAAGACGACCACAGAGAACATAGTTCTTGATGGTCAACTTAATGAAACATCCTGGCGGAATGCTGAGTCGGTAACGATACGCTATGGTCAGAGCGGACCAATTCCGACCAGCGGATGGAGGCCAGAGTTTAACGAGAATGCGATATATGATCCGACAGTTGCGACGATAAAGTTTTTGGTTAAAGGTGAATATTTGTATCTGGCATTTGTAGTTCAGGATTCGTCGGTAGGTGGGAATGCTGATTGGGCGAGATGGGATGGAATATTGATGAATGTAAAGGATAAGTCGGAAGGCACAAGACCAGCAAAAGCTGCTGAGTTTTTCTATACATATTGGTTGGCAGGATTGCCTGCACCACTTGATCAACCACGACCGGGTGCACAACCGAGATTTATAGGTAAGTTTGGTAATTTCACAGATACGACCAGAACTCCAGAGCAGATAGACGCCTGGGATGCCTGGACGAAGGTAAATGGAGTATCGAATAATGATAGTTTACCAGATAATGGATATGTGGTAGAGATGAAGATAAAGTTGACAGCACTGGGATATACACCGACATCACCAAATGGTGATATAGTGATGTTGAATTTCAGTATTTGGGATTGTGATTGGTTGTTCAGTGGGAATCCGTCGAGGGTTGCATCGACAAGAACCTGGTTGCAAGGTCCGTGGGGAAATACAAATTCTCACAATGCTTTGAGAGTTTATGTTAGGCCTGATGTAACAATCAATACAACCTCACTTCCTGTTATTCCAGTTGATAATATAATTCCGTCACTTGCAAATGTAACTGAACCGGTTCTGGATGGATATCTTGGTGATGCAGCCTGGAATTTTGATCCAATTGTAGTTGCATGGGGTAATAATCAAGTTCGAGATCAATATCCGGGAGCTGGTCCATGGTTGAGTGGTCAATTTCAACCAGAGCTTGGTGGAAATCCAAGACCTCCAGTTGTAGATCCATCTTATGTAAAATTTAGATTAGCTTTCAAAGGAAATTATCTTTATGTATCGGCTGATGTAAATGACCAACTTCTTCAAGGAACTACTGTCTACGATAAGCTTGATGGAATTATGATGACAATAGCTGATATGTCTTCTTATAATGAAGAGAATGTTCCTAATGCAAGAGAGTTATTACTTGCATTTGGTCCAAATGGTCAGGCACAGCCATTGAATTACCTTAAGACAATGGTCGATTCAGGTTGGGCTCAATTTACAGTGAGATTGAAAGGTTCATCAACAGTGAACAATAATGCTGATATTGATAGTGGATTTGTTGTTGAGATGAAGTTGGATTATACAAAACTTGGATATCGAAGTGGAGATCCATTCTTCTTTGGATTGACAGTTTTTGATGGTGATTCATTTGATGATTCCCTTGCTAATTATGGAACAAGGACCTGGTATTTCAGAGAAAATGGTTGGGGTCCGGCTTATGCCTGGGGTAAACTTGATCCATATACAATTGTAACTGGTGGTGGACAGACAGTCCAAATAAGACAAGATGTAATTTGGGCAAAGACGACCACAGAGAACATAGTTCTTGATGGTCAACTTAATGAAACATCCTGGCGGAATGCTGAGTCGGTAACGATACGCTATGGTCAGAGCGGACCAATTCCGACCAGCGGATGGAGGCCAGAGTTTAACGAGAATGCGATATATGATCCGACAGTTGCGACGATAAAGTTTTTGGTTAAAGGTGAATATTTGTATCTGGCATTTGTAGTTCAGGATTCGTCGGTAGGTGGGAATGCTGATTGGGCGAGATGGGATGGAATATTGATGAATGTAAAGGATAAGTCGGAAGGCACAAGACCAGCAAAAGCTGCTGAGTTTTTCTATACATATTGGTTGGCAGGATTGCCTGCACCACTTGATCAACCACGACCGGGTGCACAACCGAGATTTATAGGTAAGTTTGGTAATTTCACAGATACGACCAGAACTCCAGAGCAGATAGACGCCTGGGATGCCTGGACGAAGGTAAATGGAGTATCGAATAATGATAGTTTACCAGATAATGGATATGTGGTAGAGATGAAGATAAAGTTGACAGCACTGGGATATACACCGACATCACCAAATGGTGATATAGTGATGTTGAATTTCAGTATTTGGGATTGTGATTGGTTGTTCAGTGGGAATCCGTCGAGGGTTGCATCGACAAGAACCTGGTTGCAAGGTCCGTGGGGAAATACAAATTCTCACAATGCTTTGAGAGTTTATGTTAGGCCTGATGTAACAATCAATACAACCTCACTTCCTGTTATTCCAGTTGATAATATAATTCCGTCACTTGCAAATGTAACTGAACCGGTTCTGGATGGATATCTTGGTGATGCAGCCTGGAATTTTGATCCAATTGTAGTTGCATGGGGTAATAATCAAGTTCGAGATCAATATCCGGGAGCTGGTCCATGGTTGAGTGGTCAATTTCAACCAGAGCTTGGTGGAAATCCAAGACCTCCAGTTGTAGATCCATCTTATGTAAAATTTAGATTAGCTTTCAAAGGAAATTATCTTTATGTATCGGCTGATGTAAATGACCAACTTCTTCAAGGAACTACTGTCTACGATAAGCTTGATGGAATTATGATGACAATAGCTGATATGTCTTCTTATAATGAAGAGAATGTTCCTAATGCAAGAGAGTTATTACTTGCATTTGGTCCAAATGGTCAGGCACAGCCATTGAATTACCTTAAGACAATGGTCGATTCAGGTTGGGCTCAATTTACAGTGAGATTGAAAGGTTCATCAACAGTGAACAATAATGCTGATATTGATAGTGGATTTGTTGTTGAGATGAAGTTGGATTATACAAAACTTGGATATCGAAGTGGAGATCCATTCTTCTTTGGATTGACAGTTTTTGATGGTGATTCATTTGATGATTCCCTTGCTAATTATGGAACAAGGACCTGGTATTTCAGAGAAAATGGTTGGGGTCCGGCTTATGCCTGGGGTCATTTAGATCCTAATACTCTGGTTAGTGTGGATGATGATGTAGCAATGCCTGGAATTAATGGTTACAAGATTCTTGGTAATTATCCGAATCCTTTTAATCCATCAACAATTATTAGGTTTGCTTCTCCAAAAGCAGGTTTGGTGAAGCTGGTAATTTATAACATTCTTGGCCAGGTCGTTAGAACAGAAATTATCGATGCAGCTTATGGGTTTAATGAATATCGTTTTGATGCACAGGGACTCTCATCTGGAGTTTATTTATATAAAGTATTTGGTGAGCATAGTACCTCGAGCAACACAGGAAAGATGATGTTGCTTAAGTAAAATAAGTGAGGTCTGGAAGTACCATTTCCAGACCTCTTCCTTTTTAAAAATAAAGGAATTAAGTATGAGAACGTTTAAGTTTAATTCATTTGACAAAATTAAAAAACTCTTACCTTATTTATTAGTTTTAGTCATAATCTTTATTCAAAGTAATTTTGCTCAATCAATAGGAAAGATCAGAGGTAAAGTTATCAGTCAAGATACAAACGAGCCGCTCGTCGGGGCGAATGTTTTAATTGTTGGTACAAATCAGGGAGCTGCAACCGGAATTGATGGAAGTTATATCATAATAAATGTTAGGCCAGGTATTTATTCTGTTCGATTTGGTTTTGTTGGTTACCAAACTAAGGTAATCGAAAATGTAATTGTTAATTCTGATCAAACCACAACTTTAAATGTAATACTTGAACCAACAACATTAGTGGGGCAGGAAGTAGTTGTTGTCGCAAAAAGACCAATTGTTGAATTCAATCAAACAAGCACTGTAGTATCCATAAATAAAGATGATATAAAAGCTTTGCCTGTTCAGAATTTGAAAGATATTGTTAATCTTCAGGCAGGCGTAATCGATGGTCATTTCAGAGGAGGTCGACTTGGTGAAGTTCAATATCAAATTGATGGTGTGAGTATAACAAATCCTTACAACAATTCTTCAATTCTTGAAATTGATCGTTCAATAATTGATGAAGTTCAAGTTATTAGTGGAACATTTGATGCAAAGTATGGTCAAGCAATGTCTGGTATTGTTAATACAGTTCTAAAGTCTGGCTCCGAAAGGTTTTTATTTTCAGGTGAAATCTATGGCGGCGATTATTTTACAACAGATGTAAATCGATATCCCCATAATAATTCATTTTCTCCAATAGGTGTTCAAAACATTCAGCTTTCTATCAGTGGCCCTGTTGGTATTCCACAAACAACTTTTTTTGTTAGTGGAAGAAGATATTACAACTCAGGTTATTTGTTCGGTCAAAGGAGATTTTCACCATTTGATAAGCACGATTTCGAAAAAAAAATTTTTACTCCAAGTGGTGATAAAGCGTTAGTTCCTCTAAATTATCGTCTTGAGTGGAGTGGACAAGGGAAAATTACAAATACTTCTATAAAAAACATTCAGATTTCCTATCAAAATGTTTTTAATTACATCAAAGCAAAAAATTATAATCATTCATTTAGATTTAATCCCGATGGAACTAAAACAAATTTCACAACTTCATTCTCTCATGGTTTAAGTTTTGTTCATACTCTATCTGAAAAAATGTTTTACAAGTTAAATTTAAGACAGAATTATTTCTTGTATGAAGACTATGTTTATAAAGATTTATATGATCCAAGATACCTTGAAGCTGGTCCACCTAAGGGCGACGCAAATTATGAATATGGTGCAATTGTGCAAGGTGTAGATCTTGGAAGATTTAAACAGGAAACTTACTCGTATCTTTTAAAGGGAGAGTTAACCTGGCAGGCATCAAATAGCGATTACATAGAATCTGGATTTGAATGGCAACTTTCAAAAATTACTTTCGGTCCGCCTGGATTTTTTATCTACACGACAATTAATGGTGTCGAAACACTTCAACCTCGTGAACAATATCCAAAAATGCCAGGATTAAGGACCTATTATCCTCTACAATTTGCCGCGTATCTACAAGATCGAATAGAATGGAGCGACCTGGTTGTTAGAGCCGGAATCAGATTTGAATTATTTGATGCACGTGCAACTATTCCATCTGATTTACAAAATCCAGCAAATTCCATTAGCGGGGCACCACCTTCTTTCCCAAAAAGAACCTCAGTTAAAACTGCATTTGCTCCAAGAATTGGTTTCAGTTATCCATTGACTACGATGTCGTCAGTCTACTTTAGTTATGGTCATTTCTATCAATTACCGGGACTTGGTTTGCTTTATGACAATGCAGATTATTCAATTCTTGATGAATTACAAGCTGGTGGAATCTCGTATGGTGTAATGGGTAATCCTGAGTTAAAACCAGAAAAAACAATTCAATATGAATTTGGCTATAAACAGGCATTTTCAGATTTTTTTGGAACCCAGTTAGCTTTCTTCTATAAAGACATTCGTGATTTACTTGGTGTTCAATTTATTGATACTTACACGGCTGCTTCATACGCTCGTTTTACAAATGTAGATTTCGGTCAAGTTTATGGTTTTACAATTTCATTTTATCAAAAAAATTTAGACTACTTTACTTCTACACTTGATTACACATTACAATATGCATTTGGAAATTCATCAGATCCTAGAGAAACTGCTAACCGAGCTGCAGCTGGAAAAGATGCGAGGCCAAGGACTATTCCTTTTAACTGGGATCAAAGACATACTTTGAATATTTCTGTTATTTATAATAATCCAACATTACTTACAATTTCTACTATTATTCGAATTGGAAGCGGTCAACCTTACACTCCAGAGATTGGAACCGGATTTGGTGCAGATCTCGAAACAAATTCAAGTAGAAAAAAAGGTTATGCACTTGTCGACTTAAGGGCTGAAAAGTTATTTAATTTTGGCCCTGTTCAATTCAGCATATTTACTCGAATTATTAATTTATTTAATAACCATTTTGTCAATGGTTTTGTATTTGCCAATACGGGAAGCCCTGATTATTCTTTAACTCCAGCAGTTCATCGTGCAGATTTAACTGATCCATCAAGATTTTATGAGCCAAGAAGAATAGAATTTGGATTTACTTTTAGATCAAAATAAAGGGTTTTAGCAATGATTAAAAAAGTATTAAGCCTTATTTTGCTTTTAGCGATTAATTCTTTCTCACAAAATGATTTGGTCCCTGTCACACCTCCAGAATTACGCGGAAGAATTGATATGGAGCGACAGGGACTTCATGACGCAAATAAAATTAGAACTTTGTTTTATAATTTTGGAATGGTTGGAGATTATCCACCGGATCCGTTAAAAGTAGATTACAGTGTTTTTCATTCCGTTGAAGTTCCAAAAGGAAGCGGTGAAAACTATTCAGATGGAATTACTCCATTTGTCCTCGCAAAAATTTTACAAAGAAATGGTAAGTATGCATATATAATGGAAACAGGCTATCGTGAACGACAGGGGACTTCACCGATTACAGGCAAGACAATGCGTTTTGAACCTCGACCTGGATATTTTCAGACTGATCCAACAATTAATGTTGCCAGATCAGTTGCAATGAGTAATGACCCACGAACCTGGCCTGATAAATGGATCGACAAAATGAACGATCCTTTTGATCCAGGGTGGAGTGGGAGCTGGAATGGATATTTTGGTAAAGCACCAAAAGCAGACCAAGAAAGTTTTGTTGTTTATGATGATCAATTTTATGACGCCTGGGATTTTTATCCTGATTATCGTGATAATACAAGAAGAGGACTTGGACTACGAGTTGAACAGCGTGGTTTTCAATGGTCTAATCCACAATCAGGTTATGTAATCTTCTTTCATTATGATATAACAAATGAAAGTACAACAGATTATGATGATAATGTGATTTTTGGTCTTTATATGGATTCTGGTGTTGGCGGGTCAGCTGTTGGTAAAGACGGAATTCCTGAATCAGATGATGATAATGCTTACTTCAGTAAAGAAATTGGTTTAAATCTTGTTTATACCTGGGATAATTATGGAAATGGTTTCCAAGGTCCAACTGGCTATCTAGGTTATTCATATTTAGAAACACCCGGTAACGAATATGATTCAAAAGATAATGATGATGATGGAATAACTGATGAAAGTCGAGTCAGTGGTCCTGGAATTTTAATTCAAGGTCAGGATAACATTCGTGCTTATGTGCAATCGCATTATGATTTAACAAAGTTCGAACTATATTACGGTAAATTAGAAAATCGACCAGCATACAAAACCGGTTACTGGTGGACTGGTGATGAAGACATGGATTGGGTTGCAGAATTTCACGATACCGGCGAAGATGGAGTTTTTGGTACAAACGACCCAGGTGAAAAAGACGGAAGACCGACAAGAGGCGAAACTAACTTTGATAAAACTGATATTGATGAATCAGACCAAATTGGCTTAACTGGATTTAAAATGAATCGAATTCGACCAGGATACGGAAATCCATCTCAGGAAGTTGATCAGATTGTATTCTTTGATGATGGTAAAAATTGGCCAATGAGACTTTACAATATATTTACAAATCCAGATAGTGCTTTTGATAGACCATTGGTTTTGAATTATAATATTGGATTTTTATTTGCATCAGGTCCATTCAAACTAAAAGCTGGAAAAACAGAAAGATTTTCACTGGCTCTTGGTTTTGGGAAAGATTTGCGTGAATTAAAGACTACAACAAAGGTTGTTCAACAAATTTATAAAGCTAATTATCAATTTGCTGTTCCACCACCAATGCCTACAGTTCAGGCTTACGCTGGTGATGGATATGTAACTTTGACCTGGGATGATGTAGCTGAACGCGCATTTGATCCAATTACTTATACAAATGACTTTGAAGGATATAGAATTTATCGAAGTACTGATCCAGCTTTTCTTGATCCACAAATTATTCTAACTGCAACTGGTTCAAATCCTATTGGTAATGGAAAACCAATTGCACAATTCGATTTGATAAATGATGTCGAAGGATTTTCAAAAACAACCGTCGAAGGTGTTGCGTATTATCTTGGAAACAATACCGGATTAACTCACAGCTGGACAGATACAACAGTTAAAAACGGACAAAGATATTTCTATGCAGTTTGTGCTTATGATCGAGGAGCTGATTCAATAGAAATTTATCCATCTGAAAATTCTATTTCAGTCAGTCAAACATTAAGAGGCGGTTTCGTTCTCCCAAAAAATGTTGTGATGGTTACTCCAAATCCACAAACACTTGGTTATGTCTCTTCAGAAATTTATCAGCTTGAGCATAAAGAAGGCAGAGGGATTGGAACGGTAAGTCTTGTTGTAAAAAATCCGGCTTTAGTTCCAGATGATAATGTATATGAGATAACATTTACTCATCATCAAGACAGTGTGCGAGCTCAATATTATCAATTAAAAAATCTGACTCGAAATGAAACTTTATTTTTATATGGAAATGATCTCGATTCTCTAGGAAATGGAATAACGGGTGATGGAATTCTTCCAATTATAAAAACCCCAAGACAAATTGAAATTGATTCCATTCAATCTGGTTTATTTAAATCAAGTTCAACTAATCTAAAAATTAGATACCGTTATTCTCCGAATTTACCAATTACATTAAGACGAACTGGTTTTCCTGCTAATATTGAAATTCAATTTTCAGAGCGAACACTTGATACAACTATTGCGGCAGTTGGTGCACCTTCAAAACCAGTTAAATTTAAAACTATTGCAAAAACTGATTCAGGTGATATCCAACTCAAGATGCGCTTTAGAGATGTAGATAATGACAGTACCTTATCTGCTGCAGGAGAATATATTGAAGTGATTACTTACGCAAGAGGTTCAACTACTCCGAGACCAACATGGAGAATTGATGTAGATACAACCGGAATTGGAACAACTCCAATTATCCCACCAACTACCGGAGATAAGATTTATTTAAAATTAAATGTTCCTTTTTCATCTAAGGATAAATTTACATTTAAAACAAAATCACACCGAGTTGATAATGAATTAGCAAGACAACAATTTAAAAATGAACCTTATGTTGTTCCTAATCCTTATGTTGGCGCTGCATCTTTTGAACCACAAAGGTTTGCTGTTTCTGGTAGAGGTGAAAGAAAAATTGAGTTTAGAAATTTACCCAACTACTGCACAATAAGAATTTACACAATCAATGGTGAACTGGTAAAAGAACTCCATCATAGTGGGGATATCACTAAAGGTTATATCGCTTGGGATTTACGTTCGAAAGATAATCTTGAAATTGCCCCTGGTCTTTATATTTATCATGTTGATGCTGGTGATATTGGATCTTTTATCGGAAAATTTGCAGTAATTAAATAGGTGATGATATGAAAAAGTTAATTTTATTTTTAACTCTATTATCATTTCAGGTTTTTGCCCAGAGCAAAGTTGCAACTACAATCGGTCAATTCCTTAAAATAGAACCGAGTGCGAGAATCTCTGCTATTGGGGGAAGTGGAACAGGTCAATTTGGTTCATCATCTTCTGCTTTTTATAATCCTGCAAGTCTTGGTCGTATTCAAAATATTGATGCAGATTTCTCTTTGGCTAACTGGCTGGCTGATATTCAATATAATTATGGAATTGTTGCTGTTAATGTTGGTGATGCTGGCACATTCGCTCTTCAGGTTATTTCTTTGAATAGTGGTGAAATTCCTGTGAGAACTGTAGAGATGCCGCTCGGTACAGGTGAAAAATACTCAGTTACAAATTTTGCACTCGGATTAGGGTATGGTAAACTGTTAACAGATAGAGTTTCGGTGGGTATGATTGTCTCTTACTTTAACGAAACAATCTGGCACAGTTCGTTGAATGGATTTTTCTTCAATTTTGGTGTTCAATATCAAATTGTTGAAAATGGTTTAACTTTTGGAGCCTCAGTTTCGAACTATGGAACTCGTGAAAGTTATTCAGGAACTGATTTGTATATTAATTACGATTTTGATCCTAAAAAATTTGGTGATAATGATAGATTACCGGCTGAATTAAGAACAGATGAATTTACTCTTCCAACAACTTTTAGAGCTGGAATTTCATTGCCTGTCAAATTTAACGAAAACTATAAACTGACTCTTTCAATTGATGCACTGCATCCAAATGATAATTATGAAAGTCTAGCACTTGGTGGTGAATTAAAATTTTTTGATACATTTAGCATTCGCGGTGGATACAGAAATTTATTTATCGCAGATGCTGAAGGTGGATTAACTTTGGGTGCTGGTGCTGATGTTAATGTGTTGAATTCTTATCGTGTACGTTTCGATTACAGCTGGGTCGATTATGGTAGACTGAAATCAGTTCATAGAGTAACTTTTGGATTAAATATTTAATTAATCTTTGTTTGATAATTGCACTAACTTTGTTTTGACGATCACACTGAGCGAACCTGTTCCAAACCACTCGAGTTTTTGTTGTTTGAGAGAACAAAGTTTGAAAAATTTTTTAATTATAAAGAAAGCAAGCAAAAATGAAGAAATTTAATGTTGTTTTACTTTTGCTTCTGCTCATTTTTTTGAAGAATTATTCAGAAGCTTTTGAAAAAAATCAATACGAATATATTCCATATCATAAATTAAGTGAAAAAGAGAAACAATTTCTGGACACAGTCCAATACTATGCATTTAAATATTTCTTACAGGAGATAAATCCTGAAAATTCACTTGTTAAAGATCGTTCAACTGCAGATTCACCAATTACAATTGCAGCCTGTGGTTTTGCGCTCCCAATCTGGGCAATTGGTACAGAAAAAGGTTGGATTACCAGGCAGGAATCTGCAGAAAAAACTTTGAGAATGCTTCGTTTCTTTTATTATTCTGAACAGAGTACTGATCCACTGGCAACTGGATATAAAGGTTTTTACTATCACTTTTTGAATTTTCATACTGGTAAAAGAGAATGGAAATGTGAATTATCTTCAATTGATTCAGGTTTGCTCTTTGCAGGAATCATTTTCGCCAGGAATTATTTCAATCAAGATAACAAAATTGAAAAAGAGATTCGTGAACTTGCCAGAAAAATTTTAAAAAGAATCAACTGGAAATTTTTCCAGATGTCACCTGACTCTAAATATCCTTATGCAATTAATATGGGCTGGCATCCAGAAGATAATCAATATAATTCACTTGGTTGGATTGGTTATAATGAAGCTTTGTTTTTGTATGTGATTGCAGCTGGTCTGGGAATGAAAGATGTTGAAAAAGGGTATCAAACCTGGATGAAACATTACAATTGGCGTGAACCTTATCCAGGTTTTGGTCATCTTGCTTTTCCTCCAATGTTCGGTCATCAATATTCTCACATTTTTATCGATTTCAGAAATTTTGCTGATGATACTCTTAGGTATCGTGGAATAGATTTCTTTGAAAATTCAAGACGAGCAACTTATGTCCAAAGATTTTACGCTATTGATAACCCAAAGGGCTGGAAAGGTTATGACTCTTTAACCTGGGGAATAACGGCTTGCGATGGTCCAGGTGAAAAATATAATTCCAACGGATTGAAATTTTATGATTATGCCGGTCGTGGAACTAGTGGACCCGACTTGGTCTTTTTCGATGATGGTACTCTCGCACCAACTGCTGCTGGTGGATCAATTCCTTTTGCTCCAGAAATTTGTATTCCGACTTTAATGAGTATGTATGAAAGATTTAAAGATAAAGGTATCTGGAAAAAATATGGTTTTGTTGATGCTTTTAACCTTACGGTCAATTGGTTTGACGACGATTTTCTCGGGATTGATCAGGGCCCGATTGTTTTGATGATTGAAAACTATCGAAATGGCTTTGTCTGGAATTATTTCATGAAAGATGAAATCGTTCAAAAAGGATTAAAGAAACTCAACATTAGGAAATTAAAATGAAATTGATTTTATTTTTTTTACTCTATTGTCAGATTATTTCCTCACAAAATAAAATTTACCTGCTTGATAACTTTGAAGATATTTCAGAATGGAATTTAGTTAAGTCTGATGGAGTTGAGATTAAAACATCACTTGCAAATGGGATGCAGGGTAAATGCTTAAGGATTGATTATAATTTTAAATACGGGACTGGGTATCTTGGAATTCAACGAGCTTTAAAAATTGAACTACCGGATAATTTTAGATTTCATTTCTTCCTAAAGGCAATTTCACCAAATAATAATTTTGAAATCAAGTTTCTTGATTCTTCTCGACATAATGTCTGGTGGATGAACAACAGAAACTTTGAATTTCCCAATGATTGGAAGAAATTTTTTATTCGGAAAAGAAATATCCAATTTGCCTGGGGTCCAACGATTGACCGTGATTTTAAAAGATTTGATTTTATCGAATTTACAATTGCTTCATTCACTGGAGGAAGGGGAACTATTTTTATTGACGAACTTTATTTTGAAGAAATAACTGATACTGCTGAATATCCATTAAAAATTTTTCCAGAAAGTCTTTATCAAATAATTGACGAAGATGTTAAAACGAATTTTCTTTCAAGAAAAAAGGAACTTGATTTTGTAGTTGATTTCGGGAAATTAAAAGAAATTGGAGGATTAAAAATCCACTGGTTAGACAATTCAAAACGGGACCTTAAAATCTTCTCTTCGGAAAAATTTAAAGACTGGAATGAAATTTTATCGGTTCAAAAAATATTAAAACAAGTTTCATTCTTTCAATTAAATGATATCGAGGCGAGATATTTGAAATTTCAGATTAAATCAGATAAGCCGATCAAGATTTCTGAATTAAAATTTTTTGATTATCAATTCGCCGAATCAAAAAACAATATCTTCTTTGAACTCAATCAGAATTCATTCAAAAATTTACTTCCAAGATATTTTAATAGAGAGGCTAGTTACTGGACAATCATTGGTGTTCCTTCCGATGAAAAAGAAGCATTAATTAATTCGGATGGAATGATTGAGGTTGATAAAAATTCTTTTTCGCTTATTCCTTTTATAAAAATTGGAGAAAAAATTTTAACATATCGAGATTTTTCAATCAATCAGAAACTTAAAGAAAGTTACTTACCTATTCCTTTAGTTGAATGGAACTCAAGAGAACTGAAACTTCAGATTAAGGCATTCGCAAATGGAATTCCAAACAAGACTTCAAAATTATTTATCGAATATAAACTCATAAAAAATGCAGGAGGAAAGGCAAATGGAAAATTCATTTTAGCGTTTGTTCCATTTCAAGTTAATCCTTACTATCAATTCTTAAATAATCCTGGTGGCGTCTCTAAAATTTCTTCAATTAAAATTCAAAATAATCTGATAAAGGTCGATGGCAATAATTTAATTCATTATCCAGCAGCTGATAATTCACTCGCTTTTAGTTTTAATCAAAATGATGCTTTATCATCAATTCGAGAAAATAATTTAAAAGGAAAGAAATCAGTACACGATGATAATAAACTTGGTTCAGCTCTGTTAGTTTATGATTTTGACTTTCAAAAATCAGACACTCTAATTTATCGATTTGTTTATGATTACTATTCGTCTGAAAAAAATTTTATTGATGAAAAAAATTTTACTCAATACTTTGAAACCGAAGAAGCACTCTCAAAAAATTTCTGGAAAAATTTACTTGACAAAATTGAAATTTCTTCTTCAAAAAATTTTTTACACTTATTTGATATAGTTAAAGCCAATCTTGCGTATATTCTTATCAATAAAGATTATTCTGGAATTCAACCCGGTTCTCGTTCATATGAAAGAAGTTGGATTCGTGATGGTTCATTAACATCAACGGCGTTATTAAGGTTTGGATTTTTTGATGAAGTTAAAGATTTCATTAACTGGTATGCGAAATACATTTATGAAAACGGTAAAGTCCCTTGCGTTGTCGATCGAAGAGGACCTGACCCGGTTGATGAGCACGATAGTCATGGCGAATTCATCTATTTAATTCATACTTATTTCAGATACACACAAGACACTACGCTTATGAAACAGCATTATCCAGTGATTAGAAAAATTGTAAATTTTATTGACTCTTTAACCCACTTAAGAAAAACCGAAAAATATAAAACCGATACACTTAAAATGTTTTACGGCTTGATGCCTGAATCAATTAGTCACGAAGGTTATTCTGCCAAACCGATGCATTCTTACTGGGATGATTTCTTTACCATTCGCGGATTAAATGATGCAACCTCAATTGCATTTATTCTGAATGAAAAAGAAGACTATCAGTTATTTAAATCGATACGAGATGAATTTCAGAAAAATCTTACGAACTCACTCTATCTTACTATTCAACATCATAAAATTGATTACATTCCCGGTAGTGTTGAGCTTGGTGATTTTGACCCAACATCGACCTCGATTTTAATCTTTCCATGCAATCAGGTGTCTTACGTACCGCAAGTGAAATTACTGAACACTTTTAAGAAATACTTTGATTATGTTTTGACAAGAGAAAAGAAAAATGAATTCGTGAATTTTACTCCTTATGAAGTTCGTAATGTGACCACTTTTCTACTTTTAGGAGAAAAAAACAAAGCATATCATTTATTGAATTTCTTACTTAAGTATCAAATACCGAAAAATTGGCTCCATTGGGCTGAAGTTGTCTGGCGAGATTCCGCACAACCAGAATTTATCGGGGATATGCCTCACACCTGGGTTGGATCAGATTTCATCAATGCATTCAGAACTATGCTTGCATTTGAAGATGAAAATGATTCATCGTTAATCTTATTATCAGGATTTAGGGAAGACTGGTTGAATGAGAAAAATTATTTTGAAGTAAAAAACTTAATTACTCAATTTGGCGTTTTTGATTTATCAATTAAGAAGATTGATAAAAAAACATTTGAAGTTGTGTTAAATGGGAATTTCAATGAATTTCCAGAAAATTTTGTTTTGAGAAATTTATTCGATGAAAAACCATTAAGAGTTTTTGTGAATGCAAAGGAAATTAAATCATTTGATAAAAGAGAAATCAGATTTACTGAATTCCCCTGCAACATTCGAATTGAGTATTGAAAACAAAAAACTGTAAATCTTGATATGTCTGAAAATTTCAGAAAAATTACTTTGAATGGAATTTGGCTTTTTATTACTGATCCAGAGATTAAACTTGATTATGAACAAATAAAAGAAGTTTATAATAACAGAGATTTACCTTCTATGAAAATCCCATCCAACTGGCAGGTTGGTGGACTTGATAATTATGCAGGCTCAGTTTGGTTTATAAAAACATTTTATCTGAATGATGTAAAATTTAACAATTCAATTTTAGAATTTTTAGGAGTGGATTATTTTGCCGATGTCTGGTTGAACGATAATTATCTCGGCAATCACGAAGGCTATTTTCAAAAATTCTTTTTTGATGTAAGTAATTATTTAATCGAGGGTGAAAATCAGTTGTTTGTTAGGGTAACATCTCCGAAAGAAGATGTTGAATATACCTGGCCCAATAGAAAAAAATTGATCAAAGGAATCTTTAATCATCACGATTGCAGACCAGGTGGCTGGAGTAAAGAATATGGTCAGGATAAAAATACTGGGGGGATTTGGAATGATGTTAATTTAATTCTATCTAATTCAATTTATATCTCAAATATTAAAGTATTTCCTAAAATCTTTTCTGATGAAAATTATGCACTTGTGAATTTTGAAATTGATTATTTGAATTCAAAGAAGATGAATAAAACTCTTAAAGTTTTAATAAAACTATCTGATCAAACACTTATTAGCAGAGAGATTGAACTTAAACCATCAAATAATCAAAAATTGTATCTAACATTCAGAATTGATTGTCCTAAATTATGGTTTCCTTATGATATTGGTGAATCGAACCTTTATACTCTCGAAATTCAGGCGGATAATGAAACTATTTTTGAGACTAGTTTTGGAATCAGAGAAGTAAATTTAATTGACAATATTTTTTACATTAACGGGGAAAAATACTTTTTGAGAGGAACTAATATAATTCCAGAACAAAATCTTTCAACTTTAACTGAAGAAAGAATCGATTTTCTTGTTAATTCACTTAAGGAAGCAAATGTAAATATTGTTCGTGTACATGCTCATGTTAATCGTCATGAACTCTACGAAGCTTTTAATAAAGCCGGAATTCTTGTTTGGCAGGATTTTGCGCTTCAATGGACTTACGATCAGTCGACAGAATTCATTTCAAATGCAGTTCGACAGATAAAAGATATGGTCAATCAGTTTCATCATCATCCATCGATTGTTTTCTGGTGCTGTCATAATGAGCCAGGTGAACAGATCAAAACTTTAGATGAATTTTTATTTAATGCAGTGGTTACAGAAGATAATACTCGAATTGTTCGCAAAGCTTCAAATTATGAAGAACATTGTTATGAAGGTTGGTATTGGGGAAAGAAAGAAAATTATGTTGCAACTCCGATGGGACCACTGGTAACTGAATTTGGTGCTCAGGCTCTTCCCGAAAAATCATCTCTTGAAAAATTTATATCCAATGACCTTCTTGAGAAACCAGAAAGCGAGAAATGGAATTATCATAATTTTCAGTTTGAACAAACTTTTCATATTGCAAAGATAGACAGAGGAAATTCAATTGATGAGTTCATTGAAAACTCGCAAAGTTATCAAGTCGATTTTTTGAAAGAAGCAATTCATCAATATAGACGAAAAAAATACAATGGAATTAATGGAATTTTTCAATTTATGTTTATCGATTGTTGGGAGTCCATTACCTGGAGTGTGATTGATTATTTTGGAAAGAAGAAAAAAGGTTTCTTTACTTTGCGTGATGCGTTTAATCCTATTTTACTTTCTGTAAATTTAAGACAAAATATTTATTCAAACCTTTCAAAAAAATTAAACATCGAATTTTGGATAATTAATGATTATCACAAAGAATTTAAAAATTTTAAAGTCTTGTTTTCCTTTGATGAAAAGGAGATTGGTTTAATTGAGATTGATAAAATTTTGTCTGATACAATTCAAAAATATGATTTCGAGAAAATCGAAATTCATTTACCAGAGAAAATTGAACCAGGGCTTCACAGATTAAAAGTTGAACTTCGCGATGAAAAAATGGATTTAATATCTTTTGATGAATTCGATCTGGAGTTTAGAAATGTATAGAATTATTTTTTCGGTTTTGCTGGTGGTTTTATTTTCATCAGAAATTTTTACTCAAATTCAAACACCAAAAAATTTTAGAGTTTACAACTACGAGAAACATTTTGATCTTGTATGGGATGAGAATACAGAAACAAGTTTAGTGGGTTATAGAATTTACAAAAAGGTTGGTGATCAATTCGTCTATTATCGAACAACATCGAAAGGTCAAAATTATTATTGGGAGGCTTTCTCTTCCAGTTCAGAGACACTCTACTTCAAAATTTTAGCCTTCGATAGTAATGGAAATCAATCTCCATTAAGCGACAGTGTTGCTGCATTCCCAATTTTCAATATGACAGATGACGATTTTCTTGATATGGTGCAACGAGCAACCTTTAGATATTTTTATCATTTTGCTCATCCAAATTGTGGACTTGCAAGAGAGAGAAACACCTCAGGTGATATTGTAACAACTGGTGGTTCTGGCTTTGGCGTTATGGCTTTGATTGTTGGAATTGAAAGAAATTTTATCACTCGGGAAGAAGGCGCCAAACACTTATTAAAAATTCTTAACTTCTTAACAAATTCTGCGCAAAGATTTCATGGAGCTTACCCGCATTGGATTAATGGCTGGACTGGACAGGTTGTTCCTTTCAGTCAATATGATGATGGTGGCGATATAGTCGAAACTTCTTTTTTGCTTCAGGGATTATTAACCGCAAGACAATATTTCAATAGAAACGATTCACTTGAAATTCAGATTAGAGATAAAATCAATCATATCTGGAATACAGTTGAGTTTTCATGGTACAGAAGAAGTCCTTATTCAAATTATTTGTACTGGCACTGGTCACCAAATTATGGTTGGATTATAAATATGAAATTGATGGGCTGGAACGAAACGATGATCTGTTACATACTTGGAATTGCTTCACCGACTTATCCAATACCAGCCTCAACATATTATCAAGGTTGGGCTTCTTCTTCAAATTATGTCAATGGAAATACTTATTATGGATATAAACTTTTTGTTGGACAAAATTTAGGTGGTCCACTTTTTTTCACTCATTATTCTTTTCTGGGATTTGATCCAAGAAATAAACGAGACAGATTTTGCAATTATTTCCACCAGAATAGAAATCAAACCTTAATTAATAGAGCATACTGCATTGCTAATCCAAGAAGATTTGTTGGTTATGATTCACTTAATTGGGGATTAACTGCAAGTGATAATCCCTGGGGATACGCAGCACATGAACCATCAGCAAATGATAATGGAACAATCGCTCCAACTGCAGCACTTTCATCAATGCCCTATACACCACAGCAATCCATTGCATCATTAAAACATTTCTATAGGAGATATTTCAATCAACTCTGGGGGACTTACGGATTTAAAGATGCATTTAACCTGACTCAAAACTGGTTTGCTAATAGTTACATTGCAATAGATCAGGGACCAATTATCATTATGATTGAAAATTATAGAACAGGTCTTTTGTGGAATCTTTTTATGTCAAATCCGGAAATTCAAGATGCACTTGACTCAATTGGTTTTGTTCCTGACACAACTCAAACTTCAGTTGAACTCGACAATGCTTACACAGAAAAATTCTTCACATTAAGAAATTATCCAAATCCATTTAATAGTGAGACAGCAATTGAATTTGAGATTTTTGAGTCAGCTAATGTAAAGATTTCAGTTTATGATTTACTTGGACGAGAAGTTAAGGTTATTAAAAATGAATATTTAAATTCGGGAAAACATAGATTTGTCTGGAAACCTGATTCAAATTTATCTTCATCTGTATATTTTTTAGTCGCACTTTCTGAAGGTAGAAAGATCTTTCACAAACTTATTTTCTTGAAATGAAGAAATTAGTTATAATAACTTTCATCTTCATCTTTACATTAATTTCTTGCAAGACTGAAGATAAAACCGAATTAACATTCTGGGCGATGGGGGTGGAAGGGGAGTATGTGAGTAAATTAATGCCTGAATTTGAAAAAAAGTATGGTGTCAAAGTCAAAGTTCAACAAATCCCCTGGACAGCCGCACACGAAAAATTAATCACCGCATTTGTATCAGAAACTTTACCTGATATATTTCAACTCGGCAATACCTGGATACCAGAATTTGTCGCACTGAATACAATTGATACACTTGACTTATTGGTTAAAAAAAGCCAGATCAATCTTGATGATTATTTTTCAGGAATTCTTGAATCCAATAAAGTAAACGGAATACTTTATGGAATTCCATGGTACGTTGATACGAGGGTTCTTTTCTATAGAAAAGACTTACTTGCCAGAGCTGGCTGGATAAATCCACCAAAAACCTGGAATGAACTTTTTAAATGTTCGAAAGATGTTAAATCCATCACGGGGAATTATGCAATTTATTTCCCAACAAATGAATGGATCCCATTAATTTTATTTGCTTTACAAAATAATGCTGAATTTTTGAAACAAAATTATACAGAACCTGCTTTCACAGAATCACAATTTGTCGATGCTTTCGAATTCCTTGCAAAATTTTATCGAGAAAACCTTTCGCCCGCTAATATTACTGAGGTGTCGAATATTTATCAGGCTTTTGAGGAAGGTTATATCGCAATGTACATAACTGGTCCCTGGAATATTTCAGAATTTAAGAAAAGACTTTCAAAAAGTTCACAGAATTTATGGATGACTGCACCTTTACCTTCACCTGATAATAATTACCCTGGTGTTTCTCTTGCAGGTGGTGCAAGTCTTGTTATTAACAAAGCAAGTAAGAAGAAAGATTTGGCGCTAAACCTCATTGAGTATTTTAGTCAACCGGAAATTCAAATTAAATTCTATCAACTTGTTGGATCTCTTCCATCTAGAAAAAGCGCATGGAACGATTCAGTTTTTACTAATGATATTTATCTTGTAGCCTTTAGAGCACAGCTAGAACGAACACAAGCAATGCCTAAACTTGCCGAGTGGGAAAACATAATGATCTCAAAAATTCAAAAGTTTGTTGAAGAAGTTGCAGCAGGTAAAACCTCAGTGAGAGAGGCCTGTGATAAACTTAATTCAGAAACCCGGTTGCTCCTTCAGAAAAGAAAATATCTAGTTGAACTTGGATTGTTGTGATGAGAGATCGAACAAGTTTTGGGATACTTTTAATTTTTCTGGCACCTGCACTCTCTGCAATATTCTTCTTCTTTATCATTCCTGTTCTTTCTGCATTCATTATTAGCTTTACAGACTTCGATATTTACACGCTTGGGGATTTTAGAAGAATAAGATTCATTGGATTAGAAAATTACTTCAAACTTTTTAAGGACGAATTATTTTACAAAGCTCTTATAAATACATTCTATTTTGTTCTTGTTGGTGGACCTTTATCAATTTTTGTTTCTTTATCAACTGCTTTGCTTTTGAATTCGCAATTAGTAAAACTCAAAAAAATTTTTCGAACAATTTATTTTTTACCAGTCGTAACGACAATTGTAGCAGTTGCGATCGTTTGGAGATATCTTTACCATCCCAGATTTGGTTATTTGAATTATATTTTATCTTTCTTTGGAATTAATCCAATTGATTGGCTCGGTGATCCAGTTTTTGCGATGCCGGCTATTATTTTGTTGGCTGTATGGAAAAATTTTGGTTACAATATGATTTTGTTTATCGCTGGACTTCAAAATATTCCCACTGAATTATATGAAGCAGCAGAAATTGATGGCGCAACCAGCTGGTTCAAATTTAAATCTATAACTCTGCCTCTTTTAGCACCGACAACCTTTTTCACATCAATAATGACAATGATTGGTTATTTTCAGCTTTTTGCTGAACCTTATATTATGACTCAAGGTGGTCCATTAAATTCTACATTGAGCATTGTATTGTATATGTATCAAGAAGGATTCAGATGGTGGAACATTGGTTATTCTGTTTCAATTGCTTTCGTGTTGTTTATAATAATATTAATCGGAACAATAATTCAGTTTAGGTATGAAAAAAGAATTAACTATTAAGAAATTATTTGTCAATTTTGTTGCTATCATAATTGCACTTTTAACTTTAATCCCGTTTGTATGGATGATCTCTGCGTCTTTAATGAAAACAGGTGAGTCAACTAAGTTTCCACCAAAACTAATACCTTCAGAATTTGACTTTTCACATTATCAATTTTTATTTCAAAATCTTGAAATGAGTCGTTACTTTATGAATTCACTTTTTATTGCAATACTTGTAACTATAATTTCTCTTCTCTTTAATTCTTTAGCAGCATATGCATTTGCAAAGTTTAGATTTGGAATTAAAGATAAATTATTCAAATTTTTATTAAGCCTGATGATTATTCCAGGTCAGGTTACTATGCTTCCATTGTTTTTGATTTTAAAGGAACTCGGTTTTATAAATACATATTTTGGAATTTTAATCCCCGGTATGGCGAGTGTTTTTGGAATTTTTATGTTAAGACAATTTATGATGTCAATTCCAGATAGTTTAATTGATGCAGCAAGAATTGATGGCGCAAACGATTTAAGAATTTTCTTTACAATAATTTTACCGTTATGCAGGTCAATATTAATTACATTGGGAATTTTTACTTTTATTGGAACATGGAACGACTTTTTGTGGCCTCTAATTGTAATGACTGACTCTTCAATGTATACTCTTCCTGTTGCATTGGCAAATTTAATGGGAGAACATACTCAAGATACAGAACTGATGATGGCGGGTTCGGTAATTACAACTCTACCAATAGTTATTTTATTTGCTCTTGTCCAGAAATATTATATCTCTGGAATATTAATTGGAAGTGTCAAAGAATAAAAATTTACTTCTTTATATACTTGCTTATTCTACTTATAAACAAATCGATTACTAAATCTTAATTAAAACCATTCAAAGTCTATGGTGATGTTTCCCCCCTTTTCCGTGTCCAATGCTTTTTTTAGCTGTTGGTTCGTGTAATTGTTGAAGTTCACCTTTAAGAAATTTTTCAATCGCTTCATTCACTGTCATTTTTCGAGCGAGATAAACTTTCGATCTTGGTGTTTTAACAACTTCAAAAGCATGAGGACCTATATTACCGACAATTATTGCTTCAACTCCTTTGTCAATTAATCTTCTTAAATCTTCATGTTTTTCGGTATGACCAGAATTTGTGAATGTTTCAATTAAGTTAGTTTCAGTATCATAAATCAGAAAGTAATTTGAATGACCAAATCTCAAAGATACTTTACTATTTAAATCCTTACCGTCAGAGCCAATTAAGATTAACATTTGTTATCACCTTTTTTATTTATTAGATGCAAGTAAGTTGTTAAAGATTCTAAGTATTTTATTTACAATAAATTTTAACTTTAATAATTAGTGATTGTTGTGTGCTTAAAATTAAGCCAACAGCAAGTATCAAATTCTAAATCTGTCATAAAAATTTTTTTAAATAATTCTTGAAGTCGGTTGTTTACATACATATATTTGAAAAAATTTTATTCATATTAAAACATCAGGAGAGAGTTGAGATCAAAAATTTACTTATCAAATCTAATTTCCTATCAATAACCAAATTAAAGGAGTTATTATGACGGAAAGCAAAAAATATGTTCCGTTTGTCTCACCCGATAAAACTCTACCAGAGTTTACAGCGCGTGCATTAGTAATAGGTCTTATAATGTGCGTTGTCCTTGGTGCAGCAAATGCTTATCTGGGATTAAAAGCTGGAATGACAATAGCTGCAACATATCCGGCTGCAGTTATAGGAATGGCTCTTTTAAGAGCCATGAAAGGTTCCATTCTTGAAGAGAATTTTGCACGTACTGTTGGTTCAATTGGTGAATCAGTTGCGGCAGGTGCGATCTTCACTATTCCAGCATTTTTCATTGCTGGTATTTGGCCTGAGTTTACGATGAAATATTATTTAGAATCATCTATTATAATGTTTGTTGGTGGTGTGCTTGGAATTATGTTTGTTGCTTTACTTCGTAGAGTTATGGTTGAAGATGCCGAACTTCCATTTCCTGAATCTGTTGCTGCTGGTGAAATTCATAAAGCAGGTAGAACTGGCGGGACCGGTGCAAAGTTCTTATTCGGTGCAATGGGAATTGGAGCTTTAATACAAGCTCTTGGTCAATTTAATTTCTTCGCTAAAAGCTGGGAGAAATTTGTTCATTTTTCAAAAACTACAATTGGATTGAGAAGTTCTGGGGAAGCTACTGCTCAGGGTGGAATTCTTTTAAGTTCACCTGGAGTTAGTCCTGCTTATATTGGTGTTGGATATATAATTGGACCAAAATTAGCTTCTTTGAACTTTAGTGGTGGACTGTTAGCATGGGGATTATTTGTTCCAATAATTACTTACTTTCTTGCTCCATCACTTCTTGCATCGAATACAAATCCAACTGAAAGTGACTGGATTAATTTGGCAATTAATGTCTGGAGATTTATAGTCAGACCTATTGCAATAGGTGGAATGTTAGTAGGTGCTGGATATACATTGTATCGAATGAGAAAAAGTTTGATCACAGGTATTAAAAGATCAATCAGTGATGTGAAGAAAGCAGCAACAGGTGAACATGTTGAAATAAGGACCGAGAAAGATATTAATTTCAAATGGATAATGATTGGTATTTTACTCTCAGCTATAGCGACATTTTTCATTTATAATTATTTCGCTCAAAATGTAACGGCAGCGCTTGTTGCAACTATAGTAATGATTATTGCAGGATTTTTCTTCGCTGCAGTTTCGGGTTATCTTGTAGGTATAATTGGTTCGAGTAACAATCCGATAAGTGGATTGACGCTTTCTACATTGCTTGTTGCAGCTTTATTGATGGTTGCACTTGGAATGAAAGGAACTACGGGAGTTGCAGCAGTTTTAGGTGTGGCTGCTGTAGTTTGTGTTTCTGCTGCGGTTGCTGGTGAAATGTTACAGGATTTGAAAGTCGGCCACATCCTTGGAGGTACTCCCTGGAAAATGCAAGTAGGTGATATAATTGGTGTTGGACTTGCTGCATTCGTTATGTTTATTCCACTTTTGATTTTGCATCAGGGTGATATCAATACAGGTGGAACTGGATTTGGTGGAAAGAATTTACCAGCACCACAGGCAAGCTTGATGGCTTTACTTTCTCAAGGAATTGTTAAAGGTGAAATGGCTTGGCCACTTATTATTGTTGGAATGTTAATGGGCTTTGGTTTTATTCTAATGCAAGTCCGCAGTCCAATGCTTGTTTCGGTTGGAATGTATCTACCACTTGAGACTACTTTTGCAATCTTTATTGGCGGTTTAATTAAAGGAATTGTTGAGCAGATAAATAATAGAAGAAATTTTAATGAAGCCCAGAGAGCAAGAGTTGAAAATACAGGTGTTCTACTTGCTGCTGGTTTAATTGCAGGTGAAGCACTGATTGGATTGGTTTTTGCTGGTTTTGCTTTCTTTGAAGTTTCGCTCTTTAAAATATTTGAACAACCAACATTTGCAGTTAGCCTGCTGGTTTTCGTTTTTATAGCCTGGTTATTAATTCAAATTCCAGTGAAGAATGCAGGCAGACCGGATGAACCGGCACCACCAAGTGCAATGATGTAAATAACAAAGTTTTGTTCAGTGTCGGGCTAAGTCGATCTTAGCCTGACATTGAAATTTTTATTTTAACTTATGTGTGAATAGAGTTTTCTTGCTGTTGCTGATTAATTAAAATTTTTATTTAGTTAGACAAATCATAATCTAAATTTTGAAATTGTTCTTGGTTATCTGGTATAAACCTTTAAATCGAATAAAAATTTTTAAAAACTAATATACATTTATGAATTTGTTTAAGAGAAAAAAAAGAGAAAAAGTAGAAGTTAATCTCTGGGAACTTATTCCAATAAGGAAATTTGACTTTGAAAAATCAGAGAATGAACTGGTTACAATTTTAATCCCGAAGTTTACGAATAAATTTTTAGTGCAATACTTAATGCCGAGATTAAAGTATCCATTCATTAAAATTAAACTTGATGAAATTGGTTCTGCAGTCTGGCTTGAAATTGATGGTAAGAAAAAAGTTGGTGATATAGCTGAAATTCTTGAACAAAAGTTTGGAGAAAAGATTCAACCAATCGAAGAACGACTTTCAAAATTTTTTACACAACTTAAATTACATCACTTCATTGATTTTATAAAAGAGGAGAAATAGTTATGTCAAATACATTAGCAAATTTGAAACCCGAAGCTGTTTGGAGATATTTCAGTGAAATATGTAAGTATCCGAGACCTTCAAAAAAAGAAAAGAAAGTTGTTGAATATGTTCTTTCTGTTATTCAAAAACTTGGTCTTCCATACGAACAGGATTCATTTGGAAATATTCTTGTAAAAAAACCTGCAACGCCAGGATTCGAAAATTTGAAAACAGTTTGTTTGCAAGGACATCTGGATATGGTTTGTGAAAAGAACAGTGATGTTCAGCATGATTTCGATAATGATCCTATTCAACCTTATGTAGATGGGGACTGGGTAAAAGCAAAAGGTACAACTTTAGGTGCAGATAACGGAATTGGTGTTGCTACTGCACTTGCAATTATGGAGGCAAAAGATATTCAACACGGTCCGCTTGAATTTCTTTTTACACTTGATGAAGAAACAGGTTTAACAGGTGCTAATAATTTAAAACCTGGTTTTGTAAAAGCAGATATTCTATTAAATCTTGATTCAGAAGAAGATGGAGCTTTATACATCGGTTGTTCAGGAGGTAAAGATACTGAAGGAAGATTTTCATATTTAAAAGAAAATGTTCCGAACGAATCAACCGCATATAAAATAAAAGTCACCGGACTTAAAGGTGGTCACTCTGGACTTGATATTCATCTCGGAAGAGGAAATGCAATTAAAATTTTAAGCAGACTTCTATGGAATCTCCAAAATCAATTCGATATTCGACTTTCAAAAATTGAAGGTGGAAGCAAACGAAATGCAATTCCACGAGAAGCCTTTGCTTATCTTGTTGTGAATAAATCAAGAGCCGATGAACTCGAAGGGTTTGTTAACTATTATAATACAGTTGTAAAAAGTGAACTTTCGACGGTTGAACCAGATTTGAAAGTTGAATTCGAGAGGTCAAGCTTACCCGATTTTGTAATTGATAAACCGACACAAATAAATTTATTAAATGCACTTTATGCACTTCCTCATGGAGTGATTAAAATGAGTGCTGATATTCCTGGACTTGTTGAAACTTCAACAAATCTCGCAACTATTACCTTTGGTGATACTATTGTAGTCGGAACAAGTCAGCGCAGTTCTGTTGAAAGTGAGAAAGAAGATATTGTGATAATGAATCGATGTGTGTTTTTACTAGCAAACGCAGAAGTGAAACATGGCGATGGTTATCCAGGATGGAAACCTGACATTAACTCTGAAATCTTGAAAGTGATGAAAAAAGTTTACAAAAATAAATATGGAAAAGAGCCCGAAGTAAAAGCTATTCACGCAGGTCTTGAATGTGGAATAATAAAAGAAAAATATCCTGAAATGGATATGATTTCTTTCGGTCCAACAATTATGGGTGCACATTCACCTGATGAAAGAGTTCAGATCAGTACAGTAGAAAAATTTTATGATTTGCTTTTAGAAGTTCTGAAAAATATTCCTTCAAAAAATTAAAGGAGATTGAAATTGGAACTGGTAAGAAGAGAACCTCCTAAATCAATTCGATGGATTGTCTGGCTTTTTATTAGCCTCGCGATGTTCGGCAATTATTATATCTACGATAGTATTAGTCCACTTGCTGATCTTTTGAAAACACAACTCGGTTTTTCTGACGCAAACATTGGACTTCTAAATGCAATTTATAGTTTTCCAAATATTATAATGGTTTTAATTGGGGGAATTATTATTGACCGCATTGGTACAAGAAAAGCCGTGCTTATTTTTACATCTTTTGTTATGCTCGGTTCTCTTCTTACCGCTCTCAAAGGCGATATTTTTGTTATGGCATCCGGAAGATTGCTCTTTGGTCTTGGCGCTGAATCGATGATTGTTGCAATAACAACAATCATTGCTCGGTGGTTTAAAGGGAAAGAACTTTCTTTTGCGTTTGGATTGAATCTTACGCTTGCTCGACTCGGTTCATTTATGGCTTTAAATTCACCAATGTGGGCAAAACAATATTATGACTACTGGCAAAATCCACTATGGATTTCTGTTTATGCTGGAATTTCTGCTTTTGTCTTTATTTTGATTTATTATTTCATCGATCTGGCAAGCTCGAAAAAGTATAAGTTGCCCCCCGAAGGTAATCAGGATAAAGTTATATTGAAAGAAATTTTTGGATTTGGTAGAGCGTTCTGGTTTATAACAGCATTGTGTGTAACCTTTTATTCTGCAATGTTTCCATTCCAAACTTTTGCAATTAAGTTCTTTCAAGAAGTTCATGGTACATCGAGGGAAGTTGGAGGTAATCTGTCAAGTATCTTAACTTTATCAGCAATGATTTTTACACCTCTTTTTGGGTTACTTGCCGATAGAATTAAGAAAAAATCATTGTTAATGATGTTTGGTTCGTTTTTAATTGTTCCAGTTTATTTAATTATGGCTTATAAGATTGATCTCGCATCTCCATTTGGATTAACCGGCAGCGTAAACATTAACCTTGATTTCTTTGATATTCATACTTCAATTCCCTTTTATCTGGTTATACCAATGTCGATGATGGGAATTGCTTTTTCGCTAATCCCGGCAGTTATGTGGCCCTATGTTGCTCTTGTCGTTGATTCATCAAAATTAGGAACTGCATACGGGCTAATGACTATGATCCAAAATATTGGTTTATTCGCTTTCAATTTGTTGATTGGATTTAGCAATGATTTATTTGGAGCAAGTGCAACTAATCCACAAGGTTACATTCCCGGAATGTGGATCTTTTCTGTACTCGGATTTTCTGGTTTATTCTTCTCATATATGCTTAGAAAAGAAGAGAAAACTTTAATATTAAAAAACTGAGTGATGTGACATGAAAAAAGAATTAGAAAAAAGTTGTCTAATCGCGTTAAGAGATTACCTTGGACTTCAAAAGGAAGAAACTTTATTAATAATTTCCGATGAAGTAGAGAAAGAAATAGGATACTCATTATTTGAGATTGGTAAAAAGTTATGTAAAGAAGCGATTTATGTTGAGATGAAATCCCGTCAGATGAATGGAGAAGAACCACCTCAGCAAATTGCAGACTTGATGAAGATGTTTGATGTTATTGTATGTCCTACTGCAAAATCTTTAACTCATACTAATGCACGACGAGAAGCAGTGAAAATGGGTGCTCGAGTTGCGACAATGCCTGGTATTAGTAAATCAACAATGATAAGATGTCTTTCTGCGGATGCAAATAAGGTTGTCGAGTTAACAAATTCAGTAAAAAATGCAATTGAAAATGCAAAGGTGATTCGAGTGATTGCAAAAAATGGAACTGATATTGAAATGAACATCGAAGGAAGAAAAATTTTACCAAGCACTGGCGTATTGAGAAATAAAGGAGAAAGTGGAAATCTTCCTTCTGGCGAAGTTTATATGGCTCCTGTCGAAGGTTCAGCAAATGGTGTAATTGTATTTGACGGTTCAATGGCTGGAATTGGTATTTTGAAAAATCCAATAAAAGTTGTTGTAAAAAATGGATATGCCGAAAAAATTATTGGAAAGTCAGAAGCAAAAAAATTTCAGAAGATGTTAGATAAAGTTGGAAAAGATGCAAGGGCAATTGCAGAATTTGGAATTGGTACGAATTACAAAGCAAAAATTATTGGTCAAATTTTAGAAGATGAAAAAGTTTTGGGAACTATTCACATCGCATTCGGGAACAATGTTTCAATGGGCGGAAAAATTAATGTCCCAATTCATCTTGATGGTTTAGTTAAGAAGCCTACTGTTCTGATAGATGATGTTGTTATAATGGAGAGTGGAGACTTGCTCATTTAATTTATTTCCGGTGACCGGATACAATAATCTTTCTTGATTATTAATTTTTTTTCTTTTTATTACTTACTAATTTTGTTATAGTTTATAAAAACAAAAACAGAGCTGAAACACAAATGAAAAATCTTAAACTTACATTTGTATTAGCAATTTTTACTTCCTCACTTCTTTACAGCCAATTTTCAATAAAAGATACAACTTGGAATGATTTTTCAGTTGATTCGACTTTAACTTCAGCTATAGATTGGAAAACTGAAACTGGCAAACTTCTGCTTCAAACAGGGGAGAATGAAAATCTTGCTAGAAATAAATATGCTTACATAGTTTACAAGAGTCGAAATCTTCCACCAGATACAGCTGCAAGAAATGCATTAAAGTTAATTGACGGAAAATTTTTTTCGCCGTCATATGTTCAAATACTTTCATTAAATGCAGGGCCTGGTGGTGAGGGTACATACATAGTTATAGATCTTCAAGCTATTCGAGCGGTAAATAGAGTTAGGATATGGCAACTTGGTTTTTATCCAGGGGGACCGACTAATATTCCAACAAATCTACGTGTTAGAGCTTACACAATTTATGGTGGTCTTGATACACTATCAATGGAAAAACTTGTTCAAGTTCCAGAAAATACTCTTGGCGTTACAGACGATTACTTTGATCGTGTTGTTGAAATTCGATTTTTAAAAATTACGATTGATGTCATTGATCAAGTTCAAAGTACTGTAATTTCTGAAATTGAAGTTTTTGGTAAAGGTTATTTACCTGAAGGATATTTTACTTCAAAAGTTCTTGATGCGGGCCAACCTGTAAATTGGTCCAAGATTACATGGAAGGCAGAACAACCTGAAGGAACTCAAATTTCTCTGCGAATGAGAACAGGTAATACACCAAAAGTTGATACAACCTGGAGTGACTGGAAAGATGACTCAACTACAATTTCAGGAGCACAATTGCCAGTGTATGAACCGAGAAGATATGTGCAATACCAGGTTCGACTTGGAACACTAACATTGCAAACTCCCAAAATCGATGAAATTGAAATTTTCTACGATAAAACTCTAATAGCTCAAACAACCGATGCAACAATAAGTCCTCAATATTCACCAATTCTTCAAGAAAATATTTTTTCTTATAACATTGTAATCAATAAATCACCGACAGATTATCCAATAGATACAATTACAATATTTACACCTACTCCAACTCAACTTCTTGGAGTGAAATTAGATAATAATCCAATTCAATATTCCGCAGAAATCTATGCTAATAAAATTGTAATCGTACCTCAAAATCCAATTACAACATCAACGACATTCGAAGCAACTCTGAAGTGTACACCATTTTTAGGTGTCAATAGATTTGTATCATATCTTCACAGCAAACAAAGTGCAGATAATCCTCAAAGAGTGGATACAAAGAAATCTAATGGATTGGAAAATTGGAGTATTATAACAACAGGAGTTCCACCGAGACTAATAATTGATTTCAAAGCTGAACCAAATCCTTTCACTCCAAATGGAGATGGTATTAATGATCAAACTATACTTTCGTTCTTTCTTGCAAACATTGCTGAACCACGAAGTCTTGTTGGCGGTGAGTTGAGAAAATTGAAAATTCTTGTTTATGACTTGCAAGGTAGATTGATAAAAGAAATTTATAACTCTGAATCTGGTGCAGCAGCTTTCATTGCGCAAAATGCGTTCGTATGGGATGGTAAAGATGCAAATGGTAAAACGGTTCGACCAGGACCTTACATCGTTCAAGTTTTAGTTGAAGCTGATGCTAAAACAGAACAAGTTGCAAAAATTGTAACAGTTGTCTATTAATTTTTGAGGTCAAAGTGAAAAAGATATTCTTAATAATTTTGGCTTTCATCAGTTCAAGCATTTTTGCTGGTGGATTTGAAAATCTCGGAGTTCATAGTAGAATAATTGGTCTGGGTGGAGCTTACACTGGAATTGGTGATGCATCTTATACTGTTTTTTATAATCCAGCAGGATTAGTTAATGTAAAAAGATTTGAAATCTCCTCAACCTATAATCAGCTTTTTACTGGTTTAGATGAAGACCTGTATTACCTGACTTTCTCATCAACAGTGCCGTTGTGGAAATTTGGCGATCTTGGCGCAGGTTTAACTCATCTTAAGGCGGGAGCCTGGCAAGAAAATACTCTTATTTTAAGTTATGCAAAAGATATTGGCAATCTTGGTGTTGGTGGAAGTTTTAAGTTATTAAGATGGAGTGCAGAAGCCGCACCTGGTGAAGAAGCTCAAAGTTATCTTGGATTTACTTTTGATGCTGGGGTCTTTTATTCAATTTATCAGGTTTTTGGAAATGGAGTTTTAAGATTTGGTGCTGCTGCTCAGGATATAACTCAACCAAGTATATCAATCAATAGCTCTGATGATGCAAAACTACCTATGAAATTAGCTGTTGGAATTTCTTACTATTCACCAACCTATGATTATATGTTCGCAATTGATGGAATAAAAGAAGAAGAAAATTACATAGTAAAGATTGGCGCAGAGTTTCTTGGTATGAGAACAAAAGTCTATGGTGTAGAATCAGGATTTATCTTAAGAGGTGGTTACAATGGAATTCTAAACGATTCTCCATTTAAACAAAATTCTTTGAATGGCGGTTTTGGTCTTTTCATAAATAAGTTGAAGATTGATTACGCTTATGTTAATCATATGCAAATTGTTGGCCTTGGTGGTGGGCATAAAATATCTCTTACTTATCAATTTTAATTGATGAAAACCTTTGGAGGTTAAATTGAAAAAAATATTTACTTCATTGAGTTTGATTTTGAGTTTAATTTCAATTACAAATGCTCAATTCATTTCTAATCTTGGAAAGGAAGAAGAAAAATACATTAACCTTTCCGGTAGAAATTACGAGAATTACAGTTCGAAGATTGAAAAGAAAAAATTCTTTGACAACTTTGGTAATTTTTTGATCGAAGGTTATCCAGTAATTGAGTTCAATGAACAACAAAAGCAAGCAATTGATCAAAACATTCCAGGTGGTCAGAGTAATTTTTTAAAATCACGATATTATGAAAATTATTTTAGCAACTTGGTAATTGGAAATGATAGTTACGGAGGATTTACTACAAGACTTATGGTAGGGGATGCAATAAGAACAAAATTCACAAGCTTAACACTTGACAAGGCAAGATTTAATGGAATCCGGTGGGATGGAGCTACAGCAAAAAATCGAGGAACAGTTTTAGTTTCAAGAATTAGCGACCCAATCCGATTTAGATTTGATCAAGGTTTCTATTCTGATGGAGTTAGAAGAATTAGAGATTGGACACAATATTTACTTGGGGGCCATTTTGAAACGGATATAGGTGATGTTTTAACAGTAGGTATAACTTATGTTAATCAACATCAAAGAAGAGCTAGCATAGATAGCAGAGAATCTTCTTTGAAAGGAGTTGTATCCAATGCAATTCCAAGAGTAATTTTCATTAGAATTAGTGATGATAGTCCTGGCGATCTTTCAGGTCCAATTCTTTATCAACCACCAACAATCATTATTAATGGAGTTGCAAGACCAATCAAAAACATTCACGGTTCAGTTCCAAATCCAGCTGGAACAACTTTGAACGATCCGATTCAATACTGGGTTTTTAAAAATTTCTGGATTAATGCAAAAGATTTCTTTGCTGGTGCCGATACAACAAGTTTTACTCGATATATAAATTATAGAGATCGATATTCTACTTTTCCACCATCTTATCCAGTAAAAATTGGTAGTCGCGATGGTGAAAATATTACTTATGCTTTTGTAATTCCTGAAGGTGCAACTTCGGTTCAGTTTCAATTAGTTCTTGCAAATGATTATAGAATCGATATCGCTCACGATTGGTTAAATCGTCTTGATGAATATACTGGTGACGCAAGATTTCAATCTCATACAGACCCTGATCTCTATGCAACCCCAACTCCTTTTAGAACAATCCGAAGAGCTGAAGGAAATGTAACTGATGCTTCAAACAAACAAATTGTTACATTCTCTTATGGACTTGTGACTGGAATGGAAGTTTATGGATTTAATTTCAGTTTTAATTGGAAAGGATTTGAAATTGAAGGTGAGTTCAATCAGAGTAAAGAACATTTTAAATATCCCATTATTCGAGATACAAGATTTACCGGTAAATCAGGAGAAGAACAAGATTTAACAGGACAAGCCTGGTTTTTACGAGTCAAGAAAAAACTTGGTCGATTAACTTTAGGTGGAGAAATTTATCGTATTGATGGAACTTATACAACGGCTTTAAACATCTACACACTTGAAAACAGTTTTTATAGTTCGCCGTCTGATAATCTAATCCCAAATCCAATTTTTCCAGACTTTTTAGGTTATGATGTCTCAAGTAGTGGTGCAATTATCCCAGGTGGTGCTTACTATTCTCTGGTTGATGATAATGACGATAACGATAGATGGGAAGATGGATTTTATCATTATAATGTTTTTACTACCGATGCAAGAGGTAAAAATAGAGATGTTCTAAATCGTGTTGGTGATTTCTTCTTGCTTGGTTACCGTCAGAATACAAATGAACTCGTGAGCTTGGCAACAATTCTGAGAAGACCCGATACTGGTATATTTCCGGGTAAAGATCGGGATCGCGATGGAATTCCTGATGATGATAAAAATGCGGACGGAATTCCAGACTATGCACAAGATTTCTTAACATTTTATTCAGATCCGCCAAGTCTTGATTATGGTGACGATTGGAACAACAACGATGTAATTGATGAACAAGAAAACGACATCTTACCAGATTATCCATATACTCCTGATCAAAAAGGTTATCATTTGTTTTCAACGCTTGAGTTGATTAAAAATTTGAATATTGGATTTGGACTGTTAAGAGAGGAAGGATTGCTTAAAGGCGGAAAAAATTATGTGAATTATTTTAAATTGACTTATTTCACTGAAACACCAAAATTCGGTTCTTTGAGAATATTTTATGTTTTAAAACAAGTCAAGGACAATATTCCAAACGATTGTTATCAATTCCCAGGTGTGATTACAACTGCTGATCCATTTCCAGATTATGTTCTTGATCCATTACTTTATAAAAATAGTCTGGTGAATAATTTATACTTAGGAACAACTTATACTCAAATCCCAAATCTAAGAATTGAAAACAACTTAAGACTACAACTTAATCATCAATTCGCTCAAGGTAACCGACTTCTTGCTTTTGCAAACGAGAGCAGATTATTGAATGATCAAGTTGAAGGCAAAATCTCCTTCTTTGGAATGGTTAATAAAATTGAATACGAATTTTCTTTCTTAAATAACAACTTGAAAGTAATTCCACAATTTAAAATCAGAACCGAAAAATCATCTAAGTTTACAGAAAATAAAGATGGAGATAAGATCACTGTTATTGCAAAACATATGCAAGAAACAATTCCAATTATTAGAGTTGATTATAGATTAACTCAAAATACAACTTTACATTTTGGTATGCAGGGGATTACTTTGCTGAAAGGTTTTTCACCACTTGCTTACAGAATTCGAAATTTAAAAGATGATTTTGAGAGCGAAGATCGAAGGACTGTTGCACTTTCTTTGAGTAATAAATCTCAATATGCCGGTTATAATATTGTAATTGATTTTGGTTATAAGTACACAACAAGAGATTTCATCAGACCTGAAGATAGATTTAAAGGTCGTGAAGAATCAACTTTGTATTTCTCAATATATACTGGTTTCTAATCGAAGATGTGGCAGTTGATTGTTTTTTTAGTCGCAACAATTGCAAGTTATTTCATTCCAACTCCACAGGAGTTCAAGAATGCTTTTCAAACGGGACAGAACTACTTTGTTTCGAGAGATTACAAAAATGCAATTCGAATGTACGATTACATCCTTTATACCGAAAGCAAATTAGTCAATGAAGATTCAATAAAGGTTGGAATTCTTAATAATGAATTCATCATTAGTGTTAGAGTAGCTGCAGCTTATATGAAAGGTAATGCGTTCAAACAAATGAATATTTCAGATTCA
>JBNAWO010000006.1:0-52298 GCA_049699815.1 Ignavibacteria bacterium | reverse complement strand
TTATGCCCGTCATAATTTTCAATGTTTTGCAATCAATTAAATTATTGGCAGATGCATGTGAAAGCTTCACTGATAATTGTGTTGTTGGAATTACTCCAAATTATGATCGAATTAAAATGCATCTGAATAATTCTTTGATGTTGGTTACTGCTTTGAATCCTGTAATTGGTTACGATAATGCAGCAAAAGTTGCCAAAAAAGCACACAAAGAAGGAAAGACTTTGAAAGAAGCAGCTGTCGAACTCGGTCTCCTTACTCCAGAAAAATTTGATGAGGTTGTAAGGCCAGAAAAGATGATTGGACCAAATTTGAAATAGTTTTTATCTCAAATAATTCAAAAAACTTGAGTAAAAAGATAAATCCCGACATAAGTCGGGATTTTTTGTGCACCCTGCGAGACTCGAACTCGCGACCCACTGATTAAGAGTCAGTTGCTCTACCAACTGAGCTAAGGGTGCTCTGCAATTTAAAAAAATTTAAAGTCAGATAAAATATGAAAAGAATTAAAAAAGGATAAAGAATATCTTTAGCTGTGTCTATATTCTCTAATGATCAATTGATTAAAACAAAATACTCTTTGGATTTAAGACTTTATCACCTAATTAATACAACAAATCCAGTTGAAAGATTGATAAGAGAGATAAGAAAAAGAACCAATGTAATTGGACATTTTGAAACTAAAGAAAGTACAGATAAAATTTTATTCTTTATTTCAATTTACTTAAACTTTGATGTTATAGGTAATGCCTCTTTTATAAATTTTAACCTTTACACAATTTTTTGAACTTTTTCATCAAACATATAAAATTATTTGAAATAAAAGTATTAATTAAGAATTCTTTTATTTAGCCAGTTGATGAAATCTGTATTCATTATTTAATATTTAATCATTGTCTCAATCTCTTTTTCAATTTAAATTGAAAAACAAAAAGTCATTGAAAACTTATGAGAAAAATAAAAATTGGAATTGATGTCGGTGGAACATTCACTCACGCTGTTGCAGTGGATATATCTGACTTTTCAATAGTTGGAAAAGCCTGTGTTCCAACCACTCACATGGCTAAAGAAGGTGTTGCTCGCGGAGTTGTTGATTCAATGCTAAAACTAATTGAAGATGCAAAGATTAATCCAGACGAAATTATTCTAATTGCTCACTCAACTACACAAGCGACTAACGCACTGCTCGAGGGTGATGTTGCAACTGTCGGTATTGTTGGAATGGGTAAAGGGCTTGAGGGTAAAATTGGTATTAAAGATTTAAATCAGCAGAAGATCAAAATTGCACCAGGAAAATTTTTACCGACAAGATTTCGTTATTTAGATTTATCTGAACCATTAACAAAGGAAAAAATTTCAACAACAATTGATGAATTAGTCTATGAAGGGTCACAAGTAATTGTTGCATCAGAAGTTTTTGGAGTTGATCATCCAGAAAAAGAAGAGTTTGTTGTGAAAATTGCAACTGAAAAAGGATTGCTTGCAACTTCAGCGAGTCAATTATCAAAACTTTACGGTCTGAAAATCAGAACACGAACTGCAATCATAAATGCGAGTATGATGCCCAAAATGCTTGAGACAGCAAATATGACAGAACAAGCAATTCGTCAGAGTGGAATAAAAGCTCCACTGATGGTAATGCGTTCCGATGGTGGAATTATGGATATTAATGAAATGAGGAAGCGACCAATTTTAACAATGCTTTCAGGTCCGGCTGCCGGAGTTGCGGCTGCTTTGATGTATGTAAAAATCACTGACGGAATTTTTATTGAAGTCGGCGGCACATCAACTGATATTTCTGTAATCAAAAATGGAAAACCTCAAATTAAAAGTGCCCAAATTGGCGGGAATAGATTATTTGTCAGAACTCTTGATGTAAGAACTCTCGGAATTGCAGGCGGTTCAATGCTTCGCATCAAAAACAATGAGATTATTGATGTTGGCCCAAGAAGTGCTCACATTGCCAACTTAAATTATGTTGCTTTTTCCAATCTTGATTCTTTTGATGATGTTGAACTTAAATTAATCCAACCAAAAGAAAATGACCCTTCCGATTATCTTGCATTAAAGAGAAAATCAAACTCAATTCCCGAATTTACAATCACAACTACAGAAGCATCTACTTTTCTTGAAATGTCAAATGTGATTGGACACAGTAAACCAAATAAATCTGTAGTGGAAAAATTATTCAGATGGTTAGGCGAAAAGCTAAACAAGGAACCTGAAGAAATTGCAAAAAGAATTTTAGAAATTTCTGCAAATAAAATTAAACCAACAATCAAACAATTAATTCGTGAATACAAACTCGATCCAGATTTGATTGAAATTGTAGGAGGTGGAGGCGGTGCACCCGCAATCGTTCCATTCACAGCCAATTACTTAAATATGAAATTTAAAATCGCTGAAAATTGTGAAGTCATTTCTGCAATTGGAGCTGCATTGGGGATCATTCGCGATTCAATTGAGAAAAATATTCTTAATCCAACGGAAGCTGATTTAATTTCACTAAGACAGCAAGCAATTGAATCCGTTATTAAGATGGGAGCTAATCCAGATTCAATTGAAACAACTATTGAAATTGATACACAAAATAAGAAAGTCGTTGCAACCGCCTTTGGTTCGAGTGAAATGAGAACAAAAGATCTGGGCATAAAAGAATTAACAGATAAAGAATTAATTGAGATTTGCTCTCGTTCAATGAAAACTGACGATTCGAACTGCAAAATATCGGGCAAAACAAATAGAATGATGGTAGTGACTGCAAATATCTCACAGAAAAAAATTTTTGGTTTATTTAGAGATCAGTCAACTCGAGTTAGAGTTATTGATCGTGAGGGGACAATCAGACTTCAAAATAATGATGCTGTGGTTAAAGAAACTTCTGTTTCTAATTTTAAGCAAGTTGTAAGTGAAATTATTCAACAATATACATCGTTTGGTGATGCAGGTGCTTTAATGCCAGATATTTTTGTCATTTACGGCGGAAAGATTTTGGACACTTCGGGATTAATAAATGAAAGTCAGATTCTTTCTTTAATTGAACTTGAACTAAAAGATTATCCGTCAAATGAGAAAGTTATAATTGTTGCAGGAAAAAAGAAGTAAAAAATGAATTTCAATCTTGACTTTGTTTTCAAAAATTTTCAGAAAATGATTTACAACTTTATTACTAAATAAAAACCTCATTTCAGAAAAATCATCTTTCTTGTTTCCACAAAACATTGAGCTTGATTTTTAATGCTGAAGTATTTCAGTTGATAAAAATAAACTCCGCCAGATAATTTATCAGAATTCATAACCACTTCGTGTTTACCTGGCTGCTTTATTTCATTTAATAAAGTCTTAATCTCCTGACCGATTGAATTATAAACTTTTAAATTCACCACCCCCGCCTCTGGAATTTCAAACATTATCTTTGATGAATTATTGAATGGATTTGGGAAATTCTGATGTAATTTAATTTTTGAAGGTATCAAATCACCTTTATTTTCTTTTACATCGGTTGTTTTCTTCGGGAAGAAGAAAATTAAATAATCATCGATATGCGCTCGCCAGTTTCCCCAGCTGTGACCTTCGTTCAATTCACGATAAATCAAATCATATCCTTTTGATTGTAAAATTGATTTTAAATTTTTGACAAGTGGAATTAAAATTGGTATATCATATTTTCCAATATCCAGATAAATTTTAAGATTTAATTTAGGATTGTTTTGAAAGCCATCAGATATGCTTGAGATTACATTGCTTGATTGAGCAGCAACATTTCCAAAAACTTCAGGATGATCCAGAGCAAGATAAAGAGAAATATTCCCTCCATTCGATGCCCCTGCAACTGCACAATTTCCCGGTCCTGATTTCACCCGATAACGACTTCTGATATAAGGAAGTAACTCTTGCACTATAAAATTTTTAAAACTATTCATCTGACTACCAGCATATTCGGGCGTTCTATTTATTGGCGGAACGAAAACTCCAATCACTGGCTCTATTTTATTGTGAGCAATAAGATAATCTAATACATTGTGCATAGATGCAAGTGAAGCATACTCAAGTCCATCGTGCATTAAAATCATCGGGAAACTATCTGTTGTGTTTTCATAATTTGGTGGAAGGTAAATTCTAATTGTTCGTGAATTATTTAAGTAAGAACTATAGAATGTTGTATCTCTCAATACTCCGTGTGGAATCTCGGGATAATATTTAATCTCTACAGGTTGAACATAATCGGGCATTGCAAGTTCTGAATTCGGTCCAAATCCGCCGGGACAGGTTCTCGGATTATTTGGATCTAAAATCCAATTTCCATCAACTATAAATTTATAATCTAATCGAGCATCTTTTTCGAAGATTTTTGAAATGTAAAAGAAATTCGTTCCAGACACTTTAATTAATCTATCCGCTGAACTTGACCAGCCGTTGAAATCACCTGAAAGGTAAACATTGTTTCCACTGCCGCGATAAATAAAATTTGCAATTGAATCTTCGATGTATGGAATTCCTTGAGCTCTTGCAACTACCATAAAAGAGTCTATCATTTTCATTTTGATTGAATCGTTTGACGACGAGTTCAAACGATTAAGAAAATTTTGAAAGTTAGATTGAGCAATCATTGAATTAATAATTAGCAGTGAAAGAATGAATATCTTTCTCATAATTTTATCCTTCAATTTTTTACAACCCTTTTTCACTTAAAAGAAGACACATAATTGCCATTGCAGCTGAACCAAGTTCAAATTCTCTTGGATGAACTGTATCGAAAGTATCATTATCCGAATGATGAACATCCATATATCTTTGCGAATCTGGAACATATCCAAATAATGCTTTTGTACTTTTTATTTTGGAAACATCAACACCACTTCCACCTTTTCTTATCCAATCAATCTTAGCAAGATTAAGGTAAGGCAAAAACGATTGTAAATAATTCAAAGTTGTCGAATCGGTATCAGCGTAAAATCCTCTTGGAGTGAATGCACCACGATCTGCTTCGATTGCTGCAAGATGTTTTTGATTTGAATTCATTGCAAATTTAGCATACTCAATTGCTCCAGTTTGGTTTTGTTCTTCATCAATAAATAAAACACAACGAATTGTTCTTTTTGGTTTGATGTTTAATCTTTTGAATAAATCTAATACTTCCATTGATTGAACACAGCCTGCACCATCATCGTGTGCGCCGCATCCTTTATCCCACGAATCAAAATGTCCGCCAACTACAATGATTTCGTCTGGAAATTCACTCCCCCGAATTTCACCAATTACATTTAACGATTGAACATCGGGCAATTTTTTACAAGAGAGTTTGATATTGACTTGAAGATCAGGCTCATTTGTAATTGCATTTGTTAAGAAATCAGCATCTTGATATCCAATTGCTACAGCCGGAATTTTTGGAAGTGAATCGACATATCTCATAACTCCAGTGTGGGGGACATTATCGTGTTTGGTGGTAATTGAACGAACTATCACCCCTATTGCCCCATATTTTGCAGCTTCAATTGCACCTGAAACTCGTTGATCTACTGCTCTCCCGTAACCAGAAAAAGGTTCAACTTCTCCAAAATCGAGTGGACGATTATAAAAAACAATTTTACCTCTGATCAAATCTGATTTAGATTTTAATTCATCAAAATTATTTACAATGATTATTTCGCCGGTAATTCCATTTTTATCCGTTCCAACACTTCCACCAAGTGCAGTAATTGATAATTTTCTTGATTTAAATTTTTTTGATTTTACAATTTTAGCTTCCTCAAAATTTCCTCTTTCCCAGTGAGGGGCCATCACAGGCTGAAGCCACACTGAATCAAATCCAGCCTCTTCCATTTTTCGTTTTGCCCATTGAATCGCTTTCTTTGAATTTTCAGAACCCGGAAGTCTTGGTCCTATTTTGCACAATTCATCAAGCCATTGATATCCTTTTTGATCAACAAGTGCGGTTCGGACAATTTTTTTGCTGAGCTCATACAAATTTTTATCCAGATTTTGAGCAAGTGAGTTGAGTGAATAAAAAAGAAGTATCAAATTTAAAACACAAACTCTTATCATTGAAAACTCCTTAAAATTTTAAGGGACAAATTAAAAGAGTAAATCTTCCTCTTCTACTTTTTCTTTTTTGGGGGAAGGTTTAGAACGATAGTAAGGTTGAATTTCAGAACCAATGTATTTAATTGTTGCAGCAATTACTCCAAGATCATCGAGATAACCAACCAATGGAGCAAGATCAGGAATTGAATCTATTGGAGAAATGAAATATAGAAGTGCCGAGATAACAATTAATTTCCTATACCATTTAACTGAATCATCCTTGAGATAATTGTAAAGGGCAATTATATCTTCAATGAAGGATATTTTGTTTTTAGTCTTCTTTAATTTGCCGTCCAATTCTTTATCGATGTATTGAACTTTTTCTTGAAATTGTTTTTCATCTTCTGGTGTAATTAGAATTTCTTTTGGCAAATTTTCCATCTCTATTCTCTTATTTTATTCAATCCAAAATTAAAAATTTTTAAAATCCTTTACTATTATAATTATTTTTATCCTCTTAAAATTCAATGAGACTAATTGAAAAACGAAATAAAATCCCTAAAGATTAAAATTATGATCGAAAACTAATTCCTGATTAATTTCAAATCTTCAAATGATTAATTAAATCCAATTGACTTTTCTTGAACTAATCGAAATCTACTATTATTAAAAGAAAAAAGGCATCTCCGATTGTATTAACGGTTAATTTTAGATTAAAAAATACCTCAAAACAAGTTTTCTAGTAATTTTTCATTCATTTAATTTGTATTTATGAAAAAAGTCATAAATAACTATTCCTTTAAGTTTACAAACGAAAAATTGATTGAAGCAGTTTTTCTCAGAAGACTAAATCGTTTTGTAGTTGAATGTTTGATTAATAACCAAAAAGAAATTGCTCATCTTCCAAATCCAGGAAGATTGTGGGAACTGCTCTTCGCTGGTTCAAAAATTCTCCTTTACAAATCAAGTTCAAAAGACAGAAATTTGAAATACACAGTTGCTGCTGTTTATAAGAACTCAAAACCTGTCATCCTTCACACATCCGAAACTAATTCTGTTGCAGAATGGATTTTAAGAAATCATTTAATTGATGAACTAAAAGACTTTGAGATCATCTCAAGAGAAAAAACTATTAATCACAGCAGAATTGATTTTCACTTAACAAATGGTAGAAAAGAAATTTTTCTCGAAGTTAAATCATGCACTCTGTTTCATCACAAGCTTGCAATGTTTCCTGATGCAATTACAGAAAGAGGTTCAAAGCATTTAATCGAACTTGCTGAGTTAAACTCAAAAGAAAAGCTCGGTGGAGTTCTATTTTTGATTCATAATAATGATGTTGAATATTTCCTTCCTGAATTTCACACTGATTTAAAATTTGCCATAAATTTTCATTTATTAAAAGATAAAATTAAATTTTTTGCTTATGCACTTAATTGGGATGAAAACTTGATGCTTAATCAAGGAAAAATAAAACAAGTGAAAATCCCATTCGAAGTGCTTGAAAAAGAATTAAACGATACAGGAACTTACATCCTTGTGATTCATAATAATCAAAAACAAAAAATTGAAATTGGAAATCTTGGCAAAGTTAATTTTAATAAAGGTTATTACTGTTACATTGGCAGTGCAATGCAAAATCTTTCGAAACGCGTTGAACGACATAAGAGAAAAATTAAAAAACATCATTGGCACATCGATTATTTGCTTGACAAAACAAAGCTCCATAAATCAATTGAAATTAGAAGTAATGAAAAACTTGAGTGCGAAGTTGCATTTGAGATTAGCAAGATTGCTGATGGAAAGATACAAAATTTTGGCTCAAGTGATTGTAATTGCAATTCTCATCTTTTCTTCTTCAAAGAAAATCCATTACACCGAAAAAATTTTATAGAATTGATTCTCGATTTCAGGATAAAGAGATTGATGACGAAATACAATCTTTAATATGAACAATCATATTGACTTTCAGATTAGAATAAAAAGACTAAAGCTCGATTGGTACCAAAGTCTTAAAAGAGGATTTTTTTACTCTTTCATTTCTCATTTGATTTTAATCATTGTTATCCAGTTTGTGCTTGGAATAAATTTTAATCATTCGACTAAAATTAGAATCAAAAAATTAAAACAATTTGCCGTTGAACTTAAACAACTTGAAGAAGAAGAAAAAACATCAGTTAAAATACAAGGCTTATCATCAAAAGATACTGTTCAATCAAAGCCTGAGAAAATATTATTTGCCGGTATTGAAATTGATACAACAGATGTTATCAATCGTTATGAAGAAAATACTTTAAATGTAACTATTCTTTTCCCTGCTGGTTGGAATTATTTCGATAACCGGGTTAAAGATATAATAGATGGTGTGATTTTTATTCCAGGCGAAAATTCAAATTACGACAAACGACTTTCTGTTTTGATTCAGGTGAACACAAACAAAAATCTTTTTAATCCTGCTTTATATGACTCATCTTTCACTTATAATCGAGCTCAGTATTACATTTCAAAACCCAAAAAAACTTATGAACAGGTTACTCAAGTTATTTACATAAGGACAGGTTCATTTAAAGCAGATTTTATAATAAAGTTAACCTCACCAAATGAGAGCGAATTCAAAAAGTTTCAACCGGTATTCTTTGCAATGGTTCGTTCGTTCAGCGCAGGATATCAGTTTTGAATTTTAAAAATCTGAATACTTCAAAATCGTTTTTCTTTTGATTAAAAGAATAAATTGTTTAATTAAAATACCTCAATTGTTGACTTGCTCTTTTAATTTTTATGAAAATAAAAATTTTTAGATTTGATTAATGGTTCGGAGAAAAAAATGTCAAAAAATTTTGAACGAGACAAAAAGAAAGCCGCTTTAATTTCTCTTTTAATAGGCTTTTTAATGTTCTTTTTGAAAATATTTGCGTTTGCGATTACCGGCTCATCTGCGATTCTTTCCGATGCAATTGAATCTATAGTTCATATTTTTGCTACATCAATTGCGTTTATAAGTCTCTTAATTTCATTAAGACCACCCGACGAATCTCACCCTTATGGTCACGGCAAAATTGAATATTTCTCTGCAGGATTTGAAGGGGGATTAATCATTGTCGCGGCTCTTTCAATTATATTTTTCGCAGTTGAAGATTTAATTTTTGGAATTGAACTCCAGCAACTCGATATAGGTGCTTATTTAATCTTTGCAGCCTCGGTAATTAATCTTGCCCTTGGATTATTCTTAGTTCGAATTGGGAAAAAAACAAAGTCATTGATACTTGAGGCAGATGGAAAACATATCTTAACAGATTCGGTTACAAGTATAGCAGTTCTGATTTCCATTGTTGTTGTAATAATTACAGATCTCAAAATACTTGATCCTTTAATTGCGATTTTTGTTGCATTGAATATAGTCTTTACAGGTTATAAACTTGTTCGTCAATCAATTCGTGGTTTGATGCAGGAAAGAGACGATGAATTTTTGAGCAAATTAATTCCAGTGCTTAATAAAATCAGGCAAGATGATTTTATCGAAATTCACAAATTAAGAACCTGGAGTGCAGGTAATCATCATTATGTAGATTTTCATTTGATCATTCCGTCTTACTATTCAATTGAACAATCTCATAAAATTCAAAGATTTATAACAGAATCTTTACGCCAAAATCTCGAAGCAGAACTTCAAACAATGCTTCATTTCGATCCATGTAAACCGGAACATTGTAACTATTGTGAAAAGAAAGATTGCCCGATTAGAAAATTTGAGTTTATTTACAAGATCGAATGGAATAAAGAAAATTGCCTTAGTGATTCGGTAATTGTTCCTTTGAATGAATAGCTAATTCAATCTAAGCTAAATTGATCTTGAAAATTTTCATTAATCTTAAAAATAAACTTTCATCTTTTTGTGGTTGTTTAAAGGAAAAATTGGTGTAATATGGAAAACAGAATAAAAACAGACATCATAACCTTACCAATTGAAGGAATGACCTGTGCAAGTTGTGTCTTAAGAGTGGAAAAAGCTCTCAAAAAAATTGATGGAGTTGAGGATGCGGTTGTTAATCTTGCAACTGAGCAGGCTCAAGTTAAACTTGATCCTAAAAAAGTTGATTTTGAAAAGTTAAAAGAAGCAGTTGAAAAAGCTGGCTATAGTGTAATCGAACTAAAAGAAGAAAAATTTTCAGTTGAAGATTTTGTAGATAAAGAAAGAGAAAAACATCTTGCTGAATTAAAAAATGATCTTAAGTTTTCAATCCTATTTACAGTTCCGGTCTTTTTAATAAGTATGCTTTTCATGTACGTTCCTTTTCAAAATGCAATTCATAATTTTTCGAATTATACTTCATACTTATTATTTATTCTTACAACCCCCGTTGTTTTCAAAAGCGGAAAGAGATTCTTCAAAATAGCATGGAATAATCTTAAGCATTTTTCTTCTGATATGAATACATTAGTTGCTGTTGGAACTGGGGCTGCCTATTTATACAGCACTGCTATAACTTTCTTTCCTACAATTTTTTTAGGAAGCAATAATCAATCTCATCTTCAAGTTTATTATGATACTTCGGCTGTTATAATTACTTTAATCCTTTTTGGTAGATACCTTGAAGCAAAATCAAAATCAAAAACTTCTGATGCAATTAAAAAGCTAATGGGATTAAAACCAAAAACCGCAAATGTTTTAAGAGACGGGAAAGAAGTAACTATTAAAATTGATGAATTAAAAATTAATGATCTCGTGATTGTTAGACCTGGTGAAAGAATTCCAGCTGATGGATTTATCGTTAGTGGTTTTTCGACAGTTGATGAATCGATGATCACTGGCGAAAGTATTCCTGTTGAGAAAAAGGAAGGCGAAAAAGTAATTGGCGGGACAATAAATCTTACCGGCAGTTTTAATTTTAGAGTTTCAGCAATTGGCAAAAAATCCATTCTTGGTCAGATTATTAAACTTGTTGAAGAAGCTCAAGCGTCAAAAGCCCCGATTCAAAATCTTGCTGATAAAGTTGCATCTGTTTTTGTTCCTGCTGTAATTGGAATTGCAATTTTGACATTTATTGGCTGGGCCTTAAGTGGAGCGGCATTTTCAACTTCGTTGATTCATTTTGTTGCTGTTTTGATTATAGCCTGTCCTTGCGCATTAGGACTTGCAACACCAACTGCTTTAATTGTCGGGACTGGTATCGGTGCGGATAACGGAATTTTAATTAAAAATGCACAAAGCCTTGAACTTACTCATAAAATAACCGATTTAGTTTTAGATAAAACTGGAACGATAACTGAAGGCAAACCAAAAGTTGACGAAATAATTTTTTTAAATGAAACAAATAAAGAATTTAACTTAAAATTAATTGCATCAGCAGAAAATAAATCTGAACATCCACTTGCAAAAGCTATTCGAGACTTTGCAAAAGAAAATAAAATCAATTTAATTGAACCAAATAACTTTAAGTATTATCCAGGATTTGGTATTGAAGCTAATTTTGGCGAAGACAAAGTTTTGATTGGAACAGAAGATCTAATGAAAAAGAATGGAATTGATTTTTCTTCCCATTCTGATTTAATTATCAAACGATTCTCAGAAGGTAAAATTCTTGTTTTTGTTGCAATAAATAAAAATCCTGTTTCATTAATATCAATTAGTGATCCAATAAAGAAAAATTCTATTCAAGCTATTGAAAAAATTAAATCTCTCGGGATAAATGTAATGATGATAACTGGTGATAACGAAGCAACAGCTAAATCAATAGCAGAAAAAACAGGAATAGAAAAATTTTTCGCTAGAGTTCTTCCAGACGAAAAAGCAAAAGTAATTCGTGAATTGAAAGGTGAAAATAAAGTTATTGCAATGGTTGGTGATGGAATAAATGATGCACCAGCACTTGCCGAAGCTGATGTGAGTATTGCTATGTCAAGCGGTACAGATATCGCTATGGAAACTGCTGATATTACTTTAATGAAAAATGATTTATTAGATGTTTATAAAGCTATTGAATTATCTCATTTAACCATTAAAGTAATTAAGCAAAACTTATTCTGGGCATTTATTTATAACATTATTGGGATTCCACTCGCTGCTGTGGGAGTTTTAAATTCAATGATAGCAGCTGCTGCAATGTCTTTAAGTTCAGTTTCTGTAGTTACAAATTCATTGCGAATTAGAAAGAAAAATCTTTAAATTGAAATAGCTTTAATAAGTAATTAACAACAATAAATAAAAAATTAAGAGAGACTTATGAAATATTTAATCAGCACTCTAACAATCGTCTTCTTTTTAACAATTGCGGTTTATACTCAAGCTCAGGAAAAACAAACCGTAAAGAAAGAAACCAAAGTTGAGAAAGTTGAAAAGAAAGATGCTTGCTGCTCTACAGAAAAATCTGAAGCTAAGGTAGAGAAGAAAGAATCGTGTGACTCAAAATCAAAAGCTTCACGTAATGAAACTGAGTCAGAATCAGACGATTGCTGTAAGACCGATAAAACAAAGTCTTCAAAATCTAACGAGCACAAACACTAAATTCCATCAATGTGTCCCCCTTCAGTCGTTAAGGAGTTTTGCCTCCAGGTAAAACTCCTTTTTTATTTTAAAAAAGCAAAAAGAATAATTCCTCAAAAATCAATAAGTTAGTATCAAAATTTTTACAATATCGATAAGTACATATCATTCGCTCACTAATAGAATAATTAAAAATGGTTGAAATAAACGGAATAAAAATTGATAATAAACTTCCTATAGTTTTAATTGCAGGTCCTTGTGTAATTGAAAGTCGAGATCTTGCTGTTTCAACAGCAGAAAAAATTATAGAAATTACATCACGATTAAAAATTCCATATATCTTCAAATCATCTTACAAAAAAGCAAACCGCACTTCTATAAATTCATTTACAGGAATTGGCGATCAGGAGGCTTTAAAAATTCTTAATGAGATTAAAAAAGTTTTCAATGTCCCAGTTCTGACTGATGTTCATTCCGTTGAAGAAGTTAATATGGCAGCTGAAGTGGTTGATGTTTTACAAATTCCGGCTTTCTTGTGCCGACAAACAGAGTTAATTCTTGCAGCAGGAACAACTGGCAAAGCCGTTAATATCAAAAAAGGTCAATTCCTCGCTCCTGATGAGATTCAATATGCAGTAGATAAAGTGAATTCAACTGGGAATGAAAAAATTCTTTTGACTGAAAGAGGGACAACATTTGGTTATCATAATCTTGTCGTTGATATGCGTTCACTTGTGATTATGAAAAGAACCGGTTATCCTGTAATAATGGATGCAACTCATTCAGTTCAAATCCCTGGAGTTGGAGGTAAATCTGGCGGTGCAAGAGAATTTATTCCACATCTTGCCAAGGCTGCTGTGTCTCTTGGAATTGCGGGATTATTTTTAGAAACTCATCCTGAGCCTGCGAAAGCATTAAGCGATGCAGATTCTCAATTGCCTTTGAGTTTACTTGAAAGTTTGTTGGTGCAAGTAAAACAAATTGATGAGCTCGTAAAAAATTTTGATGATATTAATTTAGATTGAATAAAATAAGAATCACAAAATATCCTATGAAAAAAGATCTTAAAGAAAAGCTGAAAAAAATAAAATTATTGATACTTGATGTTGATGGTGTTTTAACTGATGGAAGCATAGTTTATTCATCACAAGGAGAAGAAATCAAAACCTTCAATGTCCATGATGGATATGGAATTGAAATGTTAAGACAAGCAGGTATTCCTGTTGCAATTATAACTGGAAGAAACTCAAAAATAGTGGAAACTCGAGCAAGAGATTTGAAAATAGAAGATCTTGTTCAAGGAACAATTGATAAGGTTCCTGCAGCAGAATCATTCGCTGAAAAATATAATATAACTTTTGATGAAATTGCTTTTATGGGAGATGATTTGTTCGATATTCCTTTGCTTCAAAAAGTTGGTTTTTCCTGTGCTCCCAAGAACGCTCGAAAAGAAGTAAAAAGAATTGTTGACTATGTGACAAAAAACGAAGGCGGTAAAGGTGCAGTTCGAGAAGTAATCGATTTAATCCTTGCAACTCAAAATAAAATCAAGAATTTTGATAATTGAAATCACTATGAATTATTTTTTAAATGGTCAGGATTTCCCGCGATGTTTAAGTGACTTAGAAAAATATTGGCTTAAATTGATTTTGCCTGAAAATAGACCTGGTTATAAAATATATCGTGAAAAGATTGAAAATCTTTTTGTAATTGGTTATGGTAAATTCCCACCTTACAATTTAATTCTCGGGGAAAAAAATGAGTCACCTGATTTATCAATCCCATCTCAACCTGTGATTGCAAAAGGAATATTTTTTTATGAAAATGGTTCTGTTACTGTCACCATTTTCGATGAATTTGAAAATCAGATCGAAATAGATATTTCATCCGAAGGATTTAATTATCAGCAAATTCAGTCAGTTCTGCTTATCAATAAAGAACAAAGATGGTTTACATACTCTAATTGGTCCCCGGGCGATAAACACCCATTTGATAACTCTGAATTAAGAGAAGTTGAGATTATTAAAAATGAGCTCGATCTCGTTTTATCTCCTAAGTATAAACAAATCTGGCTTCACGATTACAATTTGAAATTTAATAAGTTCATTCCGATTACAAATTTTTATCAAGAGCTTTTGAAAGTTGCTGGAATAAAAGATCTTAAAACAATGACAAACACCAACTTCTTGTTTTCCAACATTAAAATATTTTCAGACGAGCAAATTCGTCGAGCTTTTTTCAATTACAATCGTTACTGGAAGAAATTTGATTTAAAATCAGAAAATATGGTTAAAACTGAAAAGAAAAATTTCTTCAAAAATATTTTTGAGCGACTATTATGGAAAAAATAATTCAAGACGGAAAAGAAGTAATCAGAATTGAAACAGAAGCTGTAAAAAAACTTGAAGAAAGAATAAACGAAAACTTTGCTAAAGCTGTTGAAATAATTCTAAATACAAAAGGACGTGTGATAATTTCTGGAGTTGGTAAATCTGGAATAATCGCACGTAAAATTGTTGCAACAATGAACTCCACAGGAACTCCAGCTTTATTTATGCATCCCAGCGATGCAATTCACGGCGATCTTGGAATGGTTAAAATGGATGATGTAGTTATATTAATTTCAAAATCTGGATCAACTCCTGAAATCATTAGAATATTTCCTGTATTAAGAAGAATTGGAACGAAGATTATCGCACTTGTCGGAGATATGAAATCTTACCTCGCCAAAGAAGCAGATATCTCCCTCGATGTTTCTGTTGAAGAAGAGGCTTGTCCTTACGATCTTGCTCCAACTTCTTCAACAACAGCAACATTAGTTATGGGAGATGCACTTGCAATTGCGCTTCTTAAAGCGAAGAATTTCTCAAAAGAACAATTTGCTTTTTATCATCCAGGCGGAACTCTTGGAAGAAGATTAACTCTTAAAGTCCAAGAAATTATGACAAAAGGGGAAGATGTTCCAATTGTGCACGAAAATATTGATTTGCATTCAGCTATACTTGAGATGACTTCAAAAAGATTAGGTGCAACTTGTGTGGTTAATGATGAAGGTAAGTTAGTTGGAATTATTACAGATGGTGATCTTCGTCGTGCGATGGAAAAATATCAAGATCTTTCTGCTCTCAAAGCCAGAGATGTTATGGGGAAAAATCCAAAATCAATTAAGCCCGATGTCCTTGCCTCTTACGCAATTCAATTGATGGAAACATATAAAATCACACAACTTATTTGTATAGATGATGAAAATCGCCCGATTGGAATGGTTCATCTTCATGATCTGGTAAATCTTGGATTCATAAACACATAATTTTTTCTAATCAAAAAATTTTGTTCAACATAAATTTAGGATTTTGAAATTTATTTTTGGCAAGAAAGCATTTTCGTTCTCAGGTGGTTGAAATTATCTGGCAAATCATCAAAAGCTTTAGTTAACATCGAAAGAATGAAATGCCTAAAATGATGAAATACATTTTTTTTGAGAAAATTTTTTTAATCTTTTTACTGATTGTTTGGAAAGCCTGCACTAAATAAAGGTGTGCAAGTTTGAAAATCACAAATTTTCTGTAACAGACACTTCAATTATAAAATATATTTACTCAAATCTCTATTTTTCACGATCTTGCTCAATTTTTCGTTTACCATTTCTCTTGTGATTTTAATTTTCTTCTCTTTAATTTGATCAGGAACGCCAAATAAGATATCTTCAAGTAAAGTTGTTAAAATCGTGTGCAATCTTCTTGCGCCTATATTTTCAACTTGTTCATTTACTTCGGCGGCAGTTTTTGCAATTTCTCTAATCGCACCTTCGTCAAATTCAATTTCAACACCTTCACTTTTTAGTAACGCCGAGTATTGTTTGATCAAGGCATTTTCAGGTAAAGTTAAGATTTTAACGAAATCATCTTCCGTTAAGCTATGTAACTCAACTCGAATAGGAAATCTTCCTTGTAATTCTGGAATTAAATCTGAAGGTTTAGAAACATGGAATGCACCTGATGCAATGAACAAAATATGATCACTTTTTACTGGGCCATACTTCGTATTTACGGTTGAACCCTCAACTATTGGAAGCAAATCTCTTTGAACTCCTTCTCTGGATACATCTGGACCAACTTTTGAAGGGGGACCGGCAATTTTATCAATTTCATCAATAAAAATGATTCCAGTGTTTTCTACTCTGAAAATTGCTTCTTTAACAATTGCATCCATATCAATCAATTTCTTCGCTTCTTCTTCGCGGAAATATTGACGGGCTTCTTTAATTGTCATTTTTTTCTTTTTGGTTTTCTTCGGTAAAATATTTCCTAACATTTCTTGAAGATTAATTCCTAAATCATCCGGACCAAACGGTCCAAGTATTTGCATTACGGGCCCACCTGTATCTGCTTGAGTATCGAATTCAATGATTGTATCGTCAAGTTCTCCTTTAATTAATTTTTCTCGATAAAAATCTCGGGCTGATTTTCTTGGTTGTTCTATTGCACCTTCAGTTTTTATTTCTGAATCAGAAATTAATGGAACTGTTTCAGGAACTGGTTCCCTTACTGGTTCAAGAAGGATATCAAGAATTCTCTCATCAGCTAATTTTTGTGCTTTCTCTCGAACTTCTTCCATTCTCTCTTGTTTAACCATATTGACTGCAATATCTGTAATTTCTCTAATCATCGATTCAACATCACGGCCGACATAACCAACTTCAGTGTATTTTGATGCTTCAACTTTAAGGAATGGGGCATTAGCAAGCTTTGCAAGCCGACGAGCAATTTCTGTCTTACCAACTCCAGTTGGTCCAATTAAAATAATGTTATTCGGTAAAATTTCTTCACGAAGATTTTCCTGGACCTGTTGTCTTCTCCATCTGTTTCTTAAAGCAATTGCAACTGATTTCTTCGCAGCGTCCTGACCTACAATGTATTTGTTTAATTCCTTAACAATTTCAGATGGGGTGAGACTCTTAATTTCATACTGATTGTTTTTGTTTTTTTTAGTTCTCATAAATTTTAAAGCTCCTCAATGATAATATTCTTATTTGTATAAATGCAAATATCAGCTGCCGTTTTCAACGCTTCTTCAACAATTTCTTTTGCAGAAAGGTTGCTGTGTTTAATCAACATTTTAGCAGCAGCAAGTGCGTAACTTCCTCCTGAGCCAATTGCAACAATATTATCATCTGGCTCGATTACATCACCGTTGCCGGAGATAATCAAAGCCTTTTCTTTTGAAACAACAGCAAGCATAGCTTCAAGTCTTCTTAAATATTTATCAGTTCGCCAATCTTTTGCAAGTTCAACAGCTGCACGAGAGAGATTACCTTTATATTGCTCAAGTTTATCTTCAAATCTTTCAAGCAAAGTAAAAGCATCAGCTGATGCACCCGCAAATCCGGCAAGAACAGTGTTGTTATAAAGTTTTCTAACCTTTCGAGCATTTTGTTTCATAACCGTTTGACCTAAAGTAACCTGACCATCGCCGCCCATTGCGGCTTGACCTTTGTGTACAATTCCAATTATTGTCGTTGAGTGAATTTTATTCATAAAAACTCCTATGGCAAAGTTTTGTTTATTTTTTTCCATTCTTCGTACCAGGAAACATAAGGTGAAATGATAGGAACAGCAGTCATCTTTCCACCAAATCCCATATATCGATAAACTAACATATTCAGATTAGTTACATTAATTGAATTCAACAAATTAACATTAATGTTTTTTACATACTTCTGAGCAAGTTCGGCTACAAGTTTATCCCTTTCTTGATCAAATTTTCTCTGTTTGAGTTCACTTCGAATCTTTTCTTTTAATTCAGAGAAGTCAACGAGATTAGCTGTATCGGGTCTTTCTATCTTTTTATCTAAAAGTTTGATTATAGAAAAACCCTCTTTAGTTTCAACTGGAGCAAAAATTTCGCCAATATTCATTTTTTCTGCTGTTTTACCTATTTCATCATACATTGAAGTTGGGAAAAATCCAAACTCACCATTTCTTTCAGCAGCCCATTTTCTTTTCGAGAAGTTACGAGCAAGTTCACCAAAATCTTCACCATTTCTCAATCTTTTAAGCAAATCTTCAACTTGCTCAAGGCTATCAACCAAGATTTCTTGAATGTTTACTAAAACGACTTCTTGAGCTTTAATACCTTTCTCCTGGATGTACTTTTCAATTTCTTCGTCGGTAACCTGGATATTATTTTTCAATGTTAATGAATACCAATTAGCATAATAAAAATCGCGCCACATATCAATGTCTTTTTTTACTTCGGGCTTAAGATGAAAACCTTGTCTATAACCCTCTTCAGCAAGATATTCATCTTCAAGATAATTTTTTATTGCTCTGTTTAGTTTAGCTGCGATATATCTCTCGCTTGAATCGGCAACCATAAAACCTTTGAATAAAAGCGATCTCAAAAATTCACTTACACTCGCATTCCTGTTTTCAAGCTTTATTAAAATTTGATTTTTCCTATTACCAAGATCATTTTCAATTTGTCTGACATCTTCAACATCAATTATATATTCATTATTCCTTACAGGATTTTGATTCTCAAATTTCCATTTAAATCTTTTTTTCACTGCTCCAACAAACTCCCAGAAGAGCTCTCCATCAGCTTCGCCTTTTTTCTTCGAAAAGAATTTTTTGAAATATTCTTGATAGATTTTTTCTTCTATTCTCTGCTTGAGAATTTTTTCTGCTTTTCTTGCAGCATCATTTAATTCTTTTGGGCCTAATCCGACTTCAATTTTTGAACTATCAATTTTAAAGATATAATATCCAAGAGTAGATTTTAGTGGATAGGTATAATTGCCAGGTTCAGTTTGGTAAACTACATTTTCAAAATCTTCTATTAATGTCCCGTAAGTTACTGGCATTGGGATTTTTTGATCTTCACTTTCAATCCTTGACGATAAAATTGAATCGAAATTAGCTCCATTCAATAACTTATAGAAGATTGAATAAATTTCAGATGAGTCGGAATCAAAAATGTATCTGACATAAATGGTGATCTGACTTTTTGCAATTGCATTATTTAATTCATTTTGATCGATTTTGACCTTTCCCATCACTTCTTTTCTATAAAGTGCATCTCGTATAATCATCTTTTCAAGATTCTTATATGCCTGATTTAAATCGAAATTCGTATCGATCTTTATCTCATTCCCATAGATTGAAAGTAATTTTTCTGCCATTAAAGTTTTAAGAAACTCGAGCTTTAATTCATTATCTATGTAGCGGATGTTTCTTCTTGGCCAGGGAGTAAACTCAAAGCGAGTTACAAACTCATCAACGGTTATTACTTTTTCGCCCATATCAACAAGTATTGAATCTTTAGGCTGTGCAAATACATTATTTTCTTTCAAAAATGTTATTGCAAAGACAAAAAGTATAAGAAAATTTTTCATAGTAAGCCTTTTTACTATCCATTTATAAGGAAAGATGCGAGAAACTTCACTTTTGTAGTCTTTATATTTTTCACCGAAGAGCTTTTCGAGTTTTTTCTCTTCAAATATCGAACCGATATAAAAGTAGATAATAAACAAAATTAAAGTTGTGAAATAAAAAACGGTCATATAAGGCCTTAATGAAAGAAATAAGATCGAAAAAAGATAAATTGGATGTCTTGATATTTGGTAAGCGCCATCAATTCGAAATTTATAATTTTCATCATATTCTTCGTTATAATTTTTGGAGATGAATCTTTTAATCTGGTTTAATCCTAAGAATTCTTTCCAATCTGTGTTTTTTGCCGCCCAAATTAATCCAAATAATGAAATAATCTGTAAAATATAAATTACCAAATCAAAAGGAGCGTGAATCTCAAAAATAATTTGATGCGGTTTAGGAGAAAAATAAAGAAACATTCCAAATGTAAAAACACTTAACACATTATACCCAAATCTGTAAAATGAAATTAAATTCCCGAATCTTTTCTTAAACCATTCTTTAAATTCTAAACTTGCCAGGAATGAATGAAATAATGCAAATAAAGAAAAAAGAAAAATGATTTTTAAAATATCAAGGAAAGTTTGCATAAAAATTAAATTTGCCGTCGAAGTTTCGCAACGGGAATTCCCAGTTGTTCTCTGTATTTTGCCACAGTTCGCCGAGCTATTTTAATGCCTTCTTTATTTAGAATTTTTGCAATTTCGTCATCATTATATGGATTATTTTTATCTTCGTTTTCAATAATTTCTTTTATTCTAATCTTAACATTTTTATTTGATATAGTTTCGCCGCTTTCTGTCTCAAGCCCTTCTGAGAAAAAGTGCTTTAATTCATGAATTCCAACTGGTGATTGAACATATTTCCCATTTACAACTCTACTAATAGTCGATATATCGAGATTAAGTGGTTCTGCAATATCTTTATAAATCATCGGTTTCAAATGTTTCTCACCATATTCGAAAAAATCTTTTTGTTTTTCAACAATCAAATTCATTACTCTCAACAATGTTATCTTCCTTTGTTCAATAGCATCAATAAACCATTTGGCTGCATCAAGTTTTTCTTTGATAAATTTCTTGAGTTCTTTCTCATCACCCGATTTTATTTTTTTTAATTTCTTTTTAAAAATCATTTCATATTCTGGATTAATCCTGAGCTGGGGAATATTTCGATCATTAAGATAAACCACAAATTTATTATCAATTTTTTCAACGATTAGATCAGGTGTGATTTGCTGAACATCTGTGTTAGTCAGAGTGCCTTCACCTGGTTTTGGATTAAGATGTTGAATTACATTAAGCGCTTCTTTTAATTCATCCCGAGTGGTTTTTAATTTTTCTTCTAAAGCTTCATATCTTTTTGAAGTGAAATCATTAAAATAATCAGTTAGAATTTTTTTTGCGATATTTTTGATTTTAGGATTTATATCTTTTTCTTCAAGTTGAACTAACAGACATTCTTGTAGATTTCTTGAAGCAATTCCCAATGGTTCAAAATGTTGAATTTGCTTAAGTAATTTCTCTGCTTGTTCGGGTCGGATTTTTATGTTTTCAAAAAGTTCTAAATCTTTTAATATATCTTCAAGGTTTATTGATAGATATCCATCCTCATCTATGTTGCCAATAATTTCCTCTCCTAATCTGAAAAGGTCAGATGAAAGATTAAGCAACCTTAATTGAGCCATCAACTGTTCATTTAAACTCTGTCTTTCAGGGGAGGGAATTTCTGTTACTTCTTCATCATCACCTTGATAATCAGGAGTGAACGCTTCAGGATTATCATTCATAAAATCTTCAATGGTAAATGCTTCAATCTCATTAAACTGGTCTTCGGATTGATCTTCTAAAGAAATTTCTTGTTCTGCTGAGCTTCTCTCTTCATCATTTGATTGTAATGGTTCATCAATTGGTACTTCTTCAAGAACAGGATTTAAATCTAATTCTTCTCTGATTTTTTGCTCAAGCGAAAGATTGTTCAGTTGAAGTAATTTTTGATAAAGAATTTGTTGCGGAAGTAATTGTAATTGTTGCGATAATTTTTGATTTAATGTTAACATAACTCATCTTTTCAATTGATTAATTGCTTGTTTTAATTTATCAAACCAAAGTTTACCATATGATCTTATTAATGCGTCTTTGCAAAATTCATAAACAGGCGTTTTCGAATCAAGTCCGTGAGATAACGCAGCTTTACATATTGATAAAAATTCTGCTCTTAAAACATCACTGCCAAAATTTATTTTTCGAATCGGAAATAAATGACAGGAAATAGGTTTTCTAAAATTAATTTCGCCATTCAAAAATGCCTTTTCAATTGCACATTTAGCAATATCACCATCGAAATAAACAAAAACACATTCTTTATCTTCGACTGTTCTAGTATGATAATATCCTTTATGAACCTCATAAGGCCCAAACTTTTGTAAAATTTGAATATGTTTTTCTGGTAAGTATTTATAAAGTTTATCTTTAATTTCAACGAGTATATTTGCTTCTTCAAAAGTAATGGGTGCACCATATGCATTTTCAATTGTACAACAAGCACCTTTGCACTTCTCAAGATCACATTGAAAATATTCATCAATAACTGTGCTGCTAACTGTCACATCTTCCACTTTAATAAAATAAAGATTATCATCATCCATAATTTGATAACAAAGTTAGTTGATATTAATCACAAATTTTTGGAGCTTGAATTTGCAATTTAAAGTAAAAAGCTCTGATGTCAAAAGTTAATTAATTCACTAAATTTGAAAATGAGTATGATTAAAAATAACGATACAATTTGTGCTGCAATTACAGCTTACGGTGTTGGAGCAATCTCTATTGTAAGAGTGAGTGGACCAAAAGCACTCGAGATTGGAGATAAAATTTTTATTGGCAAACATAAACTCTCTAATTCTCCAACTCACAGGATTTATTATGGTCGTTTGATAAATAATATTGATGATGTTTTAGTTTCAGTTTTTCGGGAACCACATTCTTATACAGGCGAGGATTCGATTGAAATTTCACATCATGGGAATTTTTTAATAACTAAAAAAATTCTCCAATTGATTATTGAAAATGGTGCCCGGTTCGCTGAACCAGGGGAATTTACAAAAAGAGCATTTCTTAATGGTAAGATTGATTTATTGCAAGCTGAGGCGGTGACCGAAATTATTCAATCCAGATCGGACATAGCTGTCCAAAGTGCTCGTAAACAATTGGACGGAATTTTATCCGATAAAATCAGAGAAATTAAAGATTATCTGATCGAAGCTATTGGACTTCTTGAACTGGAATTAGATTTTGTTGAGGATGATATAGAGTTTGTTGACAAAAAAATTTTAATGGATAAGTTAGAAAATATAAATAACTTAATTGATAAATTATTATCAACATTTGATAGAGGAAAACTAATTTATGAAGGTATTAATGTCTTAATTATTGGAAGACCCAATGTCGGAAAATCAAGCTTACTAAACAAAATTTTAAATGATGAACGAGCGATAGTGAGTGAGATCCCTGGAACAACTCGAGATGTAATAAAAGAAGAAATCTTCATTGAAGGTAGTTTATTTAGATTTTTCGATACAGCTGGTTTAAGAAATTCAGGAGATGTTATTGAAGAAGAAGGTATTCGTCGTGCGAAAAATTTAGTGGAAAAAGCTGATATAATAATTCATCTTCTTGATTTGGATTCATTAAATGATAATTTAATCGATTTTGGAATAAATGCATCAAATAAAACAGTAGTTAAGGTCTTAAACAAATTGGATTTAATTCCGGAGAATAATAAAATTGAGCTGGAAAAAGATCCCAGTTTAATTTTAATTTCTGCTAAAACAGGTGAAGGAATTGATAAGCTGTTTGAAATGTTTAAGAATTACATAATTGATCATAAAATTTATTCAGAAGATGTTGCAATTATCTCAAACATCAGACATTATAATTCATTAAAATCAGCAAAGGATGCGTTAACTAATGCAAAACAAAGTTTAATCGAAAATCAATCTAATGAATTTGTTGCCATTGATCTTCGAAAAGCAGCAAATTCGTTGAAGGAATTAACCGGGGAAATTACCTCAGAAGAGATTTTGAATTCAATTTTTTCGAGATTCTGTATTGGCAAGTAAATTTCACGTGAAAATTAGAGGTATGTATAAATGAAAGAAAGATACGACATAATTGTAATTGGCGGTGGTCACGCTGGAATAGAAGCAGCCGCAGCAAGTGCAAATATGGGCTTACAAGTTGCACTAATTACTATGGATAAAAAAGCAATTGGACGAATGTCTTGCAATCCTGCTGTCGGTGGAACTGCTAAAGGTCACCTTGTTAAAGAAATCGATTCGCTTGGCGGTTTAATTGGCCAAATAGCAGATAAAACGGCAATTCAGTTTAAGATGTTAAATCGTTCGAAGGGACCGGCAGTTTGGTCTCCAAGAACTCAGAATGATCGTGCACTATATTCTGTTGTTGCTTTGCAACTCCTTTCAGAAATTAAAAACTTAGAAATTCTTGAAGGTATTGTATCTAAAATTTTAGTCAATAACTATAAAATTCAGGGAGTAGAATTAAACGGAATTAAGATTTTTTCTAAAGCTGTTATAATTGCTGCTGGGACATTCCTAAATGGAAAAATGTTCACTGGGAAAACACAAATGGAAGGTGGAAGATATGGTGAACCTAAGGTTACGGGTCTAACTGAAATGCTTCAAGAGATTGGGTTTATTAGTGGAAGATTGAAAACAGGAACTCCACCCAGACTTGATCGAAAATCAATCGATTTTTCTGCAATGGAAGAACAAAAAGGCGATGATGAACCAACTTTCTTTTCATATAAAACAACTTCATATTCTTTACCGCAGGTTTCTTGTTTTATAACTTACACAAATCAAAAAACTCACGATATTTTGCGTCAAGGTTTTGTGGATTCACCTTTATTCACCGGTATCATCAAAGGAGTTGGGCCAAGATATTGTCCTTCAATTGAAGATAAAATTTATCGTTTTAGTGATAAAGAAAGACATCATTTATTTTTGGAACCAGATGGATTAAATACGGATGTTATTTATGTCAATGGTTTTTCTTCAAGCTTACCAGCAGACATACAATTGAAAGCAATTAGAACCGTTCCTGGACTTGAAAAAGCAGAGATGATCCGACCAGGTTATGCAGTTGAGTATGACTTTTTTCCACCTTATCAAGTTGATTTAACACTAGAAACAAAACTTGTCGAAGGACTTTATTTTGCTGGTCAAATAAATGGTACTTCGGGATATGAAGAAGCTGCAGCGCAAGGAATTTTAGCTGGAATAAATGCAGCGTTAAAAATTCTAGGTAATGATCCCTTAATTTTAAAAAGGCACGAGGCTTATATTGGAGTTTTAATTGACGACCTCGTAAATAAAGGTACGGACGAACCATATCGAATGTTCACATCTAGAGCGGAATATAGATTAAATCTAAGGCAGGATAATGCTGATAGACGGTTAATGAAATACGGTTATCAATTAGGATTAATTCCATCCTGGGCTTATGAACAAGTCATAAGGAAAGAAAGAGAAATACAAAGAATTCTTGAATGGGCAAATAAAACATATTTAAAACCCGAGCAAGTTAACGATTTATTAAAGAAATACGACCAGAGTGAAATTGACCAAAATGAATCAATTTCTAAATTAGTTAAACGAAAAGATATAACTTTAATAGAGTTACTAAATAGATCTGGTTTTACATTTTCCGAAGACCTCAAAATAACGAGGGATGCAATTTTCCAGGCTGAGATTGAATTAAAATATGAAGGTTATATAAAAAGACAGAATGAAGAAATTCAGAAATTTTTGGAAAATGAAAATATACTGATCCCTAAAAATTTTGATTACTCAAAGATAAGAGCTCTTTCAATGGAGAGTCGAGAAAAACTTGAAAAAATTAGACCTAAATCTTTGGGACAAGCAAGTAGAATTTCTGGAATTAGAGTAACTGATCTTTCAATTCTTTTAGTTCATCTAAAATAATTTTTCACGTGAAAAATTTGAAGGATAGATTTGAAAAGCTTTTAGAACTTAATTCTATTTTAATGGATGAAAATTCCAAAAAATACATTGAAAACTATGTTGAACAGTTGTTAACTCTTAACAAAAAAATTAATCTAATATCCAGAAAAGACGAAGAAAATTTATTTGAAAGGCATATTATTCCATGTCTAATTTTTTCGATATTGTTCAAAGACTTTGAAGGGAACGTTCTAGATATTGGGACAGGTGGTGGATTGCCCGGAATTCCTTTTGCAATAATTAATCAAAAGTCCCGCTTAACACTGATAGATTCTATTTTGAAAAAAATAAATGCTGTTAACCAAATTGTCCAAATTATTGGATTGGACAATGTTGAAACTATTTGGACAAGAGCTGAAGATAAAGATTTTATTAAAAAATATTCAAATAAATTCGATTTGGTTATTTCGAGAGCAACAGCTGATCTTGAAACACTAATAAAATACTCAAATCCACTTTTTAAAGAAAAAAATTCAAAATTAGCAGTTTTGAAAGGCGGTGAAAAACTCGAAGAAGAAATCATAAAAGCAAAAAGAAGATTTAATTATATTGCAATTCATAAAATTCCACTAATCTATTTACCAGAAAATCCAAATAATATTAATCAAAAATTTGCAATAATTGTAGAGAGGATAAATGGAAGGAAGTAAAAAAGTATTCGATGAAATAAAAAATCTCCTCACAGAACAGCGAAACCCCAACAGTATGGATATAGATGCCAAAAGTACAATTGAAATTCTCAAAATCATTAATGAAGAAGATAAAAAAGTCCCATACGCTGTTGAAAAAGAAATTCCATACATTGCTCAGGCTGTTGAATTTGTTGTAGAATCATTTAAAAATGGTGGCCGCCTTCTTTACTTTGGCGCAGGAACAAGTGGCAGACTTGGTGTTGTTGATGCAGCTGAGTGTCCACCAACATTTGGGACTCCTCACGAATTAGTTCAAGGTTTTATTGCGGGCGGACGTGAAGCAATGTTCGTTGCACAAGAGGGGGCTGAAGATAAGGAAGAAAATGGCGCTATCGATGTTTTAAAAGCTAATGTTACATCAAGAGATACTGTTGTTGGAATTGCAGCAAGTCGTAGAACACCATATGTTGTCGGGGCAATTAAAAAAGCAAAAGAATTGGGAGCTAAGACAGTTTTTATTACTTCTAATCCAAGAAATGAATTTAATATTAAAGAAGTTGATGTTGCAATCTGTCCAGAAGTTGGACCGGAAGTTATAATGGGTTCGACTCGAATGAAAAGTGGAACCGCACAAAAATTGATTTTAAATATGATTACCACAACGGCAATGATTCAAATTGGTAAAGTTTATGAAAATATGATGATCGATCTACAAATGACAAATCAGAAATTAGTTGAGAGATCAAAAAGAATCGTGATGATTATCACGGGGGTTAGTTATGAAGAAGCTGAAAAATATTTAAAAGAAGCAAGAGGAAATGTCAAAACAGCTCTCGTTATGATTCTGGCTAATGTAACTTATGAAGAAGCTGTTAAAAGATTAAATTTAAGTGAAGGATTTGTCAGAAAAGCAATTGAAGGTAATTTCGATTAAGGTTTGAAATATTTAGATACTATAAAAAGAATCTCAAAATTTAATTCAATCATTGAGCCAATCGTAAGAGGATTGGAAGGGGGAAATACACTTTTAATATCTAAACTCCCATTAAGCTTAAAAACATATCTTGCAATCGAATTATTTAAGAATAATTATACTCCTTTTTTTATTTGCGGAAATTACATTCAAGCCCGACAGGTAAAATCTGAACTTGAATTGCTTGGCTTTATTGATGAATCACTTCTTTTCACATTTGAGCAGGAAGATATTCATTCTTTGACCATAGAAGAATTTTTATTTACCATTCAAAAGAAAAATTACATTATTGTAACTACTCAAAAAAGTATCGATGAAAAAGTTCAATCAAAAGAAAAATTTGAGAGAAACCAAATTATTTTAAGTAAGCAATCGAAACTTTCTTATGATGAAGTTATTCAATTGTTTGAAGGAATGAATTATACTCGCCAGAAATTTGTTGAAACAAAAGGTGAGTTTGCCGTAAGAGGTTCTATAATCGATGTATTTTCTTTTTCGCATACAACCCCATTAAGAATTGAATTTGATGGCGATGAAATATCTTCATTAAGACTTTTTGATCCAGAAAGTCAAAGATCATTTCAGATTGTTGAAGAATATCCAATCTATTCAACTAATTTAAATGAAACTTACGAAAGTGAAAGTACAGTTTTCGAATTTGTTGAGAAGCCAGTTTTATTGATAAGAGAATCTGATTTATTTGAAAAAGAACTTCATATCAAAAACATTCATCTTATAATTGAAAAAGAATTTCATTCAAAAGACATAATTGATTTACATACACGCACACTTCCGACAATTAGAAAAAACCTTGAAGTGCTTGAATTTGAATTGAAAAAATTGATTCAGGATAATTTTAAAATTACGATAGTTTCTGACCAACAATCCCAATTGCTTAGAATTAAAGATTTAATGATGGAGTATTCAGAATTTTTCTTAGAGAAAATAGATGATGGAACAATCAAATTCGAGATTGCGCCAGTACTCGAAGGTTTTATCCTGGATAATCAGAAGGTAGCCGTTTTTCCAGATCACCATATTTTTGAAAGACCATTTTTTATTTCATCGAGAGTTTTAAAGAAACCAAAAGTTTCATCTGTTCAACTTCTCAAAACCATTCAAAAAGGAGATTATGTAGTTCATTCGGATTATGGAATTGGTAAATTCATTGGCCTTGAACAGATCAAGTTTGGTGATTCAATTCATGAGGCAATTAAAATTGCATTTGCTGATAATGATATTGTTTATGTCAATATAAATTATCTTCACAAGGTCAAAAAATATTCTTCGAAAGACGGTGCTATTCCTAAGTTATCGAAACCGGGAACATCTGAATGGAAAAACACAAAAGAGAAAATCAAAGAAAAAATTAAAGATGCTGTGCAAGAACTTGTTCGACTTTATGCTGAAAGAAAAGCTTCTAAAGGTTATAAGTTTTCAACTGATACTGTTTGGCAAAAAGAACTTGAAGCAAGTTTTTATTATGAAGATACACCTGATCAGGTAAAAGTCACAGAAGAAATCAAGCGAGATATGGAATCTGATTTTCCGATGGATAGACTAATCTGCGGTGATGTTGGTTTTGGAAAAACTGAAGTTGCAATCCGTGCAGCTTTTAAAGCCGTTATGGATAGTAAACAGGTTGCTGTGCTTGTCCCTACAACAATTCTTGCAGAACAACATTATAATACTTTTAAAGATCGACTTGCTAAATTTCCCATTGAAGTTGCAATGCTCTCAAGATTTGTAAGTAAGTCAGAACAGAATAAAATTATTGAAAAATTGAAAAGAGGTGAAATAGACATCATAATTGGAACTCACCGTTTGCTCTCTTCGGATGTTCAATTTAAAGATCTTGGTTTATTGATCATCGATGAAGAGCATCGCTTCGGTGTACTTGCAAAAGAAAAGATAAGAAAAATAAAAGCAAATGTTGATACTCTATTTCTTACGGCAACTCCAATTCCGAGAACCTTGAATATGGCATTAAGCGGCTTACGAGATATTTCTTTGATTACAACTCCACCACCAAATCGCTTGCCTATTATTACAGAAGTAATGCGATTTGATATCAATAGAATAAGGGAGATTATTCGATTCGAAATTAGCAGAGGCGGGCAAGTGTTTTTTGTTCACGATCGTGTTAAATCAATTCAAAAAATGGCTGATTATCTCCAATCAAATATTCCAGAGGCAAAATTTGTTGTTGCTCATGGTCAGATGAAACCATCTAAACTTGAAGAAGTGGTGCATCAATTTCTCTCAAGAAAATTTGATGTTTTGGTCAGCACCAAAATCATTGAATCAGGTCTTGACATTCCAAATGCTAATACAATTATAATTAATCGAGCAGATAGATTTGGACTTGCCGAGCTTTATCAGCTTCGTGGAAGAGTAGGAAGGACTAACAAGCAAGCTTATGCATATCTTGTTGTTCCATCTTTAAAAACAATTACAAAAGATGCGCTCCAAAGAATTCAAGCATTGGAAGAATTTTCGGATCTTGGAAGTGGATTTTCTCTCTCGATGCGCGATCTTGAAATTCGTGGCTCTGGTAACTTGCTCGGCACTGAGCAGAGTGGTTTTATTAATGCTGTTGGATTTGATATGTATATGAAAATTCTTGAAGAAGCGGTGAGCGAAATTAAACAAAAAGAATACTCCGAAATTTTCAAAGAAACATTCAAAAATGAAAATATTGAAACTACACTTGATGTATTTTTCAATTACACAATTCCCGATGATTATATCTCTGATCAGGAGATACGACTCAATTTTTATTCAAGAATTTTTTCGACAAGTGATCCATTACAAATTGATGAAATCTCTAACGAAATTAGAGACCAATTTGGAGAACTTCCCGAAAGTGTGCTACATCTTTTTGAAGTTGCCAAGATTCGTTTATTAGCTCAAAAATCCTTTTTTGAAAAAGTAATCATCCAGAAAAATAGAATTGCAGTATCATTTCCAAAAAAAGAAAATTCACAATACTATGATTTATATTTCAACGAGATATTAAATTTTGTTGTTAAAAATTATAGTGATAGAGTTCAACTCAAAGAAGCTAAAGATGTTTTGCAACTTGAATTTAAGATTGAAATCATTAGTGCAATTCAGGCAATGCAAATTTTACGCAAGTTTTTAAATGAGATAATTCTTATTATCGAAAGAGAAAAGAATAAAGATGTGAAAGAATTGATACAAAATTTTGGAGCAAATTAATAAATGAAAAAAGTAATTTTAATTTCCAGTCTTGTTTTGATATTTAAGTTAAATCTTCAGGCTCAGCTTTATTCTATTTCTGTTAATTTGAATGGAAAACCATCCCAATCAATGGTTCGAGCTTATCAATCAAACACAACTTTCATAGCAATTGAAGATTTGTTTAGTATTCTTGAAATTCCTTTCAATTTCGATTCAGAAATTTTAAGAGGCCAAGCCTCGCTATTTGAAGGAAATTTATTCATAACAGCTTATAATCCTTTTTTATTTTTTGTTCAGACTAATGGATATGAGGTTTCATTTCAAATGTACCAAAATGTTGATTATAGATATGGAAAACTATTTGTCCCTGCCAAAGGATTATCAAATTTTTTAAACAAATACACTACAATTCAAATGGAATTTAATGAAAAAGCGTTCTTAATAAATCTTAATTACAAAAAATCAGAAAGAAAATTAGCGGTTCAAAAACCTGTTGAGAATTTTCAACAAGCAGCAACGCAATCACCAGAAATTGAAAAAACGAACCAGACATCTTCACAAAATGTTAACGAGAAATCAACATCTGTAACTGAAACAAATTTTGATTTATACGATTTTGCGATAGAAGAAAAATCTAATGGATATATTTTAAGAATAAAATCGAAGAAACAAATCAAAAGCGTATCAAAAAATTTATCAGGAAATTTTCTTTATATAAGAATTCCAAATTCAACAATTAATACTGATAAATTTAATATTGATCTAAACACAGGAATTATTTCTGCGATTAATTCAATTCAAAATGGAAATAATGCTGATCTAAAGATTACATTAAGAGAAAAAATTCAATCTCAGGAGATCGTAAGCGAAAAGAAAACAAATGATATTTTGATTCTGTTTCATGTTTCACCTGAGGTGATCACGAAAATTAAAGAGGAGAATAAAAACAGACTAGAGACAAAGCTAAAGAATTCAAATTTTGATGTTATTGTAATTGACGCTGGTCACGGTGGAAGAGACCCAGGTGCAATTGGATATCGTGGAACTAAAGAAAAGGATGTAAATCTGGGGATTGCTCTTAAGTTGGGAAAATTGATTGAAGAAAAACTTCAAAATGTAAAGGTCATCTATACAAGAAATAATGATCAATTTGTTGAACTTTATCGTCGTGGGCAAATTGCAAACGAAAACAATGGAAAATTATTTATTTCAATTCATTGCAATTCAACAGATGAAAGACCAGGTACAAGAAAAGGTTTTGAAGTTTATCTTCTAAGACCAGGAAGAACTGAAGATGCAATCCGAATTGCAGAAAATGAAAATAGCGTAATTAAGCTTGAAGAAGGTTATCAGGAGAGATATAAATATTTAAGTGATGAGAATTTCATACTGACTGCAATGGCATCAACTGCAAATGTTAAGCATAGTGAAAAATTTGCTGAACTACTTGCAGAAAAATTCGGAAGAAGCTTACCTTTGAAAAATAATGGTGTCAAGCAGGCAGGGTTTTATGTTCTTGTAGGAGCTTCTATGCCAAGTGTGTTAATTGAAACCGGATATATTAATCATCCAGAAGATGAGCTATATCTTAGAAGTGAAAAAGGTCAACAACAAATTGCTGAGGCAATCTTCAAAGCAGTAGTGGAATACAAAAACTATTACGAACAACTCGCTACTAAATAAATAAATTTTTTGTGAAGGAATTATTTAAATCTCATTTTAAAAATTATTGGTTAAGTTATTTTCTACTCTTTGCTGGAATTTATTCTCTTCTTAATCGAGGGTCATACACTTTTTTAGATTTAATAGATTTATTTATTCATGAAGCAGGTCATTTAATCTTCAGCTTATTTGGTGAATTCATTCATTTTCTTGGCGGGACATTGATGCAAATAATTTTACCTTTAAGTGTTGGATTGGCGTTTTTAATCAAAGGACAAAAATATCTATCACAAATTTTTTTCTTCTGGCTTGGTCATAATTTTATAAATATCAGTGTTTATGTTGATGATGCAACTAAAATGAAGCTTCGAATAATCGGTGGTGCCCACGACTGGACTTGGATTTTGAATAAAATAGGGTTAATTGAATATGCTGAAGAGATTGGATATACATTTGTGGGATTTGCCATTTTGAGTTTCGTTTTTATGTTTTTCATCCCTTATTTTTTTCGAGATTATGAACTTGAAAAAATTAATTTGTGATTTTCTAATAAAATAAAAAGTCATCCCGATTTTGAATTAAATCGCAATCGAGATGACTTTTATTTTCAGACTCGAAAAGAATAAATTACATAATCAATAACTTTTACCAGCTTTTTTATCCCACTCCGCAACAGTTGTTTTTAAGAATTCTTCCTTTTCTTTGAAAAGTTTTTGCATATCAAGTCCAATATACTTTTGAGCCTTAGCTTTAGTTGAAAAATCTGGATATTGAATGGGCAACTTAACATTAAGCTTGATTAATAATTTAGTTAAATCATTTCTGGCTTGTTCGCTTTTCTGAATTGCATTACCTAAAATTCGAGCGCATTCAAGTGGTGCGTGGAAAGAACCTCCGATACTTGCCGAGACATAATCCCATCGCCATTGTGCCTGACGGATTAATTTTAAAATTGGCTTCATATCTTCTTCTTTTGCACCATTATCCCAAGCAACTTTTGCCTCGATGTGAGCTTTTACAAGACTGTTTTCAACAATATCAAGTAATTCTCTAACTTTATCCTGTTTTTCATAAACATTTTGTCTTAATGTTTCTTCACTTTCACGATGACAAACCTGACACGAACCAGAAATATTTTTTAGAGGGCTAACTACATGATGACTTGTAAACTTTACTCCACCTTCACTTTTATAAGGCATATGGCAATCAGCACAGCTTACTCCCCTCTGTGCGTGAATTCCAAATTGAGCCAATTCCCAATCTGGATGTTGAGCTTTAATAATTGGTGCTTTACTTAATGCATGAATAAAATCGACATGTTCTATTTCATCGTAATACTTTTCCATTGCTTCAACAGAGATGCCTTCATCCCATGGAAATGTCAAATACTTACCTTCGCCCTTGAAATAATATTCAACATGACATTGAGCACAAACAAGTGAACGCATTTCCTGATGTGTAGCTTTTATAATATCTTTCCCCTGTCTTTGAAATGCCTCAACCAATGCAGGTCGTGTAATTCTCAAATTCATCGTTTTTGGATCATGACAATCCTGACAACCGATTGGATTCAAAACCTCTGAACCAAAATCAGTTAGTTTAGCTTTATAGAAATTTGCAATTCCCATTTCACTCATTAATCTTGGTACATCAGTGCTTTTACAGGTCCAGCAAGTTGCAGGTTGAGGAACTCCAGTTCTTAGAGTCTTTCTTACATCCTGAACTGAGTAGTAATGACCTCGAGCCTGGTTGTAATCCCTTGAGAATGCATAACCAGCCCAGAGAATTACCATATTTGGATATTTTTCAAGTAAATCTATATGACCATTGCCGGCATATTTAGAAAAGAAAGTTGTGTCTTTTGTCATTAAATAAGTTTCGTATTCTCTTGGATAATTTTCTCCCCAAACTTCATTTCTGGGTTCCCAATCGGCAATTGGTTTGACTTGTTGCAACATCATTGATTCGCTTCTACGTTCAACAATTGAAGAAGCAAAAAGCCCGAGAATAAAAACGATTAATGCTGTTAAAGTAAAAAGTAACCAACCAGTCCATGGTTTTTCTTTAATTAATTCTCTTATTGGTTTCATAGTTCTCTCCTTTTTTTATGATTTATTTCTCAGTTTGAAAAAATTTATCTAACCACTCAGGTAAAATTGGATACAATTTAGGAACTCGAGCATAAGGCGTTGATGCTAGACTGTTCACTCTTCCATGAGGTGTTTCTCTATGGCAATCCCAGCATAATTTGTCTTTACTATGAGTAAATTTTGTGTAACTAACTTTAATCAATTCAGTTTGATTAATTAGATTTTGATGACATCGAATACAATTTCCCTGAACGACTTTTTTACCTGCATCTTTAATTTGAATTACTTGTGGCTCCATACGAAAAGTAAAGACCGTTGAATGTCTTAAGCCATCACTTGCTTTGAAATATAATTTTCTGACAAAATTATCCTGAGGAACAAGACAGTCGTTACAGGTTGCAACTCTGGCGTGACTTGAATTTCGCCAGGTTATGTATTGTGGAGTCATAACATGGCAATTGATACAGGCTTCAGGTTTATCAGATAAATAAGAAGGGGCATTAGAAATATAAAGTACGAGAAAAGCTAAACCGATAAAAATTCCACCCACAAAGGATACAGCAACGATCCAATTTTGTGGAGGAACTACAAAGTCAATTATTTTTTTTATTTCGCTTTTCATAAATCAACCTAAAATTGATAATAGAAAGTTAACCTGAAAGTTAAATCATCTTGAAAGTTCTTATTTTCATAATCATTATAAATAATATTTGGGATGATATTTAAATTTTTTTCGAGTTTATAGTCAATACCACCAATTAGTGTGAACTCCATATCGGATGAGGCTTTTACATTTGGTTCATAGATATCAAATCGTAATAAAGCTTTCCAATTTTCCAAAAACTTGTAATTGCCAAATAGAGATAAACCTAATTCACTAAGATTTTTGTTATTGTCCAAAAACTTTTGTCGCATACCATAAACAGCCGTTAAACCACCTGAGTAATTATCAGTTGATCTATAAATACCAATCTTGGAATAGAAAACATTTTTATTTTGAGGACCATTGGCAAAGTTAAAATCCAATGATGCACCAATATTATTTCCTAATTGATTAAAGAAATGGAAATATAATTTTTTGTATTTGTTAGTTTCTGTTCCATGAAAGCTATTATTTCCAAACATCACTACATAATTTGCGTTGTCATTAAATTTTCCTCTTAATGAAATTCCCATATCACGGACGGTAATCCACCCTCTTAAATCAGACTGTGTTCTCTCAACAGAACGATAACCCCAGTACCTTTCTTCGATTACGAAATTTGGAGTTGGCATTAATCCGGCAAGAAGCTGGAAGGAATTGAATTTATATTGAAAGAACATATCTTTTAAAAAAGAAAATTGTTTATTGTTATTATTTACACCTTCATATTCAGGTTCAAGCCTAACAGTTGCTGATAATTTGTTTGTAACATCGAAATCAAAAGTTAAAAATACTCTCCTGAATTGAAATCCCTGCTGATCCTGTTTACTAATATTTTTGTTTTTTAGGTTATAATAATAGTCATAATAAGCAAGACCAGAAATTTTTATAAGACTTTGTGAATTTGTCTGCGAAAAAAGTAATAATACAAGAGAAATTATTGAAATTATTTTTTTTCATTTTTATCTACCTTCATTTGTTATTATTATAATGTTGATGGTTTATTATTACTCAACACCAGTTGGGTGTGAATACTCAGATGACTCAATTCGTTGGATGTGATAGAAATAATCTTTCAGAGTGATTTTATTTTTCCAGTTTCCGGTAATCATTCCAATCCCGGTGATAAGCATAAATATCCCAACAACTGAAACGGCAACAAGTTTTTTGGATAATTTCTTTTTTGCTGGAAGAATTTCTAAATAAAGAGTTTGCTTTACCGGGCAGGAATCAATGCAATTCATACACGAAGTACATTCATCAGAAATCACAAATTTTTTCTTTGCAACATCAATAAAATTTGGACAAGCTTTAGAACATTTATCACAATCAATACAACTTTCTACATTTCTTTTAATTTTGATTGGGCTGAATAATCCTACCAAGCCAAGTAAAGCCCCATAGGGACATAAATATCTGCACCAGAAATTTCTGAATACAATTGATAGAACAGCTAAAATGATAATTACATTCAAAGAGAATTTCGAAATTCGAGCAAAGAAATAATACATTTTTATATCGGCAACTTGATTATATGGGCTATCGAGAAATAATTTTAAAGCAAGAACATCCATTGCAAAGAAAATTACATAAACGAAAAATCCAAGTAAGAGATATTTTAAACTTCGAAGTGGAAGATCGATTAATCTGGGCATTTTAATTTTTCGTTTAAAAATCTTTTCACCTAATTCACCAAGATTTTCTGAAAGAAAACCAATTGGACAAATCCAGCTGCAAAAAGATTTTCCAATAATAAGAGACATCATCACAATCGCAAGAAAGATAAACATTCCTGCAGGATGAGCCCAATGAATCTCTCCAGTTTCAAAGAAATATCTCAACGACATTAGGGAACTGATTGGTAAATAACCTTCAACACCAGGAGGTCTTTCAACAAAAATAGTTTTGCCGCCGCTTTCAAGGAATTTAACAAATAGAATAAACTCAATCCCAATCCAAATTGAAAGTAAAACAGAAAGAACCTGAATTATAAATCGAATTTTCTGTATTGGTTTTTCATCATTCCTGATGACTCTAAACTTTTTCTTTTTTGTCTCAATTGATTTTGTATTGTCGAATTTCTTTATGGCTTCTATTTCTGTCCGCATATTAGTCTCAAAATTTTATTACGATCAGAGACTTTTCAATTTTTGTAGAACTCTATCTGTAAATTTATCAATCGTTTCAGAGCTGAGCATTTCATAAGCCATAGCTCTTAATTTTCCCCATTCTTGATGAACAGGACAAGGTATGCTTGAATCGCAATTCGGAAATCCAAGTACACAAGTCTTAAAAACATCAAGTCCATCTATCGCTTTTACTATATCGATTAGTCTAATTTGATTAGGTTTTTTTGCGAGAAAGAACCCACCATTCCTTCCTTTTTTTGAGTCAACTATTTTGTGGGCTACAAGTGATTGAAGAATTTTTGAAACAAATTCTTTTGGAATTTTTAAGTCTCTGGCTATCTCATTTGCCGAAAAATAATCTTTATCGTTTTTACTGGCCAGATAAAGAATTGCTTGTAAACCGTATTCACATTTTTTTGAAAATATTACAGACATATTTATAATAAGATGTTTTTATCTGATTTAATTTAACAAAATCTTAAAAAACATTAAATAACTTACTGGATGACCTTACACTAAAACTTTAAATTCGATTAAGCAGTATTTCTCATTATTCATTAGAAAAAATATTTTTATTAATTTTTGATATGAAAGTTAAGTTTTGGGGAACGAGAGGTTCCATAGCAGTAACTGGAAAAAATTATTGTAAATACGGAGGCAATACCCCATGCATTGAAATTCAATCCGACAATTACGATGAATTAATTGTATTTGACGCTGGTTCTGGTATTCGTCAATTAGGAATTAATTTAATTGATAGACCTCACCATCGAAATATAAAATTATTTTTATCCCATTTTCATACTGATCATATTGTTGGCTTGCCTTTTTTTGCTCCTTTATATAGTGACGAATTTAAGATTGACATTTTTGCTCAACCTTATTCATTAAAAACTACAGAAGAAATTTTAGATTTAATTTTAAGTCCACCACTCTTCTCAATCACAAAAGATTATTTTAAGTGCAAGATTTCTTTTAATGATATTCAGAGTGGATTTGTTTATGAGAATCCAAAATTTAATATCGAAACAATTAAATTAAATCATCCAAATCCTACGCTTGGTTATAAAATAACTTATAAAAACAAAAAATTAGTTTACTTCACGGATAATGAGCTTATTCAAAATAATCACGAAATTGACGAGATCGAAACCCTGATTTTAAAAAATCATAAAAACTTAATCGATTTTTGTTTAGATGCCGATATCTTAATTCACGACTCAAGTTACTCCTTTGAAGATTACAATAGAAGAATTGGTTGGGGACACTCGAGCAATTTAGCGGTTGCTTTGTTTGCCAAACTCGCAAGAGTTAAAAACTTATATCTTTTCCATTATGATCCAGAATATGATGATGATTTTATAGATCAATTCCTTGAGGAAACAAAAAGTTATCTTAAAGAAATAAACTGCAATACGAATTGCTTTGCGTCATTTGATTATCTAGAATTGGATTTTTAAATCAAGGGAATTTTAAGAACTAATATTAAATAAAAAATGTTAATGGGAAATTAAATTGAATAAGAGAGCATCAGGATGAACAACAAGAATAATTTGATTACAATAGAAAAATTTGAAAGATATTGTATAATAAAAATCTCTGGTGAAATTGTTTCTCTTTCCACTTCAATTAAATTGAAAGAAACTTTTAAAAATTTAATTGATAACGAAAAATTTTATCAGATACTTCTGGATTTATCAGAATTAAAGTTTATCGAAAGTTCATTAATTGGAGTTATTGTTGAAGCTTATAGGTCTTTGATTCTAATTAATGGAAAAATGAATGTGGTTGTTAAAGCTCCTTCTGTTTATGCAAGGTTTGAAGTTTCACAGCTTGATAAAATTTTAAGAATTTACAACGATATAGAAGAAGCGAAAAAATCTTTTTTCTAAAAAGTTAAATAAGCCGGGTTTGGGAGTTTAAAAGTTTTACCCGGAAATTCACCTTGAAAGTCAGAATATTGATCTCCAATATTAATTAAGATAAAATAACCTTGCTCGACCAATTTTTCTCGTATTGATGATTTAAATTCTGATGTTTTCATTTTTGGTGTTCTAGGTTTGAAGAAAATTCCGTCAAAATCTTTGTAGCCGACATTAATTAAATTTTTCACTGTTGGATCTGGATCTTTTATATTTTTAGATTCATAGCGGCCGGTAATGAAAAACACTTTAATTCCTTTTTGTTTAAGAAAATTATACAAATCCAATACAGGTTCAATTGCTGTTGCTTTTGCTGAGTCAACCCATTCTTCCCAGCTTTCCATCGTAAATCCAAAGTCATGATATTTGATATATTCAAAGTTATTTAACGAAGTCTCGTCAATATCAAAAATTGCAGCATTATTTTTCGCTGGATCAAAATTCTTTTCAACATATTTCTTAGCTTCTGCAACAACTTTTCGAATGTCTCTTAAATAGCGAGTTGTATCGTCGATATAAGCTTTGACTTCTTCTTTTGCATAATAAAGATTTCTTGGTTCTTTTGTAGAAGCACAACCAATAAAAACAGAAATAATTAAAACGATAAAGATATTTCTTTTGAACATATCAGACCTCATTTAAATTCAAGACTTCGCCAGATGTACCAGCTGGCAATTGAATAGTAAGGTGACCAGTTGTTTTTGTTTGCGATTTGAAAAATTTTCTTTGCATCAGGTAATTTTCTTAATCCATATAATTTCATTATTCCTTTTCTTATTCCAAGATCTTCTGTTGGCAAAATATTCAATCTTCCAAGTGAAAAAATTAAAAACATATGGGCTGTCCATCTGCCAATTCCTTTAACTTTAGTAAGCTCATTAACAATTTCTTCATCAGATAGCTCGTTAAATTTATGGAGATGTATCTCTCCAGAATTAATTTTTGAACACAAATCTTTTAAGCATCGAATTTTAGCATTTGATATGCCGAGTTTTCTCAAATCCTCATTGCTTGTTTTTAAGATATCATCTGGTGATGGAAATTTTTTTGGTATGTAATAATCAGCAAATCGGTTGAAAATCGATTGAGCCGCATACATTGATAATTGTTGTGAGATTACTGCATCAACTACTGATTCAAATGGATCGTTTTGTGGTCTCAGTGTGCAAGGTCCAATTTTTTCAATTACTTCTGCTAATATTTGATCATTCGATTTTAGATGATCAACGGCTTTTAACAATTCTTTGTTAAAAGAATGTTTAGAAGTATTTTTTATGCTTTCATTGTATTGCTTCATAGGATTTTAAAATATGAAAAATTTTTGAGGCTATCTATTTTTTTGAAGCAAGGAATTGAGCTAAGTTGGTTCCAAAAAAACAAATATTAAAGTAAAAATAAAAATTCTCAGTCAAGCAAAATTATTCTGCCTGACTGAGAAACAAATAAATTATTAATTCTTAATTTTTATTATTAAAAGAAGCTTACCAAATGAACAACTTCATCATTATAAACTAATAAACTCGCATTGATATTTTTCTCTTCGACGAGGATTTTGTAATCGTCACCAACGCCAATCGATTTTTTATGAATTTGTTCTGCGTCAAATAACTCACCAACCTTGCTGATAAAAGTAAATTTGTAGTCAGATTCTGTATCAAATTTCAAGTGATTATAACCTTGAGCATCAACTATAACGGCCCCAATTAATCTTTTTTTAATTTCATCGAAATAATTTTTGTCTGAAAAGTACTCAAAGGATAATAATTTATTACCGATAAAAATAGCAGCACCGTTTATATTTTCTGGCAACTTAAAATCCAAACTTTCAATATTTTCTCTTTCGATTTTCGCTTTCATATAAGCTGAATATGAACTTGTTTCGTGTGAAAGTTGTTCTTTCTTAAAAACGTTGTCTATAAAATTCCAGATACTGTGCTGGTCCGATTTAAATTCTCCTCTTTCTCTCAAATTTTTAGAAACTTCCTCTGAGTTGTGTTTTCTTAATTTATAATTAATGATTTCTTCACTAGGTATAAAATCAGGACGAATGTGATGCCATCTTCCTTTTTCAATGCAACTGACTGGAATAATAATTTCTGTTTCAGGATTTATAAGGATCGAAGTATTTACCATTCGATTTTGTTTTGCTCCTTCGAGATGTTCACCTTGTGGAATTAAAACATACTCTTTCGAATGATTGAACACTTTAACATACGGAACATTTCCTGCATCATTTACTTCAGTAACCTTAGCCTTATTGGCCATAACAGCTGATCTAAGGGATATGTATTTCAATTGAGATGGGATTTTTAATTCTACGGGTAAAATGACAATATTTCGATAGATTAACTGCGGCTCTAAAATAGCAAGGTTATCGAAAAGCGATTTGAGGTTAAATTTTTGCATAGTTTGAAAACTCCTAATTTTTAGTTAAATGATTTTTTATTTTTTACGAGCTTTCACTCTTAATCTAGAATGAGTTAGACAATTAAATTTTTTCCAAAAATTTCAATTCAAAAATGACTTTATCCCCTTATCTTTTAATATATAAAATCTTATTTTTGTCAGAATTTTTTGGAAATATTCATTATATCATATAAGAAAGTGATTTAAAATGAGAAAAGTTTTTATAAGGGGAAGTAATAAAGAATATTTAGTTGGGAAAATTGCCTGCGTTGGAAAAAATTATCTTGAACATGCAAAAGAACTTGGCGATGCTGTCCCAGAAAAACCAGTGATATTTCTAAAACCATCATCTTCAATTATTTTCAGCGGAGATAAAATAGTTTATCCCGAATTTTCAAAATCTCTTCATTACGAAACTGAGCTTGTATTATTAATTGGAAGAACAGGCAAGAAAATTCCAGCTTCAAAAGCTCCTAACTATATTGATGCTTATACAGTGGGGCTTGATATGACATTAAGAGATTTGCAATCTGAAGCGAAAAGATTGGGACATCCCTGGACAATTTCAAAATGTTTTGATACATCAACAGTCCTTGGAGAGTTTATTCCCGCAAACGAGATTCAAAATCCAAATTCTCTCGATATTAAACTCTGGGTTAATGGTGAATTAAAACAAAATGATAATACATCAAATATGATTTTTTCAGTTGAAGAAATTGTTGAATATCTTTCTTATTATTTTACACTTGAGGAAGGAGATATAATTTTTACTGGAACACCGAAAGGGGTCGGCGAAGTCAAAGTTGGAGATAAACTGGTTGCTGAGATTTCTAAATTTGTAAAATTAGAAACTGAAGTTTCTGCTTAATGATTTAAATCAAAATGAACTCTTGGAATATCGAAGAAAAAAGATTATTTAAATTTTAATTTCATTCGGGTCGTTTTCATTTCGAACTACACGCCACTCGTATTCTTCTGGATTGAAGACTGTAATTTTTTCGAGAGGAACTTTCAAATATTTCCCATAAGCTTCAACTGCAACCTCTCCACTTGGTAAAATTATCTCACCCGTACCCTCGAAGATTCGATTTTCATTTCTTGTAATTCGACCAATAACTTTCAGTTCTTGATTGAGATCAATCGGTTTTCGAAATTTTACCTGCAATTCTATAGTAACTCCCCAAACTTCTTCATCGTAATGATTGAGAATTGCGCGTCCAATTGTTTCGTCTAAAATCGCTGAAGCAATTCCACCGTGAACTCTACCGGGATAACTCTGATGAAATTCCTCAGGTTTAAATATGGCGATTAATTCTTTTGTCTCAGAAATATAGAATTGTGCTTTCAATCCAAATGGATTTTTTAATCCACAAACAAAGCACAATTTCGAGTTTTTTTGTTTGTTAATGATTTTGTGTACTGTCTGTATCTTCATCTTCTTTATTAATGTTTAAGTTATTTTGAATGGACTGAGTGTCTGAAATTACATTTGATTCTTCTTGCTCAGAAGATACTCCCTTTAATTTTGATTGGAATGAGATAAAGAGAAGCAATAAAATTCCAGATAAAACCGCAACATCTGCAATATTAAAGATGGGTAGACTTTGATAAGTTCTACCAAATAAAGTATAATCAAAAAAATCGATGTGAATAAAATCAACAACTCGACCGTGAAATAAAGGTGCATATCCGTAGAAAACACCATAAAAAACTCTATCAATTATATTTCCCATTGCACCGCCAAAAATCAATGCAATAGCAAAACGAATTTTAAAATCTTTATAGCGAGATACATACAAATAATATAAAATTAATAAAGCTGCAATTATTGTAAAGATTGTCAGGATTACCTTGAACTCTCTTCCGAAATCTATTCCGAATGCAAGACCATAATTTTCGACATGAGTGATCTGAATAATTTCATCCCAGATTTTTATACTTGAATTTATTTTCAATCCTCGATGGTGAAAGTTCAAGAATGGAATTTTAAAACCTTTGACGAGAAGTTTTGTAATTTGATCAAGAATTATAACTAATAAAGAATAGTAAAGAACTTTCATTCAATCTCTTTTTAATTGCTGATAAATATCAATTAAATGCTCGCTTAATCTCATCTATTAAAACATCCTTTGGAACGACCCCAATGTGTTTGTTCCTGATTCTACCTTCTTTATCGATGATGAATGTAGTTGGAATTGCATTAATTCCACCATATTTTTCATAAAGTTCTTCGGTACCAATTAAAACTATGTAATTGATTTTGTGTTTTTTAATGAAATCAGGGACAACTTGCATTGGATTAACATCAACAGAAATACCAATCACTTGAACATCTTTCATTGAATTTTGTATTTCGATTAAATCGGGAATGCTTTTAATGCAGGGCTGGCACCAAGTTGCCCAGAAATCCAGCACAATAACTTTTCCTTTAAAGTCAGAAAGTTTTTTAGTTGATCCATCAATTGATTTTAAATTAAAATCATATGCTTGAGGGAAATTTTCTGGTTTATCTGGTTCGTAAAGATTTTTCTTTGTGCCAGGAGGGTATTGAAATGGGGGAGTATCATCTTTTCTCGTATTGTTTACAATAAAGAGAATAAGTATAGCTCCAAGAAATGCATACCAAAAAATTTTCCCCCATTGAATTTTCTTTTTTTCATAAGCAGTCTTTTTAGTTCTTCGTACTCTATCTTTTGTCATAATTAATTTCCAATAAATTAACTTCGTTATGTAAAATTAAGAAACTCTGTTAATAAAATGCTCTCTAAAATGTTCAACAAATTAGTTCAATGAATTTTTCAAGTAAATGACAGGTGAAAAACTCTGAATAAAAATGTCATTATTAACGATAAGCTGCTTTATTGATATCTTCGATTGAATTAAATGGCTTTGGAGGTTTAAGATATTTTTCTAAAAATTTATAAATTTTCAAACGAATTTCTTTTGCTGTTTTAGTATCCATTCGATCGAACGAATGTCCGCCCGGCAAATCTTTGAAAATTTCGTACTCAAATTTTTTACCTTCAGCTTTTAATGCGCGAATTAAACTTTCTACTTCAAGTACATTAACATCTTCATCATTCGTATTTGTATCAATAAAGAGTGGTGTTTTTAATTTATGAACATTCCATACAGGTGATCTTCTTTTATATTCTTTAACATCCTGATCTGCGGTTTTTCCAATGTGATAATCAGCAGAAAATAATTTTCTATAAGAATCATCTTTGTAACCCATTCTTGCAATCAAATCGCTAACTGGAACACCAGCAAAACAGACTTTATAATCATCTGGATGATCAAACACCGCCATTAATGCAATTAGTCCACCATGACTCCAGCCTACAATTCCAACTCTATCTTTATCTACAAACTCATAATTTTCAATCATAAATTTTCTTGCTGCGTCACAGTCTTCGATTTCAAGTCCACCATAATCAATTGATTCATAAAAGGACTTTCCATATCCAGTACTTCCTCTGTACTCAGGTGCAACAACAATATAACCCTGAGCCATCATTTCTTTCACAATGTGAGTATGATAAGTCGTGAAGTTTGCATGAACTCCACCGTGAGGTAAAACAATCAAGGGGTATTTTTTACTGTAATCAATTCCTTTCGGAATGAAAATATAAGACCAGAATTTAACTGGATTTCCTGCACCTTGTCCGGTTGGATTTTTTTCTCTCCATTTTGGCGGACCAGTTAAAAAAACTTTATCGATAAACGCATAATCTTTAAGCCGTTCGAACCACAATACATCATCTATTTTCTTTTCAAGAATATCGAGACGATGTTCAAGTTCTTCATTCATTCTTTTTAATTGATTAATTTCTTCTTCTTTGCTCTTTTCCTGAGCAAAAGAGATTTCAAGAAAGAAGATGATTGGTATTAAAATTTTAATAAGGCTTTTCATATCAATCTCCTTTAATTACCATGTTTCGTAGTGAACTCTTTCTGGTTTGAAACGATTTTCGGGTAACTTTTTCTCTGCAGGATAACCAATGGCTATCATCGAAATTGGTATGACATTCTCGGGAATGTTGAGCAATTCTCTTAAAGCTTTAATTCTTGGTTCTCTTGGATAAATTCCCAACCACACAGCTCCTAATCCAAAGTTATGAGCTACAAGCAGCATATTTTGAGTCGCAGCTGAACAATCTTGCACGATGTATTCAATTGTAATTTCAATTTCTATATCACCACAAACGACAATTCCAAGTGGAGCTTCTCGCAACATATAAGCATAAGGATGAATAACAGAAATTTTATCCAGCATTTGACGATTTTGAACAACGATAAAATGCCAGGGTTGTTTATTTCTTGCAGATGGAGCCTGCATTCCAGCTCTTAAAATTTTTTCAATTAAATCTTGATGGATTGGTTGGGGTGTGAATTTTCGAATGCTTCTTCTTGTTAAGATTGCCTCCCACAATTCCATTTCTACTCTCCATTTTTTTCAAAATTATGAAAGAGATAGTGTAGAGAGAAATTTTAATATGGAGATACCAAAGGAAGAATTATAATTTTTTAATATTTAATTAAAAACCTGTATCCTTTTTGTAAAGTGAAATTTTTTAACTCACTTATTCTTTGAATAAATAATCTTTTGCATTAGGAGAATAATTGCAAAACCAAATATGATCGAGTTGGTAAGCATTATTGCCCAGTCGTTGCGATATTTTCCATAAATGAACCATAAAATTGTTGCCGTAATTATCATAAAAATAAAAATCCAGGAGATGTCTTTTACACTCTTTGTTTTAAATCCTTTCAAAACCTGAGGTAATAAGTTAAAGCAACTTATAGTAACAGCAATTCCGCCAATTATGTCGTAAATATTCATTTTAATTTGACTTATTTTTTAATTCTCTTCGAGCATTACCAGATTCTTTTTTACTTTTTCAAGAGCTTCGGAAAAGTTCTTTTGCTTTTCTCTTTCATTTTTTACAACATCTTCAGGTGCTTTAGAAATAAAGTTTTCGTTTGTCAATTTTTTATTTACACCTTCGAGAAGTTTTTCAAGTCGTTCAACTTCTTTTTTCAATCTTTCTTTTTCGACTTCAATATCGATCAATCCTTCAAGTGGGATGTAGATTTCATTTCCTTTCACAACTGATACAGATGAATTTTTTGGTCTTTGAATTGACTTTCCAACTAAAATGTTTTCCACCCGTGCGAGCTTTTCGATATAAAACGGATAAGCATTAACAAGATCTTCAAAATCTCTATCCTCAGCTTTGATGTGGACATCACATTTTTTGGATGGTGGAACATTCATCTCGCCTCGAATATTTCGTATCGATGAAATTAATTCCTGCAAAAGCTCAAGTTTATTTTCAACATTTTCATCGATCCATTTTTCATCAGCAAGTGGAAATTGTTCGGTCATAATCGTTTTAACTTCACTTCTGCTCTTTCGAGAAGAATCAAGTTCGTATATTGTTTGGAAAATTTCTTCTGTAATGAAAGGCATTATTGGGTGGAGTAATTTCAAAATATTTTCATAAACATAAATTGCTCTTGATAGAATAGCTGACTTAACATTTTCATTTGTTTCTTCACTCAGTCTGGTTTTGACAAACTCAACATACCAATCGCAGTAATCACTCCAAATAAAATTGTAAATAATTTTAGAGGCATCGTTAATTTTAAATGTCTCAAGAGCTTCTGTGTAATTTTTAATTGTTGAATTTAATCGACTTAAAATCCATTTATCGGTTAAATCAAGTGAATCAAATTTTAGATTGTAATTGATGTTAATTTGTTCGGCATTCATTAACAAAAATCTACCAGCATTCCAGATTTTGTTTGCAAAGTTTCTACCGATTTCACATTTATCAACAGAGAACAAAACATCTTGGCCAAGTGGGGCAAGATAAATGATAGTAAATCTTAAAGCATCAGCGCCGTATTGATCAATTACATCGAGTGGGTCGGGAGAATTTCCAAGAGATTTGCTCATTTTTCTCCCTTTTTCATCTCGAATAATAGAAGTGAAATAAACATCTTTGAATGGAATGTTATTAGTAAACTCATGAGCTGCAATGATCATTCGAGCAACCCAGAAAAAAATAATATCGGGACCAGTTACGAGTGTATCGGTTGGATAGAAATATTCAAGTTCTTCTTTTGTCTTGAAAACTCCATGAGCCCAGAGCCAGCTTGATGCCCAGGTATCCAGAACATCTTCATCCTGTTTTAAATTCATTGAACCACATTTTGGACAACTTTGCGGTTGATCCACTTGAACGATAATTTCTTTACAGCTTTCATTTTGACAATACCACACAGGAATTCTATGTCCCCACCACAATTGGCGTGAAATACACCAATCTTTAATATTATACATCCAATGGAAATAAACTTTTGTCCAGCGATCTGGATGAAACTTCACCTTACCTTCTTCAACAGATTTAATTGCAGGTTTAGCGAGTTCATCCATTCGCATAAACCATTGCTCAGAAAGATAAGGTTCAATAGGTACCTTCCCTCTTTCAGAGTACCCAATGTTTGTTTTGTAATCTTCAATTTTTTCAAGGAGTCCAAGTTCTTCAAATTTTTCTACAACCTTTTTACGAGCGACAAATCGATCCAATCCACGAAATTCTTCTGGAACATTTTCGTTAAGTGTCGCATCAGGGTTCATTATGTTAATTACTTCAATCGGATGACGTTGACTAATTTCAAAATCATTTGGATCGTGAGCGGGAGTTACTTTAACGCAGCCAGTTCCAAATTCTTTGTCGACATAATCATCTGCAATGATTGGAATTTCGCGATTAACGATCGGAAGAATTACTTTCTTACCAATTAAGTGTTTATATCTTTCATCAGTTGGATTAACGGCAACAGCTGTATCGCCTAACATTGTCTCCGGTCGAGTGGTTGCCACGATAACAAAATCATTCGTATCTTTAACTGGATATTTGAAATACCAGAGTTTACCATTTACTTCTTGATAAATAACTTCTTCATCAGAAATTGCAGATTGAGTTGCAGGATCCCAGTTGACCATTCTCAACCCGCGGTAAATGTAACCTTTTTTATAAAGGTGAACGAAAGCTTCAAGAACAAGTCGATAGTAATCATCATCCATTGTAAAACGTAAACGATCCCAATCACAGGCAACACCGAGTTTTCTTAATTGTTTGAGAATAATTCCGCCGTAAGTTTCTTTCCATTCCCAGCAATGCTTTAGAAATTCTTCACGACCAATTTTCTTTTTATCTATTCCTTTTTCACGAAGGTAAGCTGTTACTTTTGTTTCGGTTGCAATTGATGCGTGATCAGTTCCCGGGACCCAGCAAGCGTTGTAACCGCACATTTTTTTCCATCGAATGAAAATATCCTGAAGCGTGTTGTTCAGGATATGACCCATTGTAAGACTGCCGGTAATATTTGGTGGTGGAATTACAATTGTGTAAGGCTTTTTGGTATGATCAATTTCAGCGTGAAATAATTTATTAGTTTCCCAATATTGATACCATTTATCTTCAACTTCTTTCGGATTGTAAACTTTGGAGAGTTCCTTTTTCATAATTTGCTTTTCCCTTCAGATAAATTCATTCAAGATTATTCAAAAAAATCGATTAAGATTGTTTGCAATATAACAAAAGAGAAAATTTGACTTCAATTTATGATTTGAAGATTTGGAAGATTTATGAAAATTATTAATGGTCTTACTCTCTTCAGGGTTTTATAATGATATTGGGAAAATTCTTTTCAATGAAATTACCACTACAAAGTTTTTAATTTTTTAGTGAATCGTTTTTCTACAATCAGGTCGCTTATACGAAACTTCCTGAGAAGTTTGGATAGAAATTTTTTAAAGCAACCCTTGAGAATTTTGAAAAGATCAATTGAACGATAGAAAACTTGCATTTATTTTTGAGTTCAATCAGCTTGATAAAGTTCCAAAAATAGTGTAAAGGTTAAAATATATAAAAAGAGACATTACCCATAACATCAAAGTTTAAGTGAATTGATATAAAGAATAAAATTTTATCAGCACTTTCTTTATTTTCAAAATGTCCTATTGCATTGATTCTTCTTCTTATCTCTTTTATCAATCTTTCAATTGGATTTGTTGTATTAATCAAGTGATGAAATCTTAATTCCAAAGAGTATTTTGTTTTAATTAATTGATCGTTGTAGAATATAGCCACAGCCTCAGGTTCTTTATCTCAAGATTTATATAATTGTTTCTATAGGGCATTTTTTTTACATTATATCAAGCAGAAGGAGAATTTATGCTCAAACAAATCTGCTCAAGTTATCCCCTTATTTTATTAGTAATTATTATTTTTCTTCTAACTGGTCAAGTTACTAAAGGCCAAGATTTAGTTGTGGAGGGTGCTCTTTTTATTGGTACTTTTGGGGTTAATGAAGGAGAGAAAGTTAAGTATTCAATTAAGAGTGAGAAAATTATCTGGGTAAATATTCATGATTCTACATATAAAATTTCATCAAATAGTTCATTAGTCCAGAGTTCTTTAGAAACTATAGGAAATAGTAATGCCCATCATCCAAGTTATTGGGATTGCTGGTTTTTTGCTGGAAGTAATTATTCTCCGCAAATTACATACGGATTTTATAAGTTAACAAATTCGAAAGATCCTAATCTTTATTTCTACTTAGATACAAGGGATTGTCGTTGGGGAGGAGGTTTATCCAATCAATATAATGTAGATATTTATATAAAATTCAACTTTGAATCCAACAAATTGAGCGTGAGTGGAACAGGAGAAACCTGGACTGATTTTCAATCTGGTTCAATTTTGAAAGTATGGGAAATCAAAAAACAGGGGTTACCTGTAACAAAATATTTCGAACCACCGGAGGTAGCCGAATTTGAAATTGATAAATATGAAGGACATCCAATTCTTATATGGAATTGTGAGTCGTTTTACACAAGTTTTTTAATTGAAAGAAAAGTTTCTAACAACGATTGGGTCCAAATTGCACTGTTAACAGAAAATTATTATGTAGATCAAGATATTACCTGGTCTGGGGGGACCTATTCCACTTCAATTTCGTATCGAATCTGGACATTAAATGATAATCTTGTCTCTACAAATTCATCGCAAATAAGAACAATCTTGATAGATCCAGAAAAACAGAAAATAACTACTTCATCTTCAAATCAATGGTTATTTATAAGTTTTGATACTACATCTTCAAAAGATCAGGTAGTTTATAATATTTCAATCGATAAAAATAAAAATGTCTGGTTGACATACAGTCTTTATAATTCATATTTAGCATTAGTTAAGTACGACGGTAATGAATGGAAAAGTTGGAATGTTTCTAAGATATTTAATATTTATCCGCAAAATCATTTTGTTGCAACCGTTGATAATATTGGTATAGTTTGGTTGTATATATATGGAGGGGGGTTAATAAGTTTTGATGGGAATATTTTTCAACAACACCAGCAATTTGTTAATGAAATAATTAAGTATCCAAAAATTGCAATTGATAAAGATAAAAATAAATGGATTTTTGGACCTGTAGGACGTGGACTTGTAAAAGTTGATAGCAGTTATAATTCGATTCTTTATACTACTTCAAATTCTCCTTTGCCTTCAAACAACGGGGGTCTAATTTATTCTGATGGAGATTCAATTTGGATTTGCACTTATAAAGGAATGGTTTTGTTATACAATAATAATTGGAATATTTTCGACACAACTAATACAAAGATGCCTTCACAGGAAATATTTTCTTTTGCAAAAGATTTAAAAGGATTTCGATGGCTTGGTACAAGAACTAAGGGACTTTTAAAGTGGATAAATGATTCTACCTTTTTTATTTATAACACAAGTAATGCACCATTTAGAAGTAATTTTGTTAATGTTATTACGATTGATACCTTCAATAATTTATGGATAGGAACTGACGATGGTGCATTAAAGTTTGATGGTAATACTTTTACTTATCTCGATTCTACTGTAGGCAGAAGCATACTGGATATAAAAATTGATAGATTTAATAATAAATGGATTTCAATGGATAGAAATTTTAATGGTGCACCTGGACTTCTAATTTATAATGAGAATGGTGTAACTGGAATAAATATGCCAACTGGCGTTAGAGATGATATCCCTTTGATTAAGCAATTCACACTCTTTCAAAATTATCCCAATCCATTTAATTCAAAAACAATAATTAAATTTAGAATTCCAGATTATAACTTTACCATTTTGAAAGTTTATGATTTATTAGGTCGAGAAATCGCTACACTTCTAAACGAACCTAAATCATCTGGAGAATATGAAATAGAGTTTAATGCGGATAAATATAATTTGACCTCAGGTATTTACATTTATCAATTAAAGTGCGGTTCGTTTGTTCAATCGAAGAAGCTTGTATTTATGAAATGAAATCTCACCTTTCGTCAGGCTCTTGGTGATGATTACAATGTCAGGCTGAGCCTGACCAAGCATAACATTAATGAGAGTATTTCATTCTGTCATCCTTCGACAAGTTCAAGGTAAAGGTGGATTCCCGCTTACGCGGGAATGACAGGGTGACAACACTCGACACTCTCAGGGGGACAAACATAAATTCATTATCATTTCATCAACACAAACTTCTTCGCTGATTTAAATGAACCACTCCGCAATTCGTAAATGTAAACTCCAGAAGTTA